>NZ_JBEXYN010000015.1:0-191442 GCF_040630935.1 Streptomyces sp. NPDC005722
CAGAAACAGGCGTACTCCGCCCTTGTACGGGCTGACCGCCCCGCTCCCCCCGGCGGTATAAATTTCTGTCGGGCTCGGTCGGGTGGTGCCGTCACCGCCGCGGGAGGGCCGCTGCAGGCGCCCTGCCCGACCTCCTCACCGTGGGCCGTCACCGTCCGGGCCCGGGGGACCGGGCGGTGACGGTCGCGGTGGGGACGTCATCGGGCGGGCCTGCACGTCACCGGTGCCGGCGCCGAGGCGTCAGTGCTAGAAGCCTCCGTAGAAGCCGTAGAAGCCGGGGTAGTAGCCGTAGTAGCCGCCGTAACCTCCGTAACCTCCGTAGCCGCCGTAACCGCCCCAGCCGTAGCCGCCATAACCGTAGCCGTTGCCCCAGCCGCCGTAGCCGCCGTGGCCGCCGTGGCCGCCGTGCCCGCCGCCCCAGCCGCCGCCGTGGTCGACGACGGACTGCGCGGTCGCGGGTGCTGTCTGTGGCGTCGCCGCGCTGGCCGCGGTGGCTCCGGCGAATGCGAGCAGGGGCGCCACCACGACAGCGGCGGCGATCCTGCGGATGGTAAGCCTTCGCATGACTCCCCCTTCGGGGATGTGGACTTCGGGTCGCGGCCCGCGCGGGGCCGACCACCGTCCGCGCGGGAACGTGCGTGATCCCGGCGGGTTGGGGTGCGGACGACCGGGCGCGGAACGCACCTCACGGACGTGGAACGCCGGAACAGATGTCTGTAGTTGAAGACGTCCCTATATGCACGGTAGGCGCGTTTTGTGCCGCCCGTCAAAGGGATCCGGCAAAAAGTGCATATTGGTATCTTTTGCTCTGCTGTGACGCCCTGTCAACCGTGCGTGCCGCGAAGGTTCCGTTGCGTCAGTGGCGACCCAACTGCAAGTCCGCGTGCGGAGGTTGGCGTCGCGCAGCAACCCCTCCCGCACCCCTGACCGCGTGTCCGTAGAGGCGGGTGTGGCAAACGTGACAGAAGGGGTGTGAGGGGCCAATGGTGCCCAAAAGAAGATCCCGCCGGAATTCGGAAGCTGCGAATCCGATTCGATGCCAAGCGCTTCCGCCCCGTGAGCGACGCCGCTGCGTCCACACCCGGTCACTCCGGGCATCCGTCGCATGTCACGCACTCGTTGAGCGTCGGTAACACTTCAAAAATCGCAGGTCGGCAATTTGTTAACACCATTGACATATCTGCGCCCGCTGCATACGGTCCTGCGTCGAAGCGCTTCGACGCGTCGCATCGAAACCATTCGATGGGCGCCTCACTCGTTCGGCCCAGGTGGAGGTCACTTCAATGTTGAAGGTGCGCAGACCGCTGGCTCTCGCAGCAGCTGCCCTTGCGGGCGCCATGCTCATCACTTCGTGCGGAAGCTCGGACAGCGGTGCGGAGGGCGACGGCAAGACGCTGAAGCTCTGGCACTACGAAGCTCCGAACAGTGCCATGGGCATCGCCTGGAACCAGGCGATAGAGGAGTTCAAGAAGTCCCACCCCGGCGTCAAGGTCGAGTTCGAGGCGAAGGGCTTCGAGCAGATCCAGAAGACCGCCTCGATGGTGCTCAACTCCAGCAACGCCCCTGACCTCATGGAGTACAACAAGGGCAACGCCACGGCCGGCCTGCTGGCCAAGCAGGGCCTGCTCACCGACCTCACCCCGCAGGTCACGAAGCACGGCTGGGACAAGTTGCTCAGCCCCAGCGTCACCACCACCAGCCGCTACGACGCCAAGGGCGTCATGGGCTCCGGTAACTGGTACGGCATCCCGAACTTCGGTGAGTACACGATGGTGTACTACAACAAGGACCTCTTCTCGAAGAACGGCGTGAAGGTCCCGACCACGTTCAACGAGTTCGAGCAGGCCCTCGCGGCCTTCAAGGCCAAGGGCATCACCCCGCTCGCCAACGGCGGCGCCGAGTACCCGGCCCACCAGTACCTGTACCAGCTGGCCCTGACCAAGGCCGACCGCAGCTGGGTCGACTCCTTCGAGCTCTACAAGGGCAAGGCGGACTTCCACGACGCCGCCTGGACGTACGCCGCCAACACCCTGTCGGACTGGGTGAAGAAGGGCTACATCGCCAAGACGACCAGCGGCGCCAAGGCCGAGGACGCCGGCGTCTCCTTCATCAGCGGCAAGTCCCCGATCTTCTTCTCGGGCAGCTGGTGGTACGGCCGCTTCCGCGACGAGAGCAAGTTCCAGTGGGGCTCGTTCCTCTTCCCGGACTCCAAGATGACCCTCGGCTCGGGCGGCAACCTCTGGGTCGTCCCGAAGAACGCCAAGAACAAGCAGCTGGCCTACGACTTCATCGACATCACGATGAAGAAGGGGATCCAGAACACCCTGGGCAACAACGGCGGTGTGCCCGTCGCGGCCGAGCCCTCGGCGATCACCGACCCCAGCTCCAAGGAGCTGATCGAGAACTTCAACAAGGTCTCGGACCAGGACGGCCTCGCCTTCTACCCGGACTGGCCGGTCCCCGGCTTCTACGACGTGCTGGTCTCGGCCACCCAGAAGCTGATCACCGGCAGCGGCACCCCGGACCAGGTCCTGGACGAACTGCAGAAGGCCTATGACGCGGGTGCGCCCACGTCATGAGCGCCCGACCCCTCCGGCTGCGCAATCCCTACGCGCTGTACTTGATCCCGGGTGTCATCGCCTTCCTGGCCGTCGTGATCGTGCCGTTCGTGATGAACATCTACTTCAGCTTCACGCACTGGCAGGGCGTCGGCTCGCCCACCTGGGCGGGGCTGGAGAACTACCGGGAGCTGATGAAGGACTCGCGGTTCTGGGAGTCCTTCCGGCACAGCGTCGCCATGGTCCTGGCGATGGCGGTGATCCCCACCGCCGTCGGCCTCGTGGTGGCGGCGGCGCTGTTCGACTTCATCGGCAAGCACTTCGGTTCGAAGCTGGCCAGCGTGCTGCGTGCCTGCTTCTACCTGCCCCAGGTCCTGCCCATCACCGTGGCGGGCATCGTCTGGAGCTGGATCCTGGCCCCCGAGAACGGCTCGCTCAACGAGCTGCTGAAGGCGGTCGGCCTGGGTTCGCTCCAGCAGGACTGGCTGGGTGACCCGAAGTTCGCGCTCTACAGCGTGATGGCCGTCATGGTCTGGGTGCAGCTGGGCTTCCCCGTCGTGATCTTCATGGCGGGACTCCAGCGGGTCGATCCCTCGCTCTACGAGGCGGCCGAGCTCGACGGGACGAACTGGTGGCAGCGTTTCTGGCACGTGACGCTGCCCCAGATCCGCCCCGAGATCTACGTGGTGATGCTGTGGTGCACCATCGCGGCCCTGAAGGTCTTCGGCGCGGTGTACGTCCTCACCAAGGGCGGGCCCGCCGACGCGACCATCGTGCCGTCCTACTTCTCCTTCTCGACCTTCTTCGAGAAGACGGACGTCGGCTACGGTTCGGCGATCGCGACGGTCCTCACCCTGATCATCCTGGCGCTGACCACGGTCGGCCTCCGCTTCCAGACCCGATCGGAGGACGCACAGTGAAGGCGCTCAAGCGCTACCCGGTGCTGGTGGCGATGATCCTCGGCGCGATCTTCATGGTGCTGCCGCTCCTGATCGTGCTCATCAACGCGCTGAAGTCGCCCGCCGACTACTCCGCGCACGGTCCGCTGTCCCTGCCCCACGGCCTCCACCTGGACGGCCTGACGGACTTCTGGACGCGGGTCAACTTCGGGCACACGCTGCTGAACTCGATCGTGATCTCGGGTTCGGTCGCCGTGTTCGGCGTCATCCTCTCGGTGCTCAACGCCTACGCGATCGGCATCGGGCGGATCAAGGGCAAGGCGTACTTCCTCGCCTTCTTCGTGCTGGCCAACGTGCTGCCGCAGGAGGCCCTGGTCTACCCGCTGTACTACCTGTCCAAGCAGGTGGGGCTGTACGACACCAGGCTGAGCCTGATCATCGTCTTCAGCGTCGTGCAGGCGGCCTTCGGCACGTACCTCCTCTCCTCCGTGCTCGGGGCCTTCCCGAAGGAGATCATCGAGGCGGCCAGGATCGACGGCGCCAACAGCTGGCAGATCCTGTGGCGGATGGTGGTCCCGGTCAGCCGGCCCACCCTCGGCGTCCTGCTCGTGTTCTTCTTCATCTGGACCTGGAACGAGTTCCTGCTCCCGCTGGTCATGCTGCCGTCGAACGACAACCAGACCGTCTCGGTGGCGCTCGGCGTGCTCCAGGGCCAGCGCCTCATGGACGCGACGATGACCAACGCGGCCGGTCTGCTCGGCGCGCTCCCCGCCATCGTGTTCTTCCTGCTCTTCCAGCGGACGCTCACCCGGGGCATCGCCGTCGGCGCCGTGAAGTGACCGCCGCCCGGACGCCTGTGTCCGAGGCCCTCCACCCGGGCGGGTGACCACCCCGCCGACCCGCCCACGGCTCTGCCTCCCCCCGTCACGGGGCAGGAGGCAGGGCCACCCCCACCTGCTCCGACACGTACACGTACCGAGAACGCCGGTGGCAGCCCACCGGGAAAGGCATCGACCATGAAGTTCACCAACGGGTACTGGCTGCTGCGCGAAGGCGTCACGGCGGCGTATCCGGCCGAGGTCCTCGATGCCGTCCCGGGCCCCGGAACCCTGCGGGTGCACGCACCCACGCAGCACATCCGGCACCGCGGCGACCTGCTCAAGGGCCCGCTGGTCACCGTCGACTGCACCGCGCCGATGCCCGGTGTGATCGGCGTGCGCATCACCCACTTCGAGGGCGAGGTCGAGACCGGCCCGAACTTCGAGCTGCACCACGAGCCGCACGAGCCCGTCGTGACCGTCGACGAGGAGCAGGCCGTCCTCACCTCCGGCGACCTGAGCGTCCGCTTCCGCCTCGACGGCGAGTGGCGGATGGAGTTCCAGGCCGACGGGCGCACCCTCACCAGCAGCGACGTCAAGGCCATGGCGCTGATGGAGACCGCCGAGGGCGAGCACCACGTCCGCGAGCAGCTCCGGCTGGCCGTCGGCACGTCCGTCTACGGGCTCGGCGAGCGCTTCGGCCCGCTGGTCAAGAACGGCCAGACCGTCGACATCTGGAACGCCGACGGCGGTACGAGCAGCGAGCAGTCCTACAAGAACATCCCGTTCTACCTGACCGACGCCGGCTACGGCGTCTTCGTCGACGACCCCGGCAAGGTCTCCTTCGAGGTCGCCTCCGAGCAGGTCTCGCGCGTCCAGTTCAGCGCCGAGCGCCAGCAGTTGCAGTACTACGTCATCCACGGCCCCACGCCGAAGGAGATCCTGCGCAAGTACACCGCGCTCACCGGCCGGCCCGCGCTCCCGCCCGCCTGGTCGTTCGGGCTGTGGCTGACCACCTCCTTCACCACCTCCTACGACGAGCAGACCGTCACCGGGTTCGTCGACGGGATGGCCGAGCGCGACCTGCCGCTGTCGGCCTTCCACTTCGACTGCTTCTGGATGCGCGAGTTCAACTGGTGCGACTTCGAGTGGGACCCGCGCGTCTTCCCCGACCCCGAGGGGATGCTGCGCCGGCTCAAGGAGCGCGACCTGCACATCTGCGTGTGGATCAACCCCTACATCGCCCAGCGCTCCCCGCTCTTCGCCGAGGGCAAGGCCGCCGGTTACCTGCTCAAGCGCCCCGACGGCGGCGTCTGGCAGTGGGACCTGTGGCAGCCCGGCATGGCCCTGGTCGACTTCACCAACCCCGACGCCTGCGCCTGGTACGCGTCCAAGCTCGAGGCCCTCCTGGAGATGGGCGTCGACTGCTTCAAGACCGACTTCGGCGAGCGCGTGCCCACCGACGTCGCCTGGTTCGACGGCTCCGACCCGGAGCGCATGCACAACTACTACACGCAGCTGTACAACAAGACCGTCTTCGACGTGCTGCGCAAGCACCGCGGCGAGGGCGAGGCGGTGCTCTTCGCCCGCTCCGCCACGGCCGGCGGCCAGCAGTTCCCCGTGCACTGGGGCGGCGACTGCGAGTCCACGTACGAGTCGATGGCCGAGTCGCTGCGCGGCGGCCTCTCCCTCGGCCTGTCAGGCTTCGGCTACTGGAGCCACGACATCGGCGGCTTCGAGGGCCTGCCCGACGCCGGGCTGTTCAAGCGCTGGACCGCCTTCGGCATGCTCTCCTCGCACAGCCGCCTGCACGGTTCCTCCTCCTACCGCGTGCCGTGGCTGTTCGACGAGGAGGCGGTGGACGTCCTCCGCCACTTCACCAAGCTCAAGCTGAGCCTCATGCCCTACCTCTACGGTGCCGCGCACCAGGCGCACACCGAGGGCGTCCCGATGATGCGCGCCATGGTGCTGGAGTTCCCGGACGACCCGGGCTGCGCCTCGCTGGAGCGCCAGTACATGCTCGGCGGGGACCTGCTGGTCGCGCCGGTGTTCTCCGAGGACGGCGAGGTGTCGTACTACGTGCCCGAGGGCACCTGGACCCACTTCACGACCGGCGAGCAGGTCACCGGACCGCGCTGGGTCCGCGAGACCCACGACTACCTCAGCGTCCCGCTGCTGGCCCGGCCCGGTTCCGCGATCCCGGTCGGCGCCGTCGACGACCGCCCCGACTACGTGTGGGCCAACGACGTGACCGTCCGGGTCTTCGAGCCGGCCGACGGCTCCCGCACCACCGTGCGGATCCCCCGCGAGGACGGTTCGGCCGCGGCCGAGATCACCGTCGTGCGCGAGGGCTCCACGCTGCGGGCCGAGACCTCCGACGCGTCCCTGCCGTGGGGCGTCGAGGTCGCCGGCGGTCCCTCCGCGCGTGCCGCGGCCGGTACCGCCGTCCTCACCCTGGAGCTCGCCGGCTCCTGAGGACGGCACGGCACAGCACGCACGTAGGGGAAGGGAGTTGCATGGTCAAGATCACTGACGTCGCGCGGCACGCCAACGTGTCGCCGAGCACCGTCAGCTACGCCCTCAGCGGCAAGCGGCCGATCTCCCCGGAGACCCGGCGGCGCATCGAGGACAGCATCCGTGAACTGGGCTACCGGCCGCACGCCGGGGCCCGGTCCCTGGCCAGCAGCAGGTCACGGGTGATCGGCCTCGTGCTGCCCCTCCGGAAGGGCATCCACGTGCCCGTGGTCATGCAGTTCGCCACCTCCGTGCTGACCGCCGCCCGGGAGCACGACCACGATGTCCTCCTCCTCACGCAGAACGAGGGGGAGGAGGGCATCAACCGGGTCGCCCAGAGCGCGATGGCGGACGCCTTCATCATCATGGACGTCGAGATGGACGACCGGCGGCTGCCGTTGCTGCGCGCCCTGGACCGGCCGTCCGTGCTCATCGGTTTCCCCTCCGACCCGGCGGGGCTGACCTGCGTCGACCTGGACTTCGCGGGCGCCGGCGAGGCATGTGTCGAGCACCTCGCCGCGCTCGGCCACCACACCGTAGCCCTCGTCGGCTCGCCGCCCGAGGTCTACGTCCGCGGCACCGGCTTCGCGCGCCGGGTCGCCGCGGGCTTCACGGCGGCCGCCGACCGCCTCGGCCTGCGCTCGTCCGTCCACCCGTGCCCGGAGACCCCGGCTGCCGCGCGGGACATGGCGGAGCAACTGCTGCGCGAGCAGCCGGGACTGTCCGGCGTCGTCGTCCACAACGAGCCGATCACCCAGCCGCTGATCGCGGCCTTCCAGGCCATGGGACTGCGGGTCCCGGACGACCTGTCGGTGGCCGCGATCTGCCCCGACGAGACCGCCGAGCAGGCACCCGTGCCCATCACGTCGGTCTCGATACCCTCCGCCGAGATCGGCACCCGCGCCGTCCAGCTCCTGATGGCCAAGCTCGCCGACCGCGACGACGTCCCGGAGACGACCGTGCTGTCCGCGGTCCTGACCCGCCGGGCCACCACCGCCCCACCGGCCCGGCACTGACAGGGTGACGCGGAGGTGGGCTGGAGAGCCCGCTCAGGGCATCCCGGATGGGGACACACGGCGAGGATTCCCTCGGTCGATCGTGAACACCACGCTGCTCCCCGTCTGCAGCGGTGTGGTGAAGATGGCATGGGCGGCGACCTGGCCGAATGCGTCGGGGTACGTACGGCCGTGTTGCGTCAGGCCCCCGGTGCCGAGCCTGGTGAGTCCTGACACCTGAGTGTTGAGGATCTGGGCGCCGATGCCCTGTCCTACGGTCAGGCGGTACTCGGCGTCCAGTACGGGTCTGAACGTGTACGCCTGCACCCGGATCTCACGGTCGGTTCCCAGGTACTTGCGTGTGACGACGTTGAACTCAACGGAACGGAAGCCGTGATGGTGACGAGGTTCCGGCAACACGAAACGGTATTCGACCGCCGGTGAGCCTCGCAGTTCGGTCTGGCGCGGGGAAGTCTGTGACAACTGCTGCCCGTCGACGCGAACATGATCGACGCGGAAGCAGTCGCCATCGGTCAGCGACAGTCCCTCGTCGATCTGCCAGCGGAAGACGTATCGGTTGTCGCTGGCGAGGATGCCGAAGGGCTCGTCGCTGAGGGAAGAGACGCAGATGAATCGCAGTTCCCTGGGTAATTCCGGTACGTGGTAGGAGATGCGCATTGCTTGGACCGCATAACCGTCGGAGCCGAGATGGTCCAAGTGACAGTCCCACCTGTAGCGCGCCAGGGCACCGGCAAAGAGGTTTTCACGAATGGGTTCGAGTATCTCTCGGAGCGCGTGGTCGATGGCTTGATCGACCTGAAGCGTCGTGTCACGGATGGTGATCTGCCCGAAGATGAAACTGACCATGGCTGCGGAGACAAGGGTGGTGCCCACTATCTCCGACGTCTTGGCAAGAACGTCTTCGTGCGCTCGGTTCACCGACACGATCAGCGCAACCGTTCCGACAACGAGGACGAGCAGGTTGTAGATGCGGACCGTCCGCCGTACTTCCGAGATTACGCCGCGCTGATCGGCCATCGCCCATCACCGACCTTGTCAGAGGGTTTCGTCGGCGAGGCGCCAGATGTCGGCTATGCAATCCCCGATTTGGATGTTCACGAGCGCCGTGTCTTCTTGCCGGTCCGTGAGAAAAACGGCGATCAAGTCGATGTGGCGTCCGTACAGGATGCCCGCATCATGTGCGAGTCCACTGAGACTTCCGGTCTTGTGGGCGACCGGCAGTTGGTCGGGAAGCCGAAGCGGCAGGCGGAAGTTCCGCATACTGTTGCGAAGGGCTGTGAGGAGTGGGCGGAGCCGCGGCGTGGTCGCCACGTATCGCAGCATGCATGCCGTGTCGTCCGCGGTTGTGACGCTGTCCCGTGCGGTCGCGTTGAGTTCGCCGTCAGTAAAACCCACCCGCATGAACGTCTGCTGGGCGCCTGCCCGGGCGGCCGTCGCTGTTACGGCGTCCATGCCGACGAGGTCGGTGAGGAAAGCTCCGATGGGGTTGTCACTGGTGGCGAGCATGAGGCCGCACAATTCGGCCAGAGTGAATTGATGCCGCGGCTCGAAGACCTCCAGAAGAGACGGGTAGTCCGTGCGGCCGAGATCCGATCGGGTCACGACGCGGCGTGGGTCCGACTGCTCCATCACGGTGACCGCTAGTGCCAGCTTCATCAGGCTTGCTGCGGGGAACACCCGGTCGGCATTCCGACCGACTCTGATGTCAGTACCGCGAAGGGACTGCAGTACGACGGCTCTGGAGTCGTCGTCGCCTACGAAATCGTTGACGCGGCCGACGATGTTCATGTGAACCCCCTGCCCCCCGAGAGGGTACGAAGACCCTCCGTCGCGCGCGACCCGTTCAGGTTAAGCGTGAGGTTTGCCGGTGTCCACTGCGCTTCGGGCGAATTGCCAGGTGTTCCCTGTGGCATCCGGATGTGTCCGAGGGCCGGTTCTCCAACTGCCTGACGCCGCCGCGTGTCACTCCGTGCGCAGGCCGTCCGGGCGCACCGTGCGGCCAGGGCGGGAAGGCTGAGACGGGTCACCAGGAGAACGACGGCCATGTCGACGCCGGTCGTGGCGGCAACGTCGTGCCAGTCGACGGTCACGGCCGTCCCGACCATGCGCAGCAGTACCGCCCCAGGGTCAAGCCGACCACGCCGGCGAGGGCGAGGACGAGGGCGACGAGGATCGCGGTCTGTCACAGCACCGACAGGCCGAGGGTGTTGCGGCGGGTGCCGAAGGCCACCACGGTTGACAGCATCGTGGCGGGCCCCGCCGAAACGGACGGCTGCGGACACCCCAACGGGCAAGAGCAGCCCCACGGGGACGATGAGCACGAGCAGCGCCAGGACCGGGTCTCCAGTGCCGCCCCCGGTCGACGGAGCCGAAGGCGTGGATGCATTCGACGCGGACGGTCTCCCCGGCCCTGGTGCCGGTGACGCGGTACGGCAGCCGCTCGCTCACCAGCGGGTCCCGCGCAGAGGTGAGCAGCCGCCGCAGGGCGGGGAAGGCCACCATCGTCCCTGGTGCGGGCAGCCTGCCGACGCCGGGCGGCAGCGGTGCCTCCCGGCCCTCCGGCTTCAGTAGGCGACCGCGCACCTCCTGGCCGCGGTAGGCGGTGTCCACCGCGTTGATCAACAGTGTGTCGTCGGCCCGGTCCTGACGATCGAGATGTACGTCATGTTGTCGCGGGCGCGTTCCAGGTCGTCACGCCTGGTCAGGGCGCTCGGCAGGGAGGCCGTGAGCAGCAGCAGGGGCCACCCAGAGGCCGGTCAAGAGGGTTCGCGCCCGGGCTTCGCGGCCGCCAGTGACGGCGGGATCCGGCGGGTGGCGAGGCGGGCGGCGCGGGAGATGTTTCCGGGCCTCATGCCACGCGCGCGGTGTCGCGGGCCTTCCCGTCGCGTACGACGACCTCGCGGTCGGAGTACGCGGCCACCCGCGTCTCGTGGGTGACCAGGACGACCGCGGCGTCGGTGTCACGGGCGGCGTCGGTGAGCAGGCGCATCACCCGTTCGCCGTTGAGGGAGTCCAGCGCGCCGGTGGGTTCGTCGGCGAACACCACGCGGGGGCCGGTGACCAGGGCACGGGCGACGGCCACCCGTTGTCCCTGTCCTCCGGAGACCGCCCCCGGGCGTTGCCCCGCGACGTCGTCGACCTCCAGCCGGCGCAGCCATTCCAGGGCGGTGCGCGCGGCCTCCTTGCGGGAGGTGCCGCCCAGGCGCAGGGGCAGTGCGACGTTCTCCGCGCAGGTCAGTTCGGGTACGAGCTGCCCGAACTGGAAGACGAAGCCGAACTCGCCGCGCCGCAGCGCGCTGCGCCGGGCGTCGTTCATGGCGGACAGTTCGGCGCCGCGGTAGGTGATGGTGCCGGCGTCGGGGACGACGATCCCGGCGAGGCAGTGCAGCAGCGTGGACTTCCCGGAGCCGGAGGGTCCCAGCACGGCGACGACCTCACCGGCGTGCACGGAGAAGTCCGCCCCGTCGAGCGCCGTCGTCGGGCCGTAGCTCTTGTGCAGGCCTTCGGCGGTGAGCAGGGGCTCGGGGGCCGTCATGCGCCGACCTCCCGGGCCAGCCTGTCGAGGCGCGCCGCCGTCAGCTCCAGCCAGCGCACGTCGGCCTCCAGGTGGAAGAGGGCGTGGTCGCAGATCAGCTGGTCGGCGAGGTCCCCGGTGCGCTTGCGCTCGGTCAGGTCGCGCATCAGCCGCAGGTGCTCGGCGCGCTGCACGTCGAGGATGTCGGCGGCGTCCCGCTGGGTGAGGAGCGCGAGGACGACCTTGGTGTAGAGGGTCGACTGCAGGTACGGCTCCGGCTTCTCCGGCGTCGCGAGCCACTGCGCGACGTCGGTGACGCCCGCCTCCGTGATCGCGTACCGCTTGCGCTCGGGGCCCTCGCCGGGCTCTATGGCCTCGACCTCGACCAGGCCGTGCTTCAGCAGCCGTGACATCGTGGAGTAGACCTGCCCGTAGTGCAGCGGGCGGTCGTGCCCGAATCGCTCGTCGAAGGCGCGCTTGAGGTCGTAGCCGTGGCGCGGTCCCGATTCGAGGAGACCCAGGAGGGTGTGGCCGATGGACATGCGCGTCAATATACACATGAGGTATACACGTCATGTAGACGGCGGGTCGCCGCGGGGTGGACGGGGGGTACCCCCGGTATGAATGACATGTATACCCCTTATGTATAGTCGCGGCCATGCGATATGTCCGGCCTCGACGCCACCTGCCCGCCCGACCTGACGCCGCCCCCGCCCGGTTCGCCCGCAGATGGGCGGCGCTCCCCGTGGCCGCCCTCGCGATAGCCCTCGCGCTCACCGGGTGCACCCGCGTGGAGACCACCTCGCCCGGCACCGTGCGTCAGGAGGCCGGCAAGAACGGCACGGGCACCTTCGGCAGCGTCGACTGCCGCAAGGCCAAGTGCATCGCGCTCACCTTCGACGCGGGACCGAGCAAGAACACCGCGCAGCTGCTCGACGTCCTCAAGGACAAGCAGGTCCACGCCACCTTCTTCCTCCTCGGCAGGAACCACGTCGAGCGCTACCCGGACATGGTCAAGCGCATGGCGGCCGAGGGGCACGAGGTGGCCAGTCACACCTGGTCGCACAAGATCCTCACGGACATCGACCCCGAGGAGATCCGCGAGGAGCTGAGCCGGCCCGACGACGCGATCGAGCGGATAACGGGCCGCAAGCCCACCCTCATGCGCCCGCCGCAGGGGCGCACCAACGACACCGTCCAGGGGATCGCCCGCGAGATGGGCCTCTCCGAGGTGCTGTGGAGCGTCACGGCCAAGGACTACGAGACCAACGACCCCGCCCTGATCACCAAGCGCGTCCTGGACCAGGCCGACCGCGACGGCATCATCCTGCTCCACGACGTCGTCCCCGGCCCGGACGCCAAGGGCTACCGCGGCACCCTGCCGGCCGTGCCCGGGATCATCGACGCCCTCAAGCGGCGGGGCTTCACCTTCGTGACCGTTCCGCAGCTGCTCGCGCCGGGCACCCCGCAGCCAGGCGTCGTCTACCGCCCCTGACCGGATCCGAGGGCCATCCGGCCGGATGGCCGTGGTCCCCGCACCGCCGCCGGAGCGACCCTGGAGGGGCCAAAGCGGGAAGCGCGCGGCGGGAGCGAGACATGACGAACACCCACCTTTCCGGTGCGGCCGACCCGCCGGGCGCCCCCGGGCCGGCCGGCGGGCGGCACGCGCGCCCGGACGGGGCCCCGCGCCACGGTGACGAGGGCGCGGTGGTCTGGCTGGTGGGGCTGCGTCATCGCGGCGGTTCGGGGGCGCTGGTCCACCACTACTACGTGGTCGCGGGGATGTCCGCCGGTGCCGAGGCGCTGCACCGGGCCCACTGGTACGCGGCCCAGCCCGCGGAGCGGCTGCTGCGCGGTGATGCGATCGTCGACGGCACCTGGGCCGAGGTGCGCCGGCTGGTGCGGGACACGCTAGGCCGGTTCCGTCTCGCGGCGCGGCCGGGCTGACCGCTCGGTGCCCCCGCTCCTCACTCCGCGGGCCGCGGGCCCACGAGCAGCAGGGCGATGTCGTCCCGGCCCCCCGAGGTCCGCTGCGCCTCCCGCAGGAGTTCGTCGGCGAGGTCGTCCAGCGACCCGACGGGCGCTACGGAGAGCCGCTCGGCGAGTTCCCGCAGCGCCGTCTCCAGATCGGTGCCGGGACGTTCGATCAGCCCGTCGGTGAACAGGGCGAGCACGCTTCCGGGCGGCATCCGCACCTCCGCGGCCCGGTAGTCGGCGGCCACGTCCACCCCGAGCAGGAGCCCCGGCGGCACCTCGAGGATCTCCGTCCGGCCCGACGAGTGGCGCAGCAGCGCCGGCAGGTGGCCGGCGCTCGCCAGCAGCGCGCGGTGCCCGGGCACGTCCAGCTGTGCGTACAGGCAACTGGTGAACAGGTCCGTGTCGAAGTCGCTGAACAGGCGGTTGATCCGGGTGAGGACGTCGTCCGGGGACGCGCCGGTGCTCGCGTGGGTGTGCACCGCCGTGCGGATCTGGCCCATCAGCGCCGCCGCGTTGACGCTGTGCCCCTGGACGTCGCCGATCACCGCGGCCGCGGCCCCGGAGCCGTCGAGGCGGATCAGGTCGTAGAAGTCGCCGCCGATGTCCATGCCGCTGGCGGCCGGGAGGTAGCGGGCGGCGACGCGCAGGCCGGGCACCTGCGGCAGGGAGTGCGGCAGCAGCGCCGTCTGGAGGGTGCGCGCGACCTGGCTCTTGGTGTCGTACAGCCGGGCGCGTTCCAGCGCCTGGGCGATCATGCCGGCCAGCGAGGTCAGGGCGGCGCGTTCGTCGGGCGGGAAGGCACGGGGGAGCGCGAAGGCCAGGACGAGGCAGCCGATCGTGCGGCCCGAGGCGTTGAGCGGGAGGAAGGCCCAGGCGCCCATGCGCGTGTACGGGGTGACGAGGGGGAACGCCTGCCGTATCGCGTCGACGTCGCTGAAGAACATCGGGGTACCCGTGGCGACGGTGCGCGAGCCGGCCGTGTCGACCGTCAGCGACAGGCCCCGGAAGAAGTCCTTGTGGGCCGGCGGGAAGCCGCGGGAGGCGACGTCCTGGAACCGTCCCTCGTCCGTGATCAGCAACGACAGGCCGTCGGCCCCGAGGACGGGCATGATCTGCTCCGTGACGGACGCGGCCACGTCCCGGACGCCGACCGCCTCGGTCAGGGACGAGGCGATGTAGAGCAGGTGGTACAGCGCGCCGGCGCGGGTCGGCGCCGTCCCGGAGGGAGTGCTGGGCGGGAGGCGGTTGCCCGCCGGCGCGGGGGCGGGCCGCAGGCGGATGCTGATCCCGGTGGTGTCCGGGTAGAGCCGGAAGGACAGCCAGTCGTCCGGGGGGCGCAGGGCGGTGAAGTCCGCCGGGAGGCGGCTGAACAGGGCGGCCAGGTACGGGTCCTCGTAGGCCGGGTCGATCAGCCAGGGAAGGCACTCCCAGAGGCGGTTGTGCATCAGCTGCCGCTTGTCCTGGCCCAGCAGCTCGGCCGCCTTGCCGTTGAGGAAGGTCACCCGTCCCTCCAGGTCGAGCGCGAGCACCCCCTCGTCCAGGCGCTCGGCCAGCTCCGCCGCGGCCTGGGCTTCGGCGGGCGGCAGGGGTGGCGGAGGGTCAGGCGCGAGCACCCGCGGTACGGGGCCCGGCCGCAGCGGCCGCCCCCGGGCGGCGGCCTGCGTCAGCAGCCCGTTCATCCGCTCGGCGGCGCGGGTGACCGCGGCCCGTTCGTCCGGGGAGAGGCGGTCGGGGCGCGTGTCGGGCCACAGCAGTTGCAGCACGCCCGACACGGTGGTGCCGGTGAGCAGCGGGACGACGTACATCGCCACCCGGTAGGGCAGGGCGAAGGCGGTCCGCGGGAACCGGCGGGCCAGTTCGTCGTGCCCGTGCACCCAGACCGGGTGACCGTCACGCGCCACCGTGGAGACGGGGGCCGGGGTGGCCAGCGCCAGCCGCGACCACGGCCGCACCACACCGGCGGACAGGCCCGTCACCACCGCCAGCCGCAACGCCTGGGCGTGCGGCACCAGCAGGAAGACGCCGGCGGCATGGGACCCGGTGGTTCTCGCCACCTCCGCCAGAGCCTGGTCGAGTGCGGCCTCCTCCTGCGGCGCGGCGCCTGGCGCTGCGCTCCCGCCCATCACCCACCGGCCCCGCGCGGTGCCCAACGGGCCGGTCGCCGCCGGGGAACGCCGTTCCGTCCGGGGCGGGGCGCTCCCATATGTGGACCATAGTCCCCGCCGACACGTGGGGGCATCTCGGCCGGGCGCGGCCCCGGCCGGTGCCGGAGCGGCGTCATCTGGTTTAAAGTTGAAACCACCCACCGGAGGAGAACCCAAGCATGCAGTCGGCCGCACCGGACGCACCCGTGACCGTCACGCTCCCGGAAGCGTTCCCGAGCACCCCCTCGGAGGTCCGGGCGGAGGCTCCTTCGGTCACGTCGTCCGGGCCCGCGCACGCCGCCGGCGGCAACGGCGGAGCCGCCCGGCGGGCGACCCGCATCGGGCTGATGTCGGTGTCCCTCGGCACGGCGGGGCTCGGCGGGCTCTGGCAGTCGGCGGCGGCCACGGTGTCCGCGCCGATCGGGGTCAGCGACGTCCTGTTCGTGGTCAGCGGCCTGGTGTGGGTGGTGCTGCTGGCGCAGTACCTGCGGCACGGCGGAACCCGCCGGCGCAACGTCCTGGACGATCTCCACCACCCCCGTCAGGGCTTCGCCCTCGCGTACGTGCCGATCATCGGCATGCTCGCCACCGGCCACTTCGCCCGCTTCGGCGTCGAGGCCGCGCGCTGGCCCTACGCGCTGTTCGCCCTCGCCTCCGCCGTGATCGCCGCCCGGCTGCTCGCCCACTGGGTGACGGGCGGCCTCGGTTCCGCGCCGCTCCACCCCGGTTACCTGCTGCCGGTGGTCTCCGGGCCCTTCATCGCCGCCACCACCGGCTCCGCGGTCCGGCTCCCGGCCGCGGCCGAGGCCGCCTTCGCGGTCGGGGTCGTGTACTGGCTCGCCTTCGGCGCCGTCGTCCTCGGCGGCCTCGTCACGAACGGCCTGCCCGGTCCCGCCCGTCCCACGCTGACCGTCCTCACGATCCCGCCCGCCGTGGGCGGCCTCGCATGGACCGCCGCGCACGGCGGACGGGTCGACGCCGTGGGCCAGGGCTTCGCCGGGCTGGTGCTCTTCACCGTCCTGATCGTGCTCTTCCTGGTGCCGCACGTCCGCCAGGACGGTTTCCACCTCGGCTACTGGGTCTTCTCCTTCCCGGCCGCCGCCAGCGGCAACTTCCTCGTGCGCTGGCTGCACGGCGCCGCCGTCCCGGGCGGGCGGGTGCTGGCCTGGCTGGTCGTCGCCCTGGTCAGCGCGGCGTTCCTCGCCCTCTACGCGGCGACCGTCCGCTACGCCGTCCGCGCCGCCGGCCGGCACCGGGCGGTCGCCGAGGCGTAGCCGCGGCCGAAGGCGCCGGGTCCGCTCGACCTCAGGTGAAGGGCGGTTCGCTGTCCAGGAAGCGCGCGACGTGGGCGCAGAAGAGCCGGGGGTACTGGAACAGCGCCCCGTGGCCCGAGTCCGGGTAGATGACGAGCTGCGCGTGCGGGATGGTCCGCGCGAGGATCCACGAGTTGACGGTCGGGACCATGATGTCGTCGCTGCCGTTGACCACGAGCGTGGGCTGCGTGACGCGTCGCAGCTCCGAGAACCGCTCGCCCCGCGGGGTGTTCCAGTCCGCCCGTACCGTCTGCTGTGCCCGCACGCTCTCCGGTCCCGACTCGGCGTCGGCGTCCACCGTCCGTTCGTGACGGCGCGCCCAGAACTCCCGGCCCGCCCGCCGGCCGCCGGGGGAGTCGTCGAAGAAGAGGTACAGGTAGTCCTCCTCCGTCAGGAGCTCGTGGGCGGACACCTCCGCGACGCGTTCGCCGACGCCCGCCGTCTCGCCCGCGCGCGGCTTCGTTCCGGCCAGGACCAGGCGGCGCACCAGTTCGGGACGGGCCAGGACGAGCGCCTGGGCCACGTAGCCGCCCAGCGAGAAGCCCAGCAGGTCGACGCGGGGGACGTCCAGGGCCCGCAGGAAGGCCGCGGTGTTCGTGGCGAAGCCCTCCGCCGATTCCGGTGTCCGGCCGCCGGAGTTCCCCACCCCGGCGTTGTCGAAGAGGATCACCGGCCGGTCCGCGGCGAGACCGTCCGTGACGAGCGGGTCCCAGTGGTCCATGCCCGCGCGGAAGTGCGGCAGCATCAGCAGGGGCGTGCCGCTCCCGGCGCCGAACCGGCGGTGGGCGTACCGCTCCCCGTCCACCTCGACGTACCGGGTCGGTGCCGTGGTGTGCACGTACGAAGGCATGACGCCCTCCCGTGGTCGGTGGGCCCCGCTGCCGCCGGTGCGGTGACCGCGTCCTGCCGACATTGTCCGGCAATGTGCGGTTCGCCTCAAAAGGCGCCGGCGACGGCGGGGCCCCACCGGCTCACCTGACGGTGGCCAGCACCTCGTTGAAGGCCTCGGTCGAGCTCGGGTGCGTGTAGATCGCGTCGCGCAGCTCGGTCGCCGTGACCCCGTGCCGTATGGCCAGCGCGACGGTGTTGATCAGCTCCTGGGAGTCCACGCTGAACAGGGCCGCGCCGAGCACCCGGTCCGTCGCCGTGTCCAGGACGAACTTCATCACCCCCCGCGTCTCCCCGACGATCTTCGCCCGGGGCATCGCGGCGATGTCGGCGACCGCCTTCTCGGCGATCGCGACCGCGTAGCCCTGCTCGCGCGCCTGCTGCTCCGTGAGCCCGACGCGGGACAGCGGGGGCGTGGTGAAGAGGGTGTACGGCACGGCCTCGCGGTCCCGGGTGGTGCGCGTGCCGGCGCCGGCCAGCTGGTCGTGGACGATCCGGCTGTCGTCGAGCGAGATGTAGGTGAACTGGGGCCCGCCGTTGACGTCACCGACGGCGAAGACGTGCGGCTGGCTGGAGCGCAGGTACTCGTCCACGGCGACGGCACCCGACGCCGTGGTCAGGATGCCGGCCTCCTCGAGGCCGAGCCCCGCGGTGGCGGGCCTGCGCCCGGCCGCGACCAGCACGGCGTCGACGTCGGCCGTCCGTTCCTGCCCGTCGACGCGGTAGTGCACGGTGGCGTGGTCCGCCGCGTCCGTGACGCCCGTGACCGTCGCCCCCGTCACGATGGTGACGCCCTCCTCGGTCAGCACGGACGCCACGGCGCCCGCGACGTCCTCGTCCTCACGCGGCAGCACGCGCGCACCCGCCTCCAGGACGGTCACCTCGGTGCCGAACGCGCGGTACATCCCGGCGAACTCCAGTCCCAGGTAGCCCGCGCCGAGGATCAGCATGCGGGCCGGACGCCGCGGGTCGCGCACCAGGTCGGTGCTGGTCCTGGTGTACGCGCTGGTGCGCAGCCCCGGGACGTCGGGGACGACCGGCTCGGCGCCGGTGTTGACGACGACGGTGTCCGCGGTGACGAGCAGCCGGTCGGCGCCGGCGCTGACCTCCACCGTCTTCGCGTCCACGAACCGGGCTCGGCCCGTGACGACCGTGACGGAGTCGACGGTGTCGAGCATCTCGAAGTTCTTCGCGCGGAGGGCGTCCGTCAGCCGGGTCGTGCTGTGCACGGCGTTACGGAAGCCCTCCTCCGGCGGATCGTCCGGGCGGCGCTCGCCGGCCCGGTGGATCAGTGCCTTGGTCGGTACGCACCCCACGTTGATGCAGGTGCCGCCGTACATCGAGTCCGACTGCTCGACGATCGCGACGCGCCGGCCGAGACGGCCCATCC
Organism: Streptomyces sp. NPDC005722; assembly: GCF_040630935.1. Lineage (NCBI taxonomy): Bacteria > Bacillati > Actinomycetota > Actinomycetes > Kitasatosporales > Streptomycetaceae > Streptomyces > Streptomyces sp. NPDC005722. The sequence continues at coordinate 19,032 of NZ_JBEXYN010000015.1, forward strand.
GCCCCGCCAGGGTCTTGCCGCCCTTGCCGAATCCGATCACGAGGAGATCGACATGCATGTTTTCCATGGCGACCACCTTGCCGCCCGCCGGTCGAGATGCCAAGATCAGTGAGTACCGATTTCTATCGAGAAAGTCTCATGGACACCCTGAGCCGCGTGGTCCACCTCGCCCGGCTGCGAGGCAGCGTCGACATCCGCTGCCTGATCGCCGGGAGCCACACCATGGACAACCCCGCGGGCGGCACCGGCAGCTCCCCCTTCCACCTGCTGCTGGAAGGGGAGTGCACCCTCGAACTGCCCGACCGGAGCATCGACCTGCGGGCGGGCGACATGGTGCTCCTGCCGCGCGGCACGGCGCACCGCGTCCACACGCACGGCCCCGGCCCGGCCACCTCCGTCGAGCACCACGACGTCGGCCCGTACGCCCTGCTGAGCGGGACAGGACCGGTCGGCGACGTGGTGCCCGTCGACCTCTTCTGCGGCCACTACACGTGGGAGCGGGGCGCGGGCCAGGTGCTCATGGGCATGCTGCCCGAGGTGCTGCACGTGCCGCTCGGCGCCGGGCCGGGCAGCCCCCTGGCGCTGCTCAGCGCCTTCATGCGCGACGAGGCCCGCACGGCGGGGCCGGGCACGGAGGCGGTCCTCGACTCCCTCTGCGACGTGCTGCTGACGCTGGCCCTGCGCGGGGTGTCCGGCGTGGGCCGGGTGGCGTGGCTCGCCTCCACCCGCGGCGTCGTACGGACCGTCACCGACGCCGTCCTGCGCGACCCCGCCCACGACTGGGGCATCGAGAAGTTCGCCGCGCTCAACTCCATGTCGCGGGCCACCTTCATCCGGCACTTCGGCCGGGAGACCGGGATGAACGCCGGGGAGTTCCTGATGCGGCTGCGCATGCTCCTCGCCGCGGAACTCCTCACGGAGACCGAGCAACCGGTCTCCGCCGTCGCCGCTTCCGTGGGCTACGCCTCCGAGTCCGCCTTCGGCCGCTCCTTCCGGCTCGCGGCGGGCGACACCCCTGCCCGGCTCCGCCGGGCGGCCCGTCAGGGTGTACCCGGCGAAGGCGTCTCCGTCCTGCGTCTGCGCGACGCCGACGGCGGGGCGGCGCAGGCGCCGTGACCGGTCAGCGGCGGCGCCGCAGGCGGCGGGCCCACCCGCGCGGACCCCGCGCGGAGCGGGTGGCCGGGCGGGCCGCGAGGGTCGCCCGGGCAGGGCGCCACGGGTCGTCCGGCGACTCCACGGGCAGCTTGCGTCGGGCCTGGGTGCGGATCTCTTGGTGCGCCTCGTAGGACGTGACGCGGAACGCCTCCTCGTAGGAGGCGAGCGCGGCGGTCACCGCGTGCCCGGCGACTCCGCGGCGCCGGATCACCCGCGCGAGCCAGGCGAACGCGCCCATGACCACGGCCAGTACGGCGGCGAGGGCCAGGCAGCCCAGGAGGTCGTCCACGGGCCACAGCCTACGTCGGCCGCCCTCACCGGCGCGTCGGTCACGGCCGGTTGTTTTATCGGCCGATAAAGTGCGTCGAAGCCGGGAAGGAACGGGCCGGCGGGCGGGCGGACGCGCGGAAGGAGGGCCGGGGATGCTGGCGGTGGACGTACGGCAGGCGCTGCGCGACGGCCGCACCGTCGAGGAGAGCGCGGCCCGGGCGTGGCGCTTCTCGGCCCGGACGGTCGCCCAGCACGGGGACTTCCTGCTGGCGTTCGTCGACGGCGGGGTCTGCGTGGGCGCGTTCGAGATCCGCGGCAGCCGCTCCGACGACCGGAGCGGGGGCAGGTACCTCTTCGACCTGGCACCCGCACGGCGCTTCCGCTGGGCCCTGGGCCGCAGGCTGCCCCTGCCCCCGGGGCGCAACCCGGCCCGTATCCTCACGGGGCAGCACCTGCGCGAGTTCCTCGACGCGGAACCCCACCGCGCCGCCGGAACCGGCCGGGACTGAAGCAGCGAAGGAGCCCACCGCCGCATGGCCAGCACGTCCGATCCCGTCGACGCCCTCCTGAAGTCGGGGCCGCGGCGGACCCGCCTGCCCGATCCCGCCGAACGCGCCCGGCTGCGCACCGAGTACGGCCTGACCCAGGCCGAGGTCGCCGAGGCGCTGGACGTGACCCGGACGACCGTGGCCGGGTGGGAGGCCGGCCGCAGCGAACCGCAGGGTGCCACCCGTGCCGCGTACGCCAAGCTGCTGGACGGCATCGCCGCTCAACTCGGAGCCCCGGAACCTGTCCCCGTCTCGGCTCCCGCCCCCGCGCCTGCACCCGTGCCGGACCCAGCACCCGTGCCGGACCCCGCCCCTGCCCCCGCGCCCGTGCCGGACCTTGCGCCCGTGCGGCCGGCGCCGGCCCGCGCCCGTAGGGAAGCGGCGCCCGAACCCGCCGCGCCGGATCCGCGTTTCGCCCACGGCCCGCTCGCCGTGCTGGACGGCGACGGCACCGCCCACTGCGCGGGCGGTCTCCTGCTGCCGTGCCCGGCGACGGACCTCCCGTCGCTCGTCACCTGGACGCTCGCCGAGGCGAAGCTCGGCGCGCCGCGGCTGCACCGCAACGGCAAGGACGCCGACCCGCTGGTCGTCCTGACGGCCCAGGCCGCCGAACGCCTCGGCCTGCCCGCCGTCCTGGAGGACCGCCGGACCCTGCGCCTGCCCGCCGACCACAAGGTCGTCCGCCAGATCACCCGCGCCAAATGGCAGCTCACCCGCCGCGGATTCGGCCCCTGGGCCCGCGTCTACCGCCCGGCGCAGGACGGCACGCGCCAGTGCGTGCAGTTCGCCGTCCTTCCCTGGGGCGCCTTCGACAGCCGCTCCTGGGGCGACGCGGAACACCTGCCGCCCCCCGAACTGGCGCAGCTGCTCACGGACTACGCGCACCGCGTCATCACCCCCAGGGGCTCCACCGCCGTGAGCGGCCTGGAGCTCATGACGGCCCTGCGCCCGCCGACCCGGGCCGTCAGGGACCAGTCCACCGGTGCCTGGGTCTCCGGACGGAACCCCGGCGCGCTGGCGGAGCCCGTCGACCCGGCACCGCCCGAGGCCCCCGACGAACACCCGGTCGTCGCCTCGCGGTTCGCGCGCGGGCACCGCCGCACCCCGGAGGAGGTCCTCGACGAGGAGGCCTTCGAGTGGATCCGGGACCCGCAACTGCTCACCGACGACGAGTGCGCCCGGAAGTACGCGGTCGGGATCGACGTCAACATGGCGTTCGCCGCGGCCGCGAACCGGCTGAACGTCGGCCTGGGCGCCGCCGTCCACGTACGCGCCCCGGAGTTCGACACGTCGCTGCCCGGATCCTGGCTCGTCGACCTCTCGCACGTCGACGTCGACCCGCGGCTGCCGAACCCGTTCACCCCGGCCGGCACCCGCCCCGAGGGCCCCGCCTGGTACGCCACCCCGACCGTGGCCTACGCCGTCGAACTCGGGTACGAGGTGCGCCCGGCCGAGGCGTACGTCCGCCCCGAACACGGCGCTTACCTCGACGCATGGTACGGCCGGCTGCGCGACGCCTACCTGGCCACGATGGCCGAACTCGGCGTCGTCGCCGGCATGCCGGAGGCCGACTTCCTCGCCGCGATGGAACACCACAAGGAGACCGATCCGACCCGCGCCGCCCTCCTCTCGGCCGTCAAGGCCACCGTCAAGGGCGGCATCGGCAAGCTCCGCGAGCGTCCCCAGGGCGCCGGTTACCGTCCGGGGGAGCGCTGGCCCGCACTCGACCGGCCCACGTGGCGTCCCGACATCCGCGCCGCCGTCATCGCGACCGCGCGCGTCAACATGCACCGCAAGATGGTCAAGTTCGCCTCCGCGGGCCTCTTCCCGGTCGCCGTGCTGTCCGACTGCGCCGTGTACCTGTCCGACGGCCCGGGACCGCTGGACTTCCTGCCGCGCACACCGGAGGACAAGCCGCTGCCGGGCGGTTTCCGCCTCGGCGTCTCACCCGGCATGGTCAAGCACGAGGGCACCCAGTCCCTGATGTGGGCCGTGGAACTGCTCGAGGACGGCCACAACCCCGCCCGCCACATCAAGGGCGGCGACGCCGCATTCGACGGAGAGTAGGAGAGCCCGGTGGGCATGCTCGGCGACGGCCTCGACAAGGCCACGGCGAAGACCCTCACGCGGCCCGTGCCCAAGTCGGCGCAGGCCCAGATGCGTTTCCTGGTCAAGCAGGATAAGGGCACCAGGGCCGTGGCCGCGCTGCTCGGCGTCTCGCAGCGCACCGTCGAGCGCTACCTGACCGGCCAGATCAAACGACCGCGCAAGGACCTCGCCGCCCGCCTCGAGGCGGAGGTCCGCAGGCGGTGGCAGCCCCGCGTCCGCGAGCGCGCGCGGCAGCGGGCGGCCACCACCGGCGGCATCGTCATCGAAACCCGCGCCCGCTTCGGCTTCACGGCCGCCCCGGGCTCCACCGACGACGCCCGCATCCGCCTCGTCACCCAGGCCCTGCCCCCGGACTACGCTGCCCGCCTCTTCGACGCCCAGTCCGCGGGCGCCGGCGAGGACCGGCTGCGCGCCATCGCGGCCGAGGGCCTCCAGGAGATCTACTTCAAGGACCGCGGCCGCCGCGCCCAGGGCCTGCAGGTCGACTTCACCGACATCGACTACGTCGAGTTCGAGTTCTGAGCCGCACCGGCGGGGCCGGGCGTGCGGCGGGGCCGGGCGAATCAGGGTGCGGCCAATCCGACCTCACTGATCCACACGGGGAAGGGCGCCGGCTCCGGCCGGCCGGTCGTGCCCGGATCCTCGTCGCGCAGGAAGCCCTCGACCACACGACCGAGATCGCGGGTGGGCGCGTAGTGGCCGCCGAACGGCAGCTCGTCCGCGGCCACCGACCCGGTCGAGCACCGCAACTGGCCGGCCTGCTCGTCATGCCAGACGTAGAACGTCGCCACCCCGGCGTAACCTGACGCGCGGATACGGCCCCGCACACGGCCGGCGACGCGCTCGAAGGCGGCGACCACTTCGGACACGGACAGCGTCCGCCGGTCCGCCTCCTCCGCGCCCAGCCACCAGGTGTTCGCCTCCCACTCCGCACGCCGGTCGGCCGGCTCCAGCACCAACGGCTCGTGCGCGATCTCCGCGATGGATGTCAACAGCACTCCGGCAGTATCCGGCACGCCCTGCCCACGAGTGCCGGTGGCTCGACTTCCTCGTCGACTCAGTTGCCGACGGACTCCGCGATCCGCCGGGCTGCCTGGGCGGGCGTCAGGTGTGTGGTGTCGACGACCTCGGCCGCGCTGTGCAGCCAGGTACGGGCCGCCTCGGCGTAGGGCTCGAGGTACGTGCGGCGGAAGGAGGAGGGACCGAGCACGGTGTCGCCTTCGATGCGCGCACGGAGGGTCTCCTGGTCGGCGTGGAGGACGAAGTGCCGTACCGGGATGGCATGGTCGGCGAGCCCGGCGCTGATCTCGCGCCAGTACTCCTCGACCAGGACCGTCATGGGCATCACCAAGGTGCCCCCCGTGTAGTCGAGCACCCGGCGGGCGGTCTCGACGACGAGCGGCCGCCATGGCGGCCAGTGCTGGAAGTTGCCCATCTCGGGCAGTCCCGGCGTGATGTCCATGAGCGTCTCGCCGACCTTCTCGGCGTCGAACACGCGTGAATCCGGGATGAGCTGCTGCACGAGCGCGCTGGTCGTCGTCTTGCCCGCGCCGTGGGTTCCGTTGAGCCATACGATCATGGACCCCGAGGCTAGCGCCGTGCGGCCGGCGGGGACAGGTGCACCAGGCGCGTCATCTCCGCCACCGGCAGCGACGGGTTGGCGGCCGCGGCGCCGGCCACCTGCCAGTCGTCGTCCGCGAGCAGTTCGGCGATCACCGCGGGTGGCAGCGCCGGATGGCCGGCGGCGATGAGCCGTGCCCGGCGGTCGTCCAGGCATGCGACCAGCGCCGCGGCCGTCGCGTGCGGGTGCCGGGCGATCTCGCGCAGTGCCTTGCGGGCCGGGGGCCGCCGGCGGGCCAGCCGCTCCAGCAGGGCCGCGGTCGCGCCGGGGTTCGCCGCCACGGCGGCAGCGACGCGCACGCCGTGCCGGTCGACCATCGCCGCCAACCGGTCCTCGGTCAGGCCCGGATGGGACGCGACGGCGGCCAGCACTTTGGCGTCCCGGTCGCGGGCCAGCGCGTCGCGGATGCCGTCCGGCAGATCGCTGCGCCGGGCCGCGAGCATCCGTACGGCGGGGTCCGGCGAGGCGGCCAACTCCGCGAGCTCGGCGGGGGAGGCGGAGGCGACGCGCGGCAGCGGGGCGGAACCGGTCCGCACGCCGGCGACGAGGCGGCACAGGACGTCCAGCGGGACGGCCGGGTTGTGCGCCGTCCGTTGCCGGACGTCATCGTCGTCGTCCGCGGCCAGTGTGCGGATCAGTGCCTCACCGATCGCCGGGTTGTCCGCGAGCCGCGCCCTGATCCGGGGGTCGGGGTCGGCGGCGAGCCGCGTGTACGCCTGCGGTGGCAGGTCGGTCCGGGCCGCCAGTTCCCGGCGCAGCAGCCAGGAGGGGTGGGCGGTGAAAGGCGTGGCGGCCGCCGCGGGCGTGGCCGGGTTGCCCAGTGCGGCGTACCACATCGCGTGGACGGTGGACTCGTGCACACCCTCGCAGTGTTCCCAGGGCGGGACCGGCTCGCCCTCGCACACGTGGCAGGACCGGGCCGGCGGCAGCGCGTCACCGTCGAGGAGGGCAGCCAGCACCTCCGGTGGGGTCGCCTCGTTGACCGCGACCGCGCGGCGCACCTCCGCGTGCGGATGCTCCGCCAGGCGGCCGAGCAGCCCGGATGTCGTCCGGAGCGCGAGTTCCGCGACCACCCGGACCTCCGGGTCGGCCGCGAGGGTACATGCGACGTCCTCCGGCAGATCGGGGCACTCGGCCAGCTTCTCCCGGTGCTCGACGGACCTCGCGCGGGCGAGCAGACGCGCCCACTCCGGTGGTCCCCCGCGCTCGCCGAGCAGGGCGAGCGCGACGAGCGGTTGGGTGACGGGATCGACGGCGGCCGGGGCAAGACGTCCCGCGTACGCCAGTTGCAGCGCCGCGTCCTCGCCGCGGGCGGCGAGCACCGCCACCTGCGCCCGGGTGAGGTCGGCCCGGCCGGCGAGCGCATCGGCGAGTTCAGCGCCCGCGGTCGCGATCAGCCGGTCGACCAACTCGCGCGGCAGCGAAGGGTTGCCGGCCAGGTCGTGCAGGACGTGACTCATGGGCGACCATCGTGCCGGAACCCCTGCCCGGCCGCGCCTCGATTTCGTACGGCTGTGCGGCTCGGCTCCGCCCTGCGACGCACGGTGTTCCTCGCGCACGGCACCAGGGCGATCCTCGGCGAACTCGTCGTTCCCCACCCGCGAGGCTCGGCACCGCCGCCGGACCCGCTGTGGCAGGGCGACCGAGCCTGGTGGGTCGGAGCACCACCCGTAGCCCCTCGACGCCCGGCCCGGCGGGCCGCAGCGCCGACGGCGACAGCGGCCCCACACTGACCGGCGGCGCCGCGCGCCGGGGCGTCAGGCCGTCATGGAGAAGCGGCGGCACACGTGGACCCGGCTGAACTCGGCGCGCATGCGGGCCTCGTCCTCCAGCCCGGCGTGCAGGAACGCGGCCATGAGGCGCAGGCCGGGGCGAGGGGTGAGGATCGCGCGGTCCGGTTCGGCGGGATCGGTGTACCGGTGGGCGTAGACGTGCAGGTAGTGGTCGCTCTCGGCGAAGCCCACGGCCCGGTACCAGGCGAGGGTGGCCGGGTCGTCGCGGGTCCAGGCGTCGAGGGTGGACGCGCCGCGCACCCGGACCTCGGCCCGGGTGCGGTGCAGGAGGGCGCGGCCGAGGCCGCGGTGCTGGTGGTCGGGGTGGACGGCGACGGTGTCGATGGTCGCCAGCCCGGCGTCGACGGCGGTGTCCATGATGCCGACGACCGTCCCCGCCCCGTCGACGGCGACGAGTTCCAGCCCCGGCGCCGGGACGGGCGGCTTGGCGCGGTCGACGTCGTCGTAGTAGGCGGTGCCCAGGAACGAGAGCACCCTGCAGCGCAGCCAGGAGGTCTCGTCGGCCGGGGTGTACTCACGCAGTGTGTAGGTCACGTCCCAGAACCTCGTGTGCCGGCGGTGGATGACGGACGCGATGCTCCTCGCGCCGTGCGGCGCCGCGCAACGTGGTTTCCGCGTACCGCGCCGTGCCCGCGACGAGCCGTCCCCGCCGCACGACGGTGCGACGGGGACGGCGACGGGACGGACGCGCGGGACCGGGGCGGGCGGCTCCGGGCCGCGTTACGGCGGTCAGGCGCGGTGGTACTGAACCGGGGTGTTGACCTGCCCGCCCAGCGCCGCGGCCGCGTGACGCGCCCAGTACGGGTCGCGCAGCAGCTCGCGGCCGAGGAGGACGGCGTCGGCCTTGCCGGAGCCGACGACGGCCTGCGCCTGGTCGGGCTCGGTGATGAGACCGACCGCGGCGACCGGCATTCCGGTCTCGTTGCGGACGCGCTCGGCGAACGGCACCTGGTAGTCGGGGGCCGCGACGATCTTCGCGTTGGGGGCGTTGCCCCCGGTGGAGACGTCCATCAGGTCGACGCCGCGGGCCTGCAGCTCCTTGGCGAGGCGCACGGTGTCGTCGCCGGTCCAGCCCTCGCGGTCGTCGTCGGCGTTCTCGCTCAGCCAGTCGGTCGCGGAGATCCGGAAGAAGACCGGCAGGTCCTGCGGCCACACGGCGCGGACGGCCTCGACGACCTCCAGGGCGAAGCGGGTGCGGCCCTCGAAGTCCCCGCCGTATCCGTCGGTGCGGCGGTTGCTGTGCGGGGAAAGGAACTGGTTGATGAGGTATCCGTGGGCCCCGTGGATCTCGGCGACCTGGAACCCCGCGTCAAGGGCGCGCCGGGCGGCGTCGGCGAAGTCCGCGACGATCCGGCCGATCTGCTCGGTGCTGAGCTCCTCCGGCGTGGTGGAGCCGGTGTCGAACGGGACGGCGCTGGGGCCGGCCGGCGTCCAGCCGTGCCGCTCGCCCGGGGGGAGAGGGGCGCCGCGGTCGACCCAGGTCCGCTCCGTGGAGGCCTTGCGACCGGCGTGCGCGAGCTGGATGCCGGGCACGGTGCCCTGGGACTTCAGGAACGCGGTGATCCGCCGGAACGCCTCGACCTGGGTGTCGTTCCAGATGCCGAGGTCGTACGGGCTGATCCTGCCCTCGGGGCTGACGGCGGTGGCCTCGGTGATGATCAGGCCGGTGCCGCCCGCCGCCCGTGCCGCGAGGTGCGTGAAGTGCCAGTCGTTCGGCACGCCCGCCTGCTCGCCGTCCGGGGCCGCGCTGTACTGGCACATGGCTGCCATCCAGATCCGGTTCGGGACGGTCAGCGACCGGAGGGTGAAGGGCTCGAACAGGGTGGTGGTCACGAAGCTGTCTCCTCGGGAGGCGGTCGGGGCCGGGTCGCGCGGCGACGAGTCGGTACATCGTTCATGCGCCTGCGCCCTACAGGCTCAATCAATAATTGCACACGCCGATTAATTCCCGTACGCCGGCCAACAGGCGACATTCGGACCGCGCAGGTATCACGCGTTTGCATTAGTCGGCGTCTGCAAGTAATGTTAGATCCCGTCAGGCGCCGGACGTGGTGCACGCCCCGTCCGGTCGCGCCCCCGGCGAACGCCCGGCCTCCGGGCACCCGGAGGCGATCCCCTCACAACCCCGGCCCCCGCGGTGGAGCACCCCGCGCCCCGCGCACGGCCGCCGAAAGGCACACCATGTCGCTCAAGGAACTCATCCCCGGCCGCCTCGGCTTCGGCACCGCCCCCCTCGGCAACATGTTCCGGGCCATTCCCGAGGAGGAGGTGAACGCGACCCTGGAAGCCGCCTGGGACCAGGGCATCCGCTTCTACGACACCGCCCCCTTCTACGGAGCGGGCCTCGCGGAACTGCGGCTCGGCGAGCTGCTCTCGCGGCGGCCCCGCGACGAGTACGTGCTGGCCAGCAAGGTCGGGCGGGTCGTCCTGGACGAGCCCGAGCCGGGCGCCCGCGACCTCGGCGAGAAGGGCGGGCTGTTCGAGCACGGCCGTCCGAACGCGATGCTCCACGAGTGGACCGCCGACGCGACCGAGCGGTCGATCGAGGGCAGCCTGAAGCGCCTCGGCGTGGACCGCCTGGACATCGTCTGGGTGCACGACATCGCCCAGGACTTCCACGGCGACCTCTGGCTGAGCAAGTTCGAGGAGGCCCGCACCGGCGCCTTCCGCGTGCTGTCCCGGCTCCGCGACGAGGGCGTCATCAAGGCCTGGGGCCTCGGCGTGAACCGGGTCGAGCCCATCGAGCTGACGCTCGACCTGGACGAGCCGCAGCCCGACGGGTTCCTGCTCGCCGGCCGCTACACCCTGCTGGACCACGCGCGCCCGCTGGAGCGGCTGCTGCCCAAGGCGCAGGAACAGGGCGTCGGCATGGTCGTCGGTGGCCCCTACAGCTCCGGGGTCCTCGCCGGCGGCACCCACTTCGAGTACCAGGACGCGCCCCCGGAGGTCGTCGAGCGCGTACGGCGCATCAAGGAGATCACGGCCCGCCACGGGGTGAGCGTCAAGGCCGCGGCCCTGCAGTTCTCCCTCGCACACCCGGTGGCCGTCGCCGCCGTCCCCGGTGCCACCAAGCCGGGCCGCATCGCCGAGGACATCGCCGCGCTCCACGAGGACGTCCCGGCCGCGTTCTGGACCGACCTCCGCGCCTCCGGCCTCGTCAGCCCCGCCGCTCCGCTCCCGAACGGCGCCTGAAGCGCTCCCGCCCGACCCCGCAAGCCAAGGAGAGAAGACCCATGGCCTCCACCTCGGTCAGTCGTGTCGTACCCGCGTCGCCCGAACGCGTCTGGAACCTGATCGGCGGCTTCCACGCGCTGCCCGACTGGCTCCCGTTCATCCCTGAGAGCGCCCCGCTGGAGGGCGGGCGGGCCCGCAGGCTCCGCACCCCTGAGGGGGACGTGATCGTCGAGCGCATGGTGGCCTTCAGCGAAGCCGAGCGGCACTACGCGTACGCGCTCCTGGAAGCACCCTTCCCCGTGACCGGGTACGTCTCCGACCTGCGGGTCCACGCCGTGCCCGGACAGCCGGAGGTCGCCGAGGTCGTGTGGAGCGGCCGGTTCGTCCCGGAGGGGGCCGGCGAGGCGGAGGTGGTCGAGCTGTTCACCGGCATCTACCGCGACGGCCTCGAAGCCCTCCACGGCGCGCTGGCGGGCTGAGCCCGCGTGCCGGCGCTCTCCCGTCACGTCCGCCGCCGGGGGAGCGCCGGTCCTCCGCGTCCCGTGCGCACGTCATGATCGTTATCCTGTGGGGGCAGGGGCGCCGTCCCACTGGGCGGGCCCGGGCCGGCCGACGGCCCCCCGGCACCCCGGACGTGAGGTGAGCGAAGCCATGGGTGACATCCCCGCCGACAGCCGGCCGCTGGACGACGCGCGACCCGGCCAGATCGTCGTGATCGCCCGCTGGACCCCCGCCCCCGGCAACCACGAGGCCGTCCGCGCCGCGCTCGCCGAGCTGGTCGGCGCCTCCCGGGCGGAGCCGGGCTGCCTGGGCTACCAGGCCTTCCGCCCCGACGGGAGCGAGGAGGGCGACATCGTGCTGGTCGAGCGGTACGCCGGCCAGGAGGCCCTGGACGCACACCGCGGCAGCGTCCACTTCCGGAGGCTGGCGCTGGAGCGGATCGTCCCGCTGCTCCTGGACCGCCACGTCGTCGTGACGACGGTCTCCTGAGCGGGAGGCGGTCTCAGGGGAGGATGGCGTCGACGTAGCCGCCGTCGACCCGCAGGGCGCCCCCGGTGGTGGCCGACGCCAGGTCGGAGCTGAGGTAGACCACCATGTTGGCGATCTCCTCCGGCTCGATCAGGCGCTGCAGCAGCGACTGCGGGCGGTGCTCGCGCATGAAGGCCCGCTGTGCCTCGTCCCAGGGGAGGCCGGGGTCCACCAGTTGGTGGACGAAGTCCTCGACGCCCGCCGTGTGCGTGGGGCCGGCGATCACCGAGTTGACGGTGACCCCGCTTCCGGCGGCCCGCTTGGCGAAGCCGCGGCCGAGGGCGAGCAGCGCGGTCTTGGACATGCCGTAGTGGATCATCTCGGCCGGCGTCACGACCGCGGAGTCGCTGGCGATGTACTGGACGCGGCCCCAGCCCCGTTCGAGCATCCGGGGCAGGTACATCCGTGTGAGGCGGGCCGCGGCGAGCACGTTGACCTCGAAGTAGCGGCGCCACTCGTCGTCGTCGATGTCGAGGGCGTCCACGGCCCCGTAGACGCCCAGGTTGTTGATGAGGACGTCCACGTCCGGCACCTGCTCGTACACGCGGGCGGCGTCCTCCGGTGAGGCGACGTCGGCGCCGACCGCGAGGAAGTCGCCCTCCGGGACCTCGCCGCGCATCCGTGCGACGGCCTCGTCGACCCTTCCCTGGTCGCGGCCGTTGACCGCGACCCGGGCGCCCGCCCGCGCGAGGCCGGCGGCGATGGCCGCCCCGATGCCCTGCGTCGACCCCGTCACCAAGGCGGTCCGTCCGGTGAGATCGATGCGCATGTACCGCTCCTTCGGCTGTCCCGGTCTCCGGCGGACGGCCGTCGGCGCGGCCGCCCACCTCCCAGCCTTCCCGCGCGGGGCCGTGGTGAGCGGTGGGCGCGCCGTGCGGGGGACGTTCCGGCGTGCCCGCGTCCGGCACCTGCCTGACGGTGTGTTAGCTGGGGGCCGATGATCGGCGTCAGTGAGGAGTGGACATGACGACGGCGACGGCGCAGGGGCCCGTGGAGGAGTTCCGCCGGCTCAGTGACGGCGACGCGGAGCTGCGGGCGCACGGGGCGTACTTCAGCTGCACCTATCTGCTGGACATGGAACGGCACACCTTCCTGGTGCGCATGCACCGCGGCCGGGTGGAGGACCTGGTCGTCGACCCCGAGCCGCTCACGGCCTACGACTTCGCCATCAGGGCCGGTGCGGCGACGTGGCGGGAGTTCTGCTCGCCGGTGCCGAAGCCGATGTACCACGGCATCTGGGCCGCCAGCTTCCAGCGGGACATGCGGCTCGAGGGCGACCTGCTGGTGCTCATGCAGAACCTGCGCTGCCTCACCCGCCAGCTGGAACTGCTCCGCCTCACCGGCCCGCTGGGCTGACCACCGCTCCGGCCCCGCGCCGCCGAAAGGACCCGTCATGAGCACCGCCTCCCGCATCTCGCCGGTGACCGGCCACTACGTCACGATCGACGTGGAGGACGTCCAGTACAAGGTCTTCTACCTGGAGAACGGCCAGGGCCAGCCGCTGGTGTGCCAGCACACCGCCGGCTGCCACAACCACCAGTGGCGCGGCCTCCTGGAGGACGAGGAGATCACCGCGAACCACCGCGTCATCGCCTACGACCTGGCGCGCCACGGCAAGTCGGACCCGCCGCTGAACAAGGAGTGGTGGAAGGAGGAGTACAAGCTCACCGCCGACCACTACGTCGCCTTCATCACCGCGTTCTGCGACGCGCTCGGTCTGGAGGACCCGATCTTCATGGGCTCCTCGTTCGGCGGGAACGTGGCCCTGCAGCTGGCGCTGCGGCACCCGGACCGCTTCAAGGCGGTGATCCCCGTGGAGGGGGCCGACTACTCCCCGGGCTTCTACCTCGACTGGTGGCAGCACCCGCACGCCAACGCGGCGCAGGTCTGCGCCAGCGGGGTGTGGGACCTGATGGCCCCGCAGTCGCCCGACGCGGACCGCTGGGCGACCTGGTTCTACTACAGCCAGGGCTCCGAGGCGTTCAAGGGCGACCTGTACTTCTACTCCGTCGACCACGACCTGCGGGGCAGGCTGGGGGAGATCGACGGGGAGCGCTGCCCGGTCGTCATGCTCACCGGCGAGTACGACTACCTGACCACCCCCGCGGACGGGGCCCGGACCGCGGAGCAGATCCGCGGGGCCGAGTTCATCGAGATGAAGGAGATCGGGCACTTCCCGATGAGCGAGAACTACCCGCGCTTCGCCGGTTACCTCAAGCAGGCACTGCGGCGTATCGAGGAGCGCACCGCCTCCTGAGCCGGGACGCCGGCGGGCCGGCCCGCCGGGTCGCGGGGTGCGGCCCGCGGTCCGGCGGACGGGACGGCCCCGCGCGCCCCCGGCGGTCAGTTGAAGGAGGCGGGGTCCGGGCCGATGCGGGCGCCGGTGTCGAGGGCGGTGATCGCCGCGATGTCGGCGTCGGAGAGCGTGAAGTCGAAGACGTCGATGTTCTGGCGGATCCGCTCCGGGGTCACCGACTTGGGGATGACCACGTTGCCGATCTGCAGGTGCCAGCGCAGGATCACCTGGGCCGGGGTCCTGCCCAGGCGCCCGGCGATGCCGGTGACGACCGGGTCCTTCAGCAGGGCGCCCTGGGCGAGCGGGCTCCACGCCTCCGTGGCGATGCCGTGCCGGGCGTGGAAGGCGCGCAGCTCGGCCTGCTGGAGCCGGGGGTGCAGCTCCACCTGGTTGACGGCGGGGACGACGTCGCTGTCGTCGATCAGCCGCTGGAGGTGCTCGGGCTGGAAGTTCGACACGCCGATGGCCCGGGCGCGGCCCTCGGCGTGCAGCTTCTCGAAGGCCCGCCAGGTGTCGAGGTAGGTGTCGCGGGCGGGTGCGGGCCAGTGGATCAGGTAGAGGTCCACGTGGTCGAGGCCGAGCTTGGCGAGGGAGGCGTCGAAGGCGGCGAGGGTGCTGTCGTAGCCCTGGTCGGCGTTCCACAGCTTGGTGGTGACGAACAGTTCGTCGCGGGCGATGCCGGAGGCGGCGAGGGCCTGGCCGACGCCGGTCTCGTTGCCGTAGACGGCCGCGGTGTCGATGCTGCGGTAGCCGCTCTCCAGGGCCGAGGTGACGGCGGCCGCGGTGTCGGCGTCGGGGACCTGGAAGACGCCGAAGCCGAGCTGCGGCATGGTGACGCCGTTGTTGAGGGTGATGTCCGGGGTGGGGGTGGTCATGGTGCTGATCCTTTCGCGTCGCGGCCGGCGGCGGGCGCCGGTGCGAGTGCGGACGGGTGACGTCCCGGGAGGGGGCGGGTGACGCGCGCCCTTCCCGTGCTCCACGACCACATTAATTGCGTACGCGGTTAATTGCAAACGCCGCATAACCTCGCACGCGGATGCCGGGCTCGCGGATGCCCGGCTCAGGAAGCCGGGACCTTCGCGCCCTGCAGGTCCTCCACCGCCTTGACCAGGGGGGCGAGCTCCGGGACGAGCGCCGCCTCGTCCATCGCCGCGCGCAGCGCCTCGTTGTTGGTCGGGCGGGCCTCCTCCAGCAGCTTGAGGCCGGCCTCGGTCACGTCCGTGTAGATGCCGCGCCGGTCGGTGGGGCAGAGGTACCGGGCCAGCAGGCCGCGGTCCTCCAGCCGGGTGACCAGGCGGGTCGTCGCCGACTGGCTGAGCACCACGGCGTCGGCGACCTGGCGCATCTGCAGGTGGCCCCCCTCGCCGTCGTGCTGGCGGCTGAGGACGTCGAGCAGTGAGTACTCGCGCACGCTCAGGTCGTGATGGGTCTGCAGCTGCTTCTCGATCCGCCCCTCGATCCGTCCGTGCAGCAGCGACAGGGCGTGCCACCCCTGGGCGAGGGCGGTCAGTGCCGGATCGGTGGCGGTCATCGAAGTCCCCTTCGTGCGGCGGCTGCGGGCGCGGTCAGGCTGTTCGCCCGTACTGGCCATGGTATGCCGCCGTCCGAAGATGTCCAGCGCTTGACGTTATAGCGCGTCTGCAATTATTGTGAGCGCTCGTTAGGTGCCACTGCAACATCTGGAAGGTCTCCGCCATGCCTCTCGCGCTCCTGGCCCTCGCCATCGGGGCTTTCGGTATCGGGACCACCGAATTCGTGATCATGGGCCTGCTGCCCGAGGTCGCCACCGACTTCGGGGTCTCCGTCCCCACCGCCGGCCTGCTCGTGACCGGCTACGGACTCGGCGTCATGATCGGCGCGCCGATCATGACCCTGCTCGGCACCAAGGTGTCCCGCAAGAACATGCTCATGCTGCTCATGGGCGTGTTCGTGCTCGGCAACCTGGTCTCCGCCCTGGCACCCGCCTTCGGCGTGATGATGGCCGGTCGCATCGTCGCCTCCTTCACCCACGGCGCCTTCTTCGGCATCGGCTCGGTCGTCGCCGCCGACCTGGTGGCCCCGGAGAAGAAGGCACGCGCGATCTCCATGATGTTCGCCGGCCTCACCGTGGCCAACGTCGTCGGCGTACCGCTCGGCACCTTCATCGGGCAGCACGCCGGCTGGCGCGTGACCTTCTTCGTCGTCGCAGGCCTCGGGGTCGTCGGCCTGGCCGGTGTCCTCAAGCTGGTGCCCGACATGCCGAAGCCGCAGGGCGTGCACCTGCGCCACGAGCTGGGCGCCTTCCGCAACGTGCAGGTCCTGCTGGCCATGGCCATGACCGTGCTCGGCTTCGGCGGCGTCTTCGCGGCCATCACCTACATCGCGCCGATGATGACCGAGGTCACCGGCTTCGCCGACTCCTCCATCACCTGGCTGCTGGTGCTCTTCGGCGTCGGCATGGTCGTGGGCAACCTGATCGGCGGCAGGTACGCCGACCGCGCCCTGATGCCGATGCTCTACACGGCGCTGGGCGCCCTGGCCGCCGTACTGGCGCTGTTCGCCCTCACCGCGCACAACGAGTTCACCGCCGGTGCGACGATCTTCCTCATCGGCGCCCTGGGCTTCGCGACCGTCCCGCCGCTGCAGAAGCGGGTCCTGGACCAGGCGTCCGGCGCACCCACCCTGGCCTCGGCCGTCAACATCGGCGCCTTCAACCTCGGCAACGCGCTCTCCGCCTGGCTGGGCGGCGTCGTGATCGCCGCGGGATTCGGCTACACCTCGCCGAACCTCGTCGGGGCGGTCCTGACCGCCTCCGCCCTCGTGCTCGCGGTCGTCTCCGCGGCGCTGGAGAAGCGCCGCGGCGGCCGGCCCGGCCGGGTCGTCACCGGGGCCGCGCCCGCCGAGGAGACCGCCCTCACCTCCCGGCACTGACCGCGACGCCCGGGACCTCCGGCACCACCTCCTGGAACCACCCCGGGGGCGATGGCCGACCCGGGTGACGCCGAACCCGCGCCGGGCCCCGGTCACGTGACCGGGGCCCGCCGCGCCGCGGACGGGCCGGCGCGGGGTCAGCGGTGCCGGGGGCTGCGGCCCGGGGGCTGCTCCGGAGCCGTGCGGCTGGGGAGGGTCGGCACCTTGCGCGTCTGCGGGTGATCGACGGCCACGCTGAACAGGTCGTCGTAGTGACGCAGTTCCAGCGGGTCCCCCTCGAGGAGGGTGTACGTCGCGGCGGCGCCGGTGATCTCCACCTTCAGCCGCCGTCCGAGTACCTGCACCGTGAAGGCGAGCCGCCGCAGCTTCTCCGGCAGCCGGGGCGCGAAGGCGGCGCAGCCGTTCCGGTACCGCATCCCGCCGAAGCCGCCGACCAGGGCGGCCCAGGTGCCGGCGAGGGAGGCGATGTGCAGGCCGTCGCGGGTGTTGTTCTCCAGGTCGTGCAGATCCATCAGCGCCGCTTCGCCCAGGTAGTCGTAGGCGAGGCGCAGATGGCCGACCTCGGCGGCCATGATGGCCTGCGTCGACGCCGACAGGGACGAGTCCCGCACGGTCAGCGGCTCGTAGTAGGCGAAGTTGCGGGCCTTCTGCTCCTCGTCGAAGGCCTGCGGCTGCTTGACCATGGCCAGTACCAGGTCGGCCTGCTTGACCACCTGCCTGCGGTACAGGTCGAAGTAGGGGAAGTGCAGCATCAGGGGGTACTGGTCGGGCTGCGTGGTCGTGAAGTCCCACGCCTGGTGCCGGGTGAAGCCCGCCGACTGCTCGTGGACGCCGATCGCGCTGTCGTACGGCACGGTCATCGCCGCGGCCGCGTCGCGCCACGCCGCGGTCTCCTCGTCGTCGACGCCGAGGGCGGCGCCCTCCTTGGTGTGACGCTCCACGATGTCGGCGGCGGCGCGCAGGTTCGCCTGCGCCATCAGGTTGGTGTAGATGTTGTCGTCCGCGATGGCGCTGTACTCGTCGGGCCCGGTGACCCCGTCGATGTGGAAGTTGCCGTGCGGGTCGTGGTGACCCAGCGAGTGCCACATGCGGGCGGTCTCCACCAGGATCTCCACGCCCGTCTCACGCTCGAAGTCCTCGTCGCCGGTCAGGGAGACGTAGCGGATGACGGCGTCGGCGATGTCCGCGTTGATGTGGAACGCGGCGGTTCCCGCCGGCCAGTAGCTGGAGCCCTCCGAGCCGTCGATGGTGCGCCAGGGGAAGGCGGCGCCCTCCAGGCCGAGCTGGCGGGCGCGCTCCCGGGCGGCGGGCAGGGTGGCCTGGCGCCAGCGCAGGGCCTCCGCGACGGACTCCGGCGAGGTGAGGGTGAGCAGCGGCAGGACGAAGGTCTCCGTGTCCCAGAAGGAGTGCCCGTCGTAGCCCGAGCCCGTCAGGCCCTTCGACGGGATCGCCCGTTGTTCGGCGCGCGCACCGGCCTGCAGGACGTGGAACATGGCGAAGCGGACCGCCTGCTGGATCTCGGCGTCGCCGTCGATCTCCACGTCCGCCCGCGACCAGAACGTGTCGAGGTAGTCGCGTTGCTCGTCGCACAGCCCCTGCCAGCCGGTGCTGCGGGCGCCTGCGAGCGCGGCCTCCACCTGGTCGCGTACGGCGGGCAGCGAGCGGACCTGGGACCAGCTGTAGGAGACCATCTTCTCCAGGCGCAGCTTCTCCCCGGCCTTCAGCGAGCAGGTGACGGTGAGCCTGCTGGTGTCGTCACCGCTCTCGCTGAAGCTCCGGGTGGACGGCGGGCCCTCCACGGCGTGGTCGGCCGCCACCGCGACCCGCAGCCCGGTGACCGAGGTGGTGTGCACCAGGCGCAGGCGGTTGTCCAGCGCGAGGTTCTCCTCCGGTTGCAGGGGGGAGTCCAGCACGGCGGAGACCCGGGGGTCGCCCGAGGTCCTCGGCAGCTGCTCGTTGGCCACCAGTTCGGACTGGACGACCAGCCGCACGTCGTCCACGGCCTCGACCTCGTACACGACGGCCGCGATGGACCGCTGGGTGAGGGAGACCAGACGGGTCGAGGTCACCCGGACGGAACAGCCCGCCGGGGAGGTCCATTCGCAGCTGCGGCGCAGCTGCCCGGCGCGCAGGTCGAGGACGCGCTCGTGCGAGACGAGCCGCCCGTAGCGCACGTCGAAGGGCTCGTCGTTGACGAGCAGCCGGATGATCTTGCCGTTGGTGACGTTGATGACGGTCTGGCCGGCCTCCGGGTAGCCGTAGCCCGCCTCCGCGTACGGCAGCGGGTGGCGCTCGTGGACACCGTTCAGGTAGGAGCCGGGCAGTCCGTGCGGCTCGCCCTCGTCGAGGTTGCCCCGCCAGCCGACGTGTCCGTTGGACAGGGCGAACACCGACTCGCTTTGGGCGAGCACCTCGAGGTCCAGCTCGGTCTCGCGGACGCACCACGGCTCGACCATGTAGGAGGAGTGGCTGATCACGCGTCCGCCTCCAGCAGCTCGGCGAGGTCCTGTACGACGATGTCCGCGCCGTGCGCGCGCAGCGCGTCGGCCTGGCCCACCCGGTCGACCCCCACGACGTAGCCGAAGTGGCCGGAGCGGCCGGCGTCCATGCCGGCCAGCGCGTCCTCGAAGACCACCGCCGCCTTCGCCTCCAGCCCGAACTCGCGCGCCGCCTCCAGGAAGGTGTCCGGGTTGGGTTTGCCCGGGAGCTTGCGTTCGGCGGCGACGACGCCGTCGATGCGGACGTCGAAGAGGTCCTCGATGCCGACCGAGACCAGCACGTCGCGGCAGTTGGCGCTGGACGACACCACGGCCGTCCGCAGGCCGGCGGCCCGTACGGCCTTGACGTAGCGGACGGAGCCCGGATAGGCCTCGACCCCCTCGGTGCGGATCTTCTCCAGCAGGATCTCGTTCTTGCGGTTGCCCACCCCTTGCACCGTCTCGCGCTCGGGCGGGTCGTCCGCGGAACCCTCGGGCAGCTCGATGCCGCGCGAGGCCAGGAAGGACCGTACGCCATCCGCGCGTGGGCGGCCGTCGACGTACTCGTCGTAGTCGGACACCTTGTCGAAGGGGCGGAAGTCCGCGCCCTCCCGGCGGCGCAGGAAGTCGTCGAACACCTCCTTCCAGGCGGCGGCGTGCACGACCGCGGTCTTGGTCAGCACTCCGTCGAGATCGAACAGGCAGGCCCGGATGCCCTCCGGGAGACCGGTCTTCGTCATGCAACGCGCTTCCCCGCAGCGGACCACCGGCATGCCTTCCGCGGCTGTGGACCACCGGGACGCGGGAACAATCCGGGCCGGGACGCGGTTCCCTTTGATGCGGGTGCCGTGAGTGGGCCAGTGACCCCGGGCCTCATCATTCCGCCCGTGGGGACGATCGTCCGGCTGAAGCCCCACGGAGCCCCCTGCCGGGGGCGACCGCCACCACGGCCCCGCACCGCGATCGGCGCCGGTCAGGTTTCCCCCGTCCTGGCCGGCGTCCCGGTGTTCAGGCGGAGACGGCCTTGATCACGGGCTCCCGGTGCGGCACGAGCGCCTTCGTGACGAGTGCCAGCGGTCGCCGGGGAGGCGCGCTGCCGGATTGAAGGGCCGTCACGTAGGCGAGGGCCTCGGCCGGGCCGAGCGCCGGTATCCGTTCACGCAGCTCGACCATGGCGAACACACGGCCGCGGGCGGCCGCCGACGCGCGTACGCGGTCGTCCAGCTCGTCCACCGCCGTCCGCACGGGCAGTCCGCGGACGCGGGCCCGGTACTCGTCCTCCCATCCGCCCATGAGGTAGTCGACCGGGCCGATCGTGTGCATCCGGCCGTCGGCGCGGTCCACGAGGTAGGGGCCGTTGCCGGCCAGGAGGTGCCGCGAGTCGCCCGTCCTGACGTACTCCGCGGACTGGTAGAGCACGACCCACACCAACTCGTGCTCCTCGGCCTCCACCACCGCCATCCGTCCCGGGAAGTGCAGGTCCAGGTGCTCCTGGACCCTCCGGACCGCGTCCTCGCGCTCGATCATGCGGTGAGCATCCCCCAACCGGGCCGGGCCGGGCCAGTCGTCCCTTCGTCCTAGGTCCCCGCCGGTTCGGTGCTCCGGCGCTTCTCGGCGCCCCGGTCCTCCTCGCCGCTCTGGCCTTCCGCGCCGCCCCGGCCCTTCTCGGCGGCGGCCTTCAGCATGCGGAGTATCTCCTCGTGGCCCTCACGGAGCCGTGCGCTGTCGTAGAAGAGCGTGAGCAGCGGCCCGGAGAGCGACTCCTCGATCGTGACGACCGTGCCGCCGCCTTCCGCCGGCGCCATCCGCATCCGGTCGATCGCCTTCATCCAGCCCATCGCCACGCCCGTCCACGTCAGCTCCCGCTCGGGCTCGACCACGGCGAAGGTGGACGTGATGGGCGTCCCCCGCAGCTTCCAACGGAAGCGCGCGTCGGGCTCGACGGCCCCGAGCTCGACGACGCGTGCGTCGGAGCGCCACCTGTCCCAGCCGTGCATGTCGCTGACGAGCCGCCACACCGCGGCGACCGGTGCGTCCACGCGCACCGAGCTCGTCGACCTGACCGGCGCCTGCTCGTCCAGCCGGCCCTTCTTGGCGTACTCCTCGTGCAGTTCCCGCAGCGGCGGGCCCATACGGAACAGCTTCGGCGTCATCGTCGTCATCCCATCCGAGAGCATCGCTTCCTTGTGAGAGCAATGCTCTCTCTTCGGCGTGGGTGCAGTCAAGACCCCTTTCGGGGCATGCGTCGACGACCCCGGTGTCTCCCGGGGTTGGGGAAGGGGTGTCGGGTGTTGGGCTGGGGCGCGCGTGCGCTACGGCGCCGTCGTGGGCGCCGTCATCTCCAGGCGCGCGGGCGGCGGTTCCGGCAGGGGCCCGGCGTCGGTGGCTACCAGCCCGTCGAGGGCCAGTGCGAGGTAGCGGCGCCAGGCCTGGGGCTGCACGGGCAGCAGGGGTGCCGCGGTCTGATGGATGCCGCCGAGCAGCAGGACGACGTCGGTGCCCGTGACGTCACCGCGCACGGCGCCTCGCTCGCGCGCCCGGGCGGTGAGTGCCTCGGCGGCGTCGCAGAGCAGGGCGATGCGGTCCCGGACCTCGGCGTGCTGCAGTGAGGGGCGGCCGATCACCTCGCAGAACGCCCGGTCGGTGGCGAGCGCCTCGACGCCGTCGGACATGAACTCCCGCAGCGCGACCGCCGGGTCGGCGGCCTCGAGGAGGCGGTCGGCGGAGCCGATGAGCTGGTCGAGCAACTGGAGCATGATCGCCGCGAGGAGGTCCTCCTTCGAGGCGAAGTGCCGGAACACCGTGCCCTTGGCGAGGCCGGCCCGCTGGGCGATCTCCCCGATCGGCACGTCGACGCCGTGCTCGGCGAACGCCGCCGTCGCCGCCTCGAGCAGCTGGCGTCGATTGCGCACCATGTCCGCCCGCCGGCCCGGAGTGGCCGTCGTACCGCTCATGCCTGCCTCCTCCCAGGTGTGGAGCCTACCACCAACGTGACCGAGTGGTCAGGTTAGCTGTTACGCTCAACATGACCCGGCGGTCACCTTCCGCCCGGGTCGTGCACCACGTACACGAACACCTGGGAGAACAACGTGAACAGCACCCTCGAAGGCAAGGTCGTCCTCGTCACCGGCGCGTCCTCGGGCATCGGCCGGGCCACGGCCCTCGCCCTGTCGGAGGCCGGGGCCGCGGTCGCGGTCGGGGCCCGGCGGGCCGACCGGCTGGAGGACCTCGTGCGGGACGCCCCCGGCGACATGCTCGCCCTCGACCTGGACGTCACCGACCACCAGGCGGTGCGGGACGCGGTGGCGGCGACCGTCGAACGCTTCGGGGGCCTCGACATCCTGGTGAACAACGCGGGCGTCATGCTCAGCGGGCCGATCCTCGGCGCGGACACCGAGGAGTGGACGCGGATGGTCGGGACCAACCTGCTCGGCTCGATGTACGCGGTCCACGCCGCGCTGCCCCACCTGCTGGAGCGCAAGGGGGCCGTGGTGCAGGTCTCCTCGACCTCGGGGCGTACGGCGACCGCCGCGAGCGGCGTCTACTCGGCCACCAAGTTCGGCGTCACCGCCTTCGCCGAGTCGCTCCGGCAGGAGGTCACCGAACAGGGAGTCCGGGTCGTGGTCGTCGAACCGGGCTTCGTCTCGACCGAGTTGACGTCCCACATCACGAACCCGGCCATCCAGGCGATGGCGAAGAGCATGGCCGAGTCCATGCGGACGCTCCAGCCCGAGGACGTCGCCGCCGCCGTCCTCTACGCGGTCACCCAGCCCGACCACGTCGCGGTCAACGAGATCCTGATCCGCCCCACCGACCAGGCCCGCTGACCCCGCCCCCCGGCCCGCCGCCCCCGAGCCCCGCCCGGCCCGCGCGGACCGGGGGCGTCGCCGGCGTCGCGACGTGCGAGCGGCCCGGCGGGCGGCGGACGGTGGGCTCAGGGCGCCTCCAGTGCCTCCAGCATGATGCGCTGCGTCTCGGCGAGGTACGCGCCGGCCGCCGTGCGGGCCGCGGCCGCGTCGCCGTCGGCGACCGCCGTGACGAGGGGCTCCAGGCGGGCGGCCGCCTCGCCCGGGTCGCGGAAGGGCGCGACGAGGCGGGCGCGCAGCGGCAGGTAGGCGGCGAACAGGGTGTTGGTCAGCAGCACGTAGACGCGGTTGCCGGTGGCCTGGGCGAGGGCGCGGTGGACCTCGGCGTCGGCCAGTTGGGCGGCGTCCGGCCCGCCGGCCGCGGCGACGGCCTCCAGGAGGGTGCGCAGCCGGGCCCGTTGCGGGGCGGTGGCCGCGGCGGCCGCGCGCTCGGCGATCAAGGCGCCCACGCCGGCCCGGACCTCGAAGATGTCCGCCAGCCATCCGGGGTTGTGCCGGACGAGCATGGGCAGCAGATCCGCGCCGCCGAGGCGCAGGAAGTCGCGGACGCGGGTGCCGACGCCGTGGCGGGTCTCCAGGAGCCCGGCCTGGGTGAGCCGGCCGAAGGCGTGCTTCACCGTCGTGCGGGTGACGCCGTAGCCCTCGGCCAGGCGCTGTTCGGGCGGCAGCAGGCTGCCGGCGGGGTGGGTGCCGCCCAGGATGTCCTCCTGCAGGCGGCGTTCCAGTAGGTCGACGATGGTCTCGCGGGGCAGTGGCTCCACCGTGGTCGTCCCCTCTCGTGCGGTCCGGCCCAAGCCCACCCGGCGACGGGGCGGCGCGTCAACACACTCAGGCAGTGGATGAGCCACTCATTCAATGAGTCTGTGTGCAACCTCTTGCCCTGACGTCACGTCAGCGGCATCCTGCGTGGTGCCCAGGCCCCGTACGCCCCGTCCCCACGACCGCCGGAGCCCGCCCATGTCCCGCTTCCGCCGTCCCTCACGCCTGCTCACGTCCGCCGTGGCCGCCCTGCTGGCCGCGACCGCGGCCACCGCCGCCGCGCCGGCCGCCGCGAACGCCCCCGAGCCGTACACCGAGCCGCCGTTCTCCGCCGCCTGTGACTGGCACGCCTACGGGGAGGGCGAGACGCCCGACCCCTGGCTGTGGCTGTCCGACCCGGTGTGCGTGGAGTACTCCAAGCGCGACATCACCCTCGACAACGGCGGCGCCGTCCGCTTCCTGCTCGCCGAGCCGGCCCGCTTCGCCCTCGCACTGCCCGTGTGCCGCTACTACCAGCGCGACCACTGGAGCGTGCAGTCCACCACCGGCGCGATCCCGTACGTCTCCTGGGACGGCCGCTACTGGTTCGACAAGCGGGGCCGCCGGGCGGCGATGCTCCTGACGAACCTCAAGGTCGGCGGGGTCACCGCGGGCATCGGCGACCTGGTGGCCGCGCTGCGCCCGCACCTGCCCGAACTCGCCGACGTCCTGGAGGCCTACGGCGACGAGGCGGGCGAGACCGGTCTGTCCGTCACCCTGCCGTTCAGCCTGCTCTGCGCGGGACGGTGACGATGCCCCCCACCCCGAGCCCCTCCGGCACCCCGGACGCCGCCACCCCCGGCATCGACCGGCGCGTCCTGCTGCGCGGCCTGGCCGCCGCCGTCGCCGCGCTGCCCACGCTGGGCACGGCCGCGGCACCGCCCGCCGCGGCCGCCACGCTCGGCTCCTGGCCGGTCTCGACCCTGGAGGCCTTCGCCGACACCCTCGTACCGGGGGAGCGGCGTTCGTCCTCCGACCGCGCCGTCGCCGGTGCCGCCCCCGGCCCGGGCGCCGTACAGGCCGGCGCGATCGCCCTCCTCACCTCGCCCGACCTCCCACTGGGACCGCTCCTGCCGGGCATCGCGGTACTGCTGGACGCCCGCGCCACCGCCTACGCGGTCAGCCGGCTCATCCTGCTCCCCATCGACCGCCCGCCCTTCGTCGGCCTCTCCTTCGACCACCGCACGAACCTGGTCGCCGGGCTCTTCCAGGCGGACGACCTCGACCGCCCCGTCTGGCAACTGCTGGCCTTCCTCGTCGGCCTGGCCTTCGACACCGCGGCCCACCGCCACACCGCGCAGGCCCTCGCCGAGGGTCACCCCGGCCTGGTCTGGACGGGCTTCCCGCCGCCCGGCGCCGACGGTCTGTGGCGCTTCCCGTCCCACTCCTACGGCACGGCCCTCGCCGAGCCGCACCCGGCCACCACCCCCTCCGGGAGCCCCGCATGAGCCCCCAGACCACCGATGTCCTCGTGATCGGCAGTGGTTTCGGAGGCGCGATCCCCGCCTACCACCTCGCCGCCGCGGGCGCCCGGGTCACCGTCCTCGAACGCGGACCGCGCCTGGCCACCGAGGACTTCACCCACGACCTCGACCTGGGCGCCTACCCCCGCATCGTCGACGTGATCAAGGGCGACGGCGTCTCGGTCGTCGCAGGCAACTGCGTGGGCGGCGGCAGCGTCGTCTACTTCGCCGCGTCACTGCGCGCGCCCTCCTTCGTCTTCGACCGGCGCGACGCGGCCGGACGGCGGCTGTGGCCCGCCTCCCTCAGCCGCACCGTCCTCGACCCCTGGTACGAGCAGGTCGAGCAGGCGCTGCCGGTGACGAAGCTCGACTGGCCCGACGTCTCCTACGCGGGCGGTGTGCTGGCCGCCGCCTGCGACCGCGCCGGACACACCTGCAACCCGGTGCCCGTCGCCGTCGACCGGGCCCGCTGCACCGACTGCAACTGGATGCTCTCGGGCTGCCGCTTCGGCGCCAAACGCTCCATGCTGCTCAACTACCTCCCCGCCGCCGAGGCCCACGGCGCGGAGATCCGCCCGCTGCACGAGGTCCAGCTGATCCGTCCCTCCACGGTCCCCGGCTACCGCTACGCCGTCGACCACACCACCGTCGACCCGGACGACTACACCTGCCCGACCGGCGTGGGCACCCTCCACACCAAGGTCCTGGTGCTGGCCGCGGGCGCCGTCGGCACCCCGGTCCTGCTGCAGCGGTCGGCACTCGCCCTGGGCGGAGTGCCGCCGGCCGTCGGCGGCTACTTCTCGGGCAACGGAGACCGGGTCAGCGTCGCGGAGATGGACGAGGGCAAGGTCCGCTCCCTGCTGGGGCTGTCGCGCAGCGCGTCCGTGGCGTACGAGGGCCTGCACATCGGGATGCCGATCACCGCGGCGTCGTTCGACCGCCTCGACGCGCGGGCGCCGCAGTTCACCCGCTTCACGCTCCAGCAGATCTACTTCCCGGCCGTCACCAACACCCTCGCCCAGACCGCCGGGCAGCGCTGGTCGGGCGTCGCCAAGAAGCAGATGCGTGCCCGCTGGCGCTCCTGGCTCACCGTGCTCGCCATGACCGAGGACGAGGCCGAGGGCAGCTTCGGCGTGCCGCCCCTCACCGGCAGCTTCACCCGGCTGGCCAACGGGCTGGGCCTGGGCAGCATGCGGTTCGCGCCGACGGCCGGCACCCGGCGCGGCTGGGCCGAGGCCGACGCCCACACCCGGGCGGTGCTGGAGCGGGACGGCCTGGCCACGGTCCGCCCGTGGAGCGAGGACGTCGCGGGCACGGTGACCGCCCACCCCCTGGCCTCCTGCCGGATCGGCGACGACGCCGCGATCTCCGCGCTGACCGACCTCAACGAGCTCCGCGGCCACCCCGGCCTGTTCGTGACGGACGGTTCCGCCGTCCCCACCTCCCTCACCGTCAATCCCTCGCTGACCATCGCGGCGCTCGCCGAACGGGCCTGCCCCGCCATCGCCGCCCGCTGCGCCCAGTACGGCGTCGCCGTGCGCTACGCGCCGAGCGATCCGCTCACCGGCGCGGCCGGCCGGGGCGAGGTCGCCGAGGCGGCACGGGCCGTCGCCGGCCGCGCGGGGGCTTGAGTCTCCCTCAGGGGGAGACGGAAGAGTGGGCGCGTGAACGGCGACGCGCACCACTCGATCGGTGACCTGGCCCGGCGTACCGGGCTGACGGTCAAGACCATCCGCTTCTACTCCGACCGGGGGATCGTGACGCCGGCCGGCCGCAGTCCGGCCGGCTACCGACGCTACGACGGCGCGGCCCTGGCCCGGCTGGAACTGGTGCGGACCCTGCGCGACCTGGGACTCGACCTCGCCACGATCCGGCGGGTCGTGGACCGGGAGCTGTCCCTGCCCGAGGCCGCGGCGGCCCACGCCGCGGCCCTGGAGGCGCAGATCCGCACCCTGCGGCTGCGGCGCGCGGTGCTGACGGCCGTGGCCCGGCGCGGGTCCACCCCAAAGGAGACGGAACTCATGCACGAACTGGCCGGGCTGTCCGCGCAGGAGCGCGGCCGGCTCGTCGACGACTTCCTCGACGCCGTTCTCGGCGCACCCGACGGCGACCGTGCGGATGCCTCCGCGATCGCGGGCCTGCGCCACACCCTCACCCCGGTGCTGCCCGACGACCCCCACCCGGACCAGGTCCAGGCCTGGGTGGAGCTGGCCGAACTCTCCCGGGACCCGGGGTTCCGGGCCGTCATGCACCGGGTGGTCGAGGAGCACGCGGCCGACCGCGCCCGTACCGGGACCGCACTGCCGCGCCGGGACGTCGTCGCCTCGGCCGGCGAAAGGGCCGGCGCCGCCGTGGCCGCCGGCGTCGACCCCGCCTCCGACCGGGCGCGTCCGGTCGTGGCGGCCGTCGCCGCGGAGTACGCCGGCCTCCTCGGCGCCGCGGACGGCGCCGAGCTCCGGGGACGGTTGCTGGGCCGGCTGCGGACCGCGTCCGACCCGCGCCGGGAGCGGTACGCCCGGCTCCTCGCGGTGATCAACGGGTGGCCCCCGCCGGCGAGCCGTGGGCCCGCCCTCGACTGGGCCGTCCGGGCCCTCGAGGCCGCCCCGGCCTGACCGCACGCCCCCGCGCCCGGCACGCGGAGTCCCGGGGGCACGTTCCGTCAGGTCGCGGGGGTGCACCACCGGCAGTAGCTTGGGCGGCGGGTTCGCCCCCGCAGCCCAGGCCGTGCAGCGACGCGGCCCGGGGCGGGGCCCGGCCGTCCGGAGGGCGCGATGAGGGTATGCCGATGACTCACCCCTCCGGGTTGTCGCGTTTCCGGCCGGCCGTGATCATCGTCCTGCTCCTGGCGGTGGGCGCGGGGCTGTTCGCCGGCTCGTACAGCTTCGCCATGGCGCATCCGACACCGCACCACATCCCCATCGGCGTCGTGGACGACTCCCCGCAGCTGCAGAGGTTCGTGGCGGGGATGGACGCGGACCTGAGCACCGAGCTGGTGCAGCGGCGCTTCGCCACGCGCGGGGACGCCGTCGACGCCGTCGACCGTCAGCAGGTGTTCGCCGTGGCGCAGACGAAGCCCGGGGGCGGCACTGTCTCGTTCGACCTGGTGCCGGCCGCCGGGGCCTCGGTGGCCCGCGTCCTGGCGGCGGCCGCCCCGACCGCTGCCCAGCAGGCCGGGGTGGGGCTCAGCCTGGGCGACCTCAGGCCGCTGCAGCCCGGCGACCCGCAGGGGCTCGCGATCTTCTACATCACCTTGGCCGCGGTCATCGTGGGCTTCCTCGGCGCGGTGCAGCTGACCGTGCACGCGACGGAGCTGAGACCGCTGGAGCGCTTCCTGACGGTCGTCGTGTACTCCGTGCTAGGCAGCCTCTCGATCGTGGCAACGGTGGACTGGGGCCTGCACGTCCTGCGCCTGCCCTTCCCGGAGTCCTGGGGGATCCTCACCCTCACGATGGTGACCTCGGGGCTGGTGTTCACGGCGTTCTACATGCTGTTCGGCAAGTGGGCCATCCTGCCGACGTGGCTGCTCATGGTGCTGCTGGGCAACCCGTCCTCGGGCGGCGCGGTCTCCTGGCTGCTCCTGCCCCAGCCGCTGGGCGCCGTCGGCCGCTGGCTGCCGCCCGGCGCGTCGGTGAACGCGCAGCACAACGCGATCTACTTCGAGGGCAACCAGTACGCCTTTCCGTACCTGGTGCTCATCGGGTGGGCGCTGGTGGCCGCCGCGGTCGCGTGGACCTGGCGCCGCCGCCGCTACCCGGACATGTGAAGCGCCCGGCTTCGCCGCGGCCGCGGGGCGGGTTCGTGGGCTGTCGAGCTGTGGCGGCTGCCCGGGGTGCCGGTGAACGTGCGGCGCGGGGCTGATGTGTTGCGCGGACGACCAGGATGCGCCGCCGGTTCATGGGGTACGTCGCAGGACGCCGTCCGGGACGCGGGGCCCGGGTGCCGGCCGTCCCCAGGGCGGCCGCTCAGCGGCGGTGCCGCTGGGCCGTCACGATGTCCTGCGTGACGCGGTCCGCCGATCCGCTGAGCCGCTGGACGCGGGCGGCGAACACCGGGAACTGCCCGGCGACGGCGGTGAGCAGGCGCAGCTCGGGCGGGGCCACGTTCACCTCGCCGAGGTTGCGCTCGACGGCCCGCACGACCCCTGACGTGACCTGGCGCGGCGTCACCGTACGGGCCCCGGCGGGCGCCCTGGCGCCGGTGTCGGCGAACATGCCCGCGTCCCTGACGAATCCGGGCTGCACCAGCGACACCCCGACGCCGGTGCCGTGCAGGTCCTCGCGGAAGCCGTGGGCGAAGCCGCGCAGTCCGAACTTGGTCGCGTTGTACAGGGAGGTGGAGCGCGAGGCGGCCTTGCCCGAGAGGGAGCCGATGAGGACGATGTGGCCCCGCCCGGCCGCGACCATGGCCGGCGCCAGCAGCCGTGCGAGCAGGACCGGCGCGCGCAGGTTCACCATCAGGGCGCGGTCGAGCTCGTCGGGGGAGTAGTCCAGCAGTTCGCCGCTGCTCGGCAGGGCGGCGTTCGCCACGAGGACGTCGACGCCGGCGCACTCGGCGGCCAGCCGCTCCACGTCCGCCCGGTCCGCCAGGTCGGCGGGGACGGCGCTGGCGTCCAGGCCCTTCGCCAGGGGTTCGAGGACGTCGGCGCGGCGCCCGCTGAGGGTCAACCGCGCTCCTCTGGCGGCGAGTTCGCGAGCCATGTCCTGGCCGAGCCCACCCGTGGCACCGGTGAGCAGAACGGTTGCACCGGCGATGCGCATCCGTCTAACCTCCCGTCTCGTTCGTTCGAACGAACAATAGGGAGAGGGGGCGGCCGTGTCCACTGCCCGTACCGAGGGCCTGGCGGCGCAGGCACGTGCGCTGCGCGAAGGCGATGTCACCGCGGCGGAACTGGTGCGCACGGCGCTCGAACGCGTCGCCGCCACCCAGCCGACCGTCAACGCCTTCCGCCGCGTCCGCGCCGAGGCGGCCCTCGCGGAGGCCGAGGAGGCCGACCGGCGGCTGGAGCGCGGCGAGCGGCTGCCGTTGCTGGGCGTTCCCGTCGCGATCAAGGACGACACGGACCTGGCGGGCGAGCCCACCGCGTTCGGCTGCGCCGGGGACTTCGCGGCCAAACCGGAGGACGGCGAGGCGGTACGGCGCCTGCGCGCGGCCGGCGCGATCGTCGTCGGCAAGACCAACACCTGCGAGCTGGGGCAGTGGCCGTTCACCGAGGGCCCCGCGTTCGGAGCCACCCGCAACCCGTGGGACCTCGGGCACACGCCCGGCGGATCCTCCGGCGGCGCCGCGGCGGCGGTGGCCGCCGGGGTGGTGGCCGCGGCGCTCGGCTCGGACGGGGCGGGCTCGGTCCGCATCCCCGCGGCGTGGACCCGTCTGGTGGGCATCAAGCCGCAGCGCGGCCGGGTCTCCACGTGGCCGGACGCCGAGTCCTTCCACGGCCTGACCGTCAACGGCCCGCTCGCCCGCACCGTGGGCGACGCGGCGCTGCTGCTGGACGCCGCCGCCGGACAGCACCCGGGCGACCTCCACCGGCCGCCGGGCATAGCGGCGGTCGAGGCGGCCGGACGGGAACCGGGCCGGCTGCGGATCGCGGTGTCCTGGCGGCCCCCGTTCGTCGCCGCCCGCGCCCCGCTCCACCCGGGCGTGCGCCGCGCGGTCGGCGACCTGGCCGACGCGCTCGCCCGGCTCGGCCACGACGTGGAGGAGGCCGAGCCGCGCTACGGCCTGATCGGGTTCGGCTTCCTGCCCCGCGCGTTCGCCGGCATCAGCCAGTGGAGCGACCGCGTACCGGACCGCACGCTCCTCGATCCCCGCACGCTTGCCGCCTCCCGGAACGGGCGCCTGCTCGCCGGGGCCGCCCTGCGCCGGGCCCGCCGTGCGGAGGGCGGCCAGCACCGCCTGATCGGGGAGGTCTTCTCCCGCTTCGACGTGCTCCTCACCCCGGCCACCGCCACCCCGCCCCCGGCCGTCGGTGCCATGGCGGAGCTGTCCGGCCGGCGGACCGACCGGGCGGTGATCGCGGCCTGCCCGTACGCCTGGCCGTGGAACGTGCTCGGCTGGCCCGGCATCAGCGTCCCCGCGGGTTTCTGCGAGGGTCTGCCGGTGGGCGCCCAGCTCCTCGGGCCCGCCCACAGCGAGCCCCTGCTGATCTCGCTCGCGGCGCAACTGGAGGGCGATCAGCGCTGGTACGAGCAGCGGGCCCCGGCCGCGGTGACAGAATGACGGACATGCCCAACCCCGCCGGCACCCGCCAGAACATCATCAGCGCCGTCCTGCGGATCATCGGCCAGGACGGTGTCGCCGCGGTCACCAACCGGCGCATCGCCCAGGAGGCCGGGGTGTCCCTCGGCTCGGTCACCTACCACTTCGCCACGCAGCACGACCTGTTGCGGGAGAGCCTGCTGCACTTCGTGGAGGAGGAGACCGGCCGCTTCACCGAACTCGCCGCCCGGGGCCGGCAGGAGGGCCTGGACGTCAAGGGCGCCGCGGCGCTGGTCGGGCAGGTCGCCGAGGGGACGGGCTTCGACAGCACGCACCTCGCGCCCTTCGAGCTGTACGTCCAGGCCGGTCGTGACCCCGCGCTGCGGGAGGCCGCGGCCGAGTGCTTCGCCGCCTACGACCGCCTCGCCGCGTCCGTCCTGACCGGTCTCGGCGTTCCGGACGCCGAGGAGGCCGCCTCGACGGTGGTGGCCCTGGTCTTCGGCATGCAGATGCGCCGTCTGGCCACCGGCAGCTCCGCCGAGAGCCTGGTCGACGCGCTGCTCCTGCTCGCACGGGGTGCCTCGGGCCCCCGCTGAGCCGGGCCGCTGAGGCGGGTCCGCTGAGTCCGGCCTGCCGTGCGCCACAGCACGGCAGAAGACGGGCCCGGGGCCGCGGCGGGTTCACCGGGGTCGTGCCGCCCGGCACGGCGTGCCGGATCGCCGGCAGGGCCCGGGCAGCGCCCCGCCCCGGTCCCGTACTCCAGCACCCCGCGGGCGGCCTCGCGCAGCACGTACCGGCGCCGGTCCCGCCACCCGTACCAGCGGGTGCCGGCCCGCCGGTACGCACCGGTGGCGTCAGCCGCGCGCCTGCCCGGCCGCCTCGGCGGCCAGCTTCGTGACCTCCTCGGCGGCCCGCTTCGCGCGTCCGGAGACCTTCCAGGCGACCATGCGCATGGCGACGGCCGGCGACGGGGGGAAGACGCCGAGCTGGCC
Organism: Streptomyces sp. NPDC005722; assembly: GCF_040630935.1. Taxonomy (NCBI): domain Bacteria; kingdom Bacillati; phylum Actinomycetota; class Actinomycetes; order Kitasatosporales; family Streptomycetaceae; genus Streptomyces; species Streptomyces sp. NPDC005722. The sequence goes on from NZ_JBEXYN010000015.1 coordinate 51,731, forward strand.
CAGCATCGTCACGTCGTCGCGCAGCGCCTCGTGCCGGACGACCTTGCCGTCACGGAGGTCGAGCAGGTGCACCTGCTCGAAGTCGACCTCGCGCCCCGTGGGCGGGATCGCCTGGTCGAGGACGCCGTCGCGGAAGCGCACGAACGGGCCGGTGTGCCGTCCCTGCATGCGCAGCCGGATCCAGACCTGGTCGTCGTTGCGGGCGATGCCCAGCACCGGGAAGCGCAGGTCGGCGAAGGCCGAGCGGAGCCACGCGCCGGAGGCGAGCGTGCCCGCCGGGCCGGGTATCGAGCAGGCCGCGGGCGAGACGGCCGCCTCGCGGTTGTGGTTGTCGGGTCCCACGACCTCGGCGGCCAGTGCCGCGTCGCCCGTCTCCAGGATCCGGAAGAGCCCCTCGGCCAGGTCCTTGGCGTCCATCGCCATCGTTCCCATCTTTCGCCCGCCCGCCCCGCGGGCCGGTCTCGGCGGACGTGCAGGCCGCGCGTCCAATATTGAGGTTATAGAGGACCGATTGGATAGGTCAAAGCGGCATGGATGTCCCGTAGGATGCCGCCATGTCCACCAAGCGCGCTTACGTCTCCCCGCTCCGAGAACAGGCCGCGGCGCGCACGCGTGCGCTGATCCTCGAACAGGCCGAGCTGCTCTTCGCCGAGCGCGGCTACGGCCGGGTGACCGTCGCCGACATCGCGACGGCGGCCGGGGTCGCGTCGAAGACCGTCTTCGCCAGCGTCGGCAGCAAGTCGGACATCCTGGACCGGATCGTCGACAAGGCCGTCGTCCGCTCCGGATACGAGGAGGCCGTCGCGCGCATCCTGGCCCTGAGGACGCCCGAGGAGGTCCTCAAGGCGCTCGCCGGCGGTACCCGGGCGGGCAACGAGAGCCAGTTCAAGGCGCACGAGGCGATTCGCAAGGCACTGCCCGTGCACGAGAACGGCGAGGCGCTGTGGGAAAGAGCGACGGCCGACTACCGGGCGGCGTTGCGCGCGGTGGCGCGGCATTTCCTGGAAGTCGGCGCCGCCGCGCCGCGGTACTCGCCCGAGGAGACCGCCGACCTGCTCTGGCTCTGGTTCGGCCCGACCGGCTGGCGGACGCTGGTGGTGGAGAACGGCTGGTCGTGGGACCGGGCCGAGGAAGTCCTGTACCGCACCGCCGCGTCCGCCCTCGGCTGACCCCCGCCGCTTCCCGGTCGCCGAGGAATTCGGCGGGAGGGGCGTGATGAGACGTCATAAAACGGGCCGGGGTGTCACTCGTTAAGGCGATCCGTGGATTGACGGACGTTCACCGGGGAATGCGTTCTTCCGAAAGGGAGTGATTCTTCATGGATTTGAAGATTCGCAGGCTCGTTTTCGGTGCGGGAATGCTGGGCGTGGTGCTGGGCGCCGTGGTCGGGGCGCTCTCGGCGGGCACGCTCTACAGCGTCTTCGTCGGTGCGTTGCTGTGCGCCACGGCCGGTGTCGTCGCGGTCCTCTACTGGGGTGAGCACGGAGGTGCCCGGCGCCGCCGTGTCCGGTGGGCGCAGCGACCCGAGCAGATCCCGCACCCGCGGCGCTTCGGGCGGCTCGACGGCCCCGACGCCTTCCGCTACTGACCCGACGGGGCGTGGCGCCCGGGACCGGTGCGCGCGAGCGCCGGGTTCCCGGGCGCCCCCATACAACGGCCGAAGCGGGGAAGGCGGGCATTCGACGCCGAAGTGGAGGTGCCCATGTCCCCCGTGTCCGACCGTGTCCACGACCGCCGCCATCCGTACGGCGGCCCCCTCGTCCCGTGCCGGCGAACGCCCCTCCCGCACACGGAGGATCTGCGATGATCGCCGCGTTGGTGCTCGGGCTGCCGGTGTTCCTGCTCGGGCTGATGCTCGTCCTGTCCGCGGTGGAGGACCGGATCATCGCTCCTCCCCCCACCACCCAGCCGCCGACGGGTCCCAACGCGCCCGGCACGCAGACGCCGTAGGGCGACCGCCCGCCACTGCCGCGGCGGTCCGGCGGCGGAGGAGGCACGTTGACCGGAGCCGACGCGACCGACGCCGGTTCCGGCGGCCTCATCGTCTTCCTCAACGGGACGTCCAGTTCCGGGAAGTCGAGCATCGCCGGGGAACTGCTGCTCACCCTGGACGGGACCTGGTTCCACCTGCCCGTGGACGCCTTCCACGCCATGCGGTCCCGTCGCGAGGTGACCGCGCAGGAGCTTCCGGGCGTGCTGCGGCGCACCTGGCGGGGCTTCCACCGGGCGGTCGCGGGCATGGCCGCCGGCGGCAACAACGTCCTGGTCGACCACGTGCTCAGCGAGCCGTGGCGGTTGCGGGACTGCCTGGGTCTGTTCCCGGCCAGGGACGTCGTCCTGGTCGGGGTGCACTGCTCGCTCGCGGAACTGCGGCGGCGGGAGCGGGAGCGCGGCGACCGTCCCGAGGGTCTGGCGGCCCGCCAGTTCGGGCTCGTCCACGCCCACGGCCACTACGACGTCGAGTGCGACACGACCGCTGCCCCGGCGGCGGAATGCGCCCGCCGCATCCGTGACTTCCTGCCTCGCAGGCCCTTCCCGACCGCGTTCGAGCGGCTGGCGGCCGTCAGCCGGTGAGGGCCTGGGTGCCGAGGACGGTGAGCAGCGCCAGGCGGTCGGCGTCCTCGGTGCCGGGCTCGGCGGTGTACACCATGATGCGCAGGTCGCTGCCGGTCACGGTGAGCACGTCGCAGTCGAGGGTCAACGGGCCCACGCGCGGGTGGTCGACGGTCTTGCGGGCCGCCTCGTGCCGGCCGACCGCGCCGGCGTCCCACAACCTGGCGAACCGGTCGCTGTGCGCGCGCAGGTCGGCGACGAGCCGGCGCACCCGCTCGTCGGCCGGGTAGCGGTCGGCGGCCGCGCGGAGGTCGGCGACGAGCGCCGACTCGAAGGCGGGCAGGTACTCCGGGGTGCGCCGGACCCGCCCGGGCTCGCCGACGAAGTGGTTCCAGACCCCGTTGCGCTCGTTGCCGCGCCGGCCGGACGGATCGCCCATCAGCGCCGTGTACGGCGGGTTGGCCACCAGCAGCGTCCAGGAGGCGTCGTAGACGGCGACCGGGGTTCCGCTCAGCCGGTCGAGCAGTCGCTGCACGCTGGGGGTGATGTACGCGGGGACGGCGTCCGGCCCCGGGGGCGCCAGGCCGGCCAGCTGGAACAGGTGCCCGCGCTCGTCGGGGGACAGCCGCAGGGCCCTGGCCAGGGCCTCCACGACCTGGGCGGACGGATGGGAGGCCCGGCCCTGTTCGAGCCGGGTGACGTAGTCGACGGAGATTCCCGCGAGCTGGGCCAGTTCCTCCCGGCGCAGTCCCGGGGCACGCCGGTGGCCGCCGACCGGCAGCCCCGCGGCCTCGGGCGCCACCCGTTCCCGCCACCGTCGCACCGCCCTGCCGAACTCCGTCGCCGCCATGCCCCCAGTGTGCTGCGCCGGAGACGAGGGTGCCTGGTACCAGGAGGGCCAGGAGGGCCGCCGGTGCCGGACGCGGGTGCACACATTTGACTCAGTCCAAACTGGGTTCTACGTTGGGTCGAAGCGGAGGCAGGGCTTCCGGGCCCGCAGGGACGTGCGCGCACCCGGGCGCCGGCCCCTCGCTACGGCGGGGCGGCCCGCGCCGACAGTTGGCCCCGGCGCGGGCCGCCCCGCCGACTCACTCGGTGGCCAGGCGCGACAGACGGTGCAGGCTGTCGTCCAGCGCCCGGTCGACGACGTCCTCCGGGGGCGCGATGCCCTCTTCCGCGAACGACAGGTGGATGGTCACCTCACTGCTGCGTTCGCCGGTGCGGTCCACCTGCAGCCACCCCGCGTAGCGGTCGTCCTCGCTGGTGCCCCACTCCAGCCGTTTGTGCGCGCGGTCGGCCCGGAAGAGCGCGGCGGCGTCGCGGCCGGTGTCGTCGTCGTGGACGGTGACGGCGGGCGGTTCCGCGGCGCGTACGTGCAGTTCGCCGGGCAGCCAGGACTCGATGCGGCCGAGGTCCTCCGCCCGGTCGAAGACCCGGTCCGCGGGGGCCGTCATGTTCATGGAGCGCTCGAACTCACTCACGGCGATCCTCCTCAGGGGAGACGTCGAGTGGGGAGACTTCGAGTGTCCCTCCGGCCCGTGGCCGCAGCCACCGCGCGCCGTCCGTCCTCCCGGAGCGGCGGGCCGGACGGCGGCGCCCACCACGCAGCGCCCACAATGGAGTCCACCGGTGCCCGGAGCGCCGGCAACCACCGCACAGAACCTTGGAGCGCAGCCGATGCCCGGCAAGATCACGCTGTCCGCCTGGCCCACCCCCGTCGAGCCCGCGCCGAGGCTGGCCGCCGCCCTCGGCCTGGACGCGGACGACCTGTGGATCAAGCGCGACGACCTCATGGGCCTCGGCGGCGGCGGCAACAAGGTCCGCAAGCTCGAGTGGACCGTCGGCGAGGCGCTCGACGCGGGCGCGGACACCCTGGTGACGGTCGGTGCGGCGCAGAGCAACCACGCCCGCCTGACGGCTGCGGCCGGCGCCCGTCTCGGCCTCGACGTCGTGCTCGTCTTCCCCGGCGAGGAACCCGCGACCGGGTCCGGCACCGGCAACCTCGTCCTCGACGGGCTCTTCGGCGCCAGGGTCGTCTGGGCCGGGGAGGCCGAGCCGGCCGGCCTCGCGGACGCGGCCGAGGAGGTCTGCGGGCACCTGCGCCGTGAGGGCGCGCTGCCCCACCTCATCCCCTTCGGCGGTTCCAGCGCCACCGGCGCCCGCGGCTACGTGGAAGGCGGCGAGGAGCTCCGCGCCCAACTGCCCGACGTCGACCACGTGGTGGTGGCCCTCGGCTCCGGCGGCACCATGGCCGGTCTGGTGGCCGCGCTGGGGGAGGAGAGGGTGCTCGGCGTCCACTGCGGCGCCGTGACCGGACCCGCCGCGATCGTCGCGGACCTCGCCGGTGCGGTCGCCCGGCGCGCCGTCGACCCGGAGGCGCTGCGCATCCGCACCGACCAGGTCGGCGCGGGCTACGCGACGCTCCACGCACCGGTCCTGGACGCGATGCGGACGGCGGCGGCCACCGAGGGCGTCGTCCTGGACCCCACCTACACCGGGCGCGCCATGGCGGGCCTGGCCGCCGCCGTGCGCGACGGGGACATCCGCCGCGGACAGCGCACGGTCTTCCTGCACACCGGGGGCCTGCCCGGGCTGTTCGGGCACGCCGAGGCCGTCCGCCGCTCGGTGGCCGCGCTGCGCCGGTACGAACGGAGCTGACGGGACCGGGAGTTCACGCCCCGTCGTGCAGGACGGCGTCGACGAACCGGCCGCGCGGCTCGGGGTTGCCGGTGAACCACAGGGCGAGCCGGTGATCGGCGTCCGGGTAGGTGAGCCGGGTGAAGCGCGCGCGGGAGCCCCCGAGCGCGGCCGCGACGGCCTCGGTGACGGCCGGCGGGATCACCTCGTCGGCGGCCGGTGTCGCCAGCACCGCGCGGCCGGACAGGGAGCGGAAGACGTCGAGGGCGGACGAGGTGCGCCAGCTCTCCGGCGTACGGATGATCTCGGTGAAGCCCGCCCCGAACGGCACGCTCCACGCCTCGGCCGCGTACACGGCCGGTGCGCACAGGCCCACGGACGCCACCCGGGCGCCGTAGTGCCGCACGAGGTCGGCGACGGTCTGCCCGCTCATGCTGAAGCCGATGACGGCCAGCCGGTGCCGGGGCGGGACGTGCCCGTCGACGACCGCCCGGGCCTGGAGGAAGCGCTGTCGCAGGCTGGACCGCGCGAGCAGGCCGGTGCTGTCGCCGTGTCCGGAGAAGTCGAGGGACAGCGCGTGGTGACCCCGGTCGGCGACGTCGCCGAGCAGTCCCGCCAGCCGCTGCCGGTCGCTGGTGCCGGCGCCGTGCAGGACGACGGCCGTTAGCGGTTCCCCGGGGCCCGTGTGCGCCGTGCCCGGGCGGGCGGAGGAGCAACTCAGGGACTCACCGTCGCAGTTCACGGTGAAGGACCCGGTCACCACGGAGTCCGAGGCGGTACGGTCGGTGCGGGTCATGCGGTCGGGACCTCCTGCCGTGCCGGGGCGGTGCGCGCGGACGGGCGCAGGATGCCGGCCGCCGCGGCCGCGACGGCACAGCATGCCACGGGCAGCAGGAAGGTGAGGTTGAGCGGCATGAGATGGGTCAGCGGCCCGATGACCGCGGGGCCCGCGAGCATGCCCAGGTAGCCGAGCCCCGCGACCCGGGAGACGTTGGCGCCCGCGGCCGCCGGATCGGCGTGGCCCGCCGCGCTGAACAACTGGGGCACGCAGCCGGACAGTCCGGCGCCGAAGACGGCCCAGCCGGCCACCGCCAGGGCCACCCAGGGCGACAGTGCCGCCGCCAGCAGCCCGGCCGCGGCCACCAGGGCGCCGACCCGCAGGACGGCCGTCGGGCCGACGCGTGCCGCCAGGCGGTCCACGACGAAGCGGCCGGCCGTCATGGCGGTGGAGAAGGCCCCGTAGGCGAGCGCCGCGGTGGCGGCCGGCGCGTCCAGCACCGTGCTCAGGTGCAGCGTGCTCCAGTCGTTCGCGACGCCCTCGCACATCATGATCATCAGCGCGAGCACGGCGAGTGCCCAGATGCGCCGCGGCGTTCCCCGGCGTTCGGGCCGGCCGGTGTCCGCGGCCTCCTGGTGGCGGGCGGCGGGCCGCAGCAGGGCGGGTGCCGCCGCGGCTGCGACGACGACGCCCAGCGCGCCCACGACGCCCAGCGTTCCGGCCGGGCTCCAGCCCAGGCTCAGCGTGCGCGCGCCCACCAGCGCGGCCAGGACGCCGCCGACGGAGAAGGTGGCGTGGAAGGCCGACATGACGGGGCGTCCGTAGGCGTGCTCGACCTGGACGGCGTGGGCGTTCATGCTCACGTCCAGACTGCCGTTGCCGATGCCCAGCAGCAGCAGACCCGCCCCCAGGGTCCAGGCGTCCCCCGCGAGACCCGGCAGGACGAGGGTGGCGCTGCACAGCGCCGCGCTGACCGGCACGACCGTACGGGCGCCGAGGCGGTCGGTGAGCGGGCCGACGATCTGCATGCCCGCGAAGGCCCCCGCGCCGAGCAGCAGCAGGAGCCAGCCGAGCGTGGCGTGGCCGATCCCGGTGCGGTGCTCGATCTCGGGGATGTGCACGATCCACATCCCCAGCAGGAAGCCGTTGAGCACGAAGTAGGCGAAGGTGGCCATCCGCGCGGCCCGAGGTGTTCTGTTCACACAACGAACATAGCGAACAGATTTTGGTTTCGAAACCTTGCCTTTCGAACGTTGAAGCTGTTCAATGCTGTCATGGCTGGTACCGACCGACTCAGGCAGATCACCGAGGCCGTGCAGGAGGCGGGGCGCCTCGGCGTCGCCGAACTGGCCACCCTCACCGGCGCCTCGGAGATGACTGTCCGCCGTGACCTGGAGGTCCTGGCCGCCCAGGGCGTCCTGGAGCGCTACCGCGGCGGTGCGCGGAGCCTGTTGCTGCGCGGCGAGGAGCCGCCGTTCGGGCTCAGGTCCCAGGAGGGGCAGGAGACCAAGCGGCGCATCGCCGCCGAGGTCGCCGGACTGATCGCCGACGGCGAGGCCGTCGTGCTGGACAGCGGTACGACCTGCCTGGAGGTGGCCCGGGCCCTCGAACCGCGCCGGCTGACGGTGATGCCGCTGTCCCTGCACTCCGTCAACGCCCTGACCGGCGCCCCGCACCTGACGCTGCTCGTCCCCGGCGGGCGGCCGCGGCCCGGCGAACTGGCCCTCACCGGGCCCCTGACCGAGGCCTCACTGGCCGCGCTGCGCTTCGACACCGCCGTCATCGGCTGCTGCGGGCTCAACGCCGCCAACGGCCTCACCGCCTACGACCTGGACGACGCCGCCGTGAAGCGCGCCGCGATCGCCTCGGCCCGCCGTGTCATCGCCGTGACGGAGGGCGACAAGCTCTCCCGCACCGCCCTCGCCTTCGTCGCCCCCGCCGGCGCGCTGCACGCCGTCGTCACGGACGACTCGGCCCCGCGGGACGCGGTCGGCGCGCTGTCCGCGGCGGGCGTCACGGTGCGGCAGGTGTGACCGCGTGGCCGGCGCCGTGCTCTTCGACCTCTTCGGTGTCATCGCCCGTCCCCAGTCCGCGGAGGGCAGGGAACGGCTGGTCCGTACGGCGGGGGTGCCCGCGACCGGCTTCTGGGACGCCTACTGGGGACTCCGCCCTCCCTACGACCGCGGGGAGTTGACCGGGCCCGCCTACTGGGACGGTGTGGCGGCGGCCCTGGGCACCCGCTTCGACGCCCGGCGCACCGCGGCGCTCGTCGCCGCCGACGTCGACAGCTGGAGCGCGGTCGACCCCTCGATGGTCGCCCTCGTCGGGGAACTCGCCGCCCAGGGGCGTCGCATCGGGCTGCTCTCCAACATCCCCGAGGAACTCGCCGTCCACTACGAGGCGCGCCACACCTGGCTGCGGCACTTCCGGGTGCGCGCCCTGTCCTGCCGCACCGGCCGCGCCAAACCCGACCCGGACGCCTACCACGGGTGCCGGGACGCCCTGGGCGGGGACCCCGCGCGCATCCTCTTCGTGGACGACCGCCCGGAGAACGTCCGCGCGGCGGAGGCGGCCGGCATGCGCGGCCACCTCTTCACCACCCCGGGTCGGCTCAGGGAGCGCCTGGCGGATATATGACGCCGCGTCAGGCGGCCGTGCCGGCCTGGTCGTTCACGCCTGCGCGGTCGACTTCCGGCAGTCGGCGCACAGGCCCCACCAGGTGATCTCGGCCTCGTCGACGGTGAAGCCCTTGTCGTCCACGGGCTCCAGGCAGGGGGCCGCGCCGACCGTGCAGTCGACGTCCTCGACGCGGCCGCAGCCGCGGCACACCAGGTGGTGGTGGTTGTCGCCGACGCGCAGTTCGTAGCGGGCGGCGGAGCCGGCGGGCTCGATGCACCGGACGAGTCGTGCCCGGGTCAGGTCGTCGAGCACGTTGTAGAGGCCCTGCTTGGACAGTCCACCCGCGCCCGGGGAGCCGACGTTGATCCGCGCCTCGAGTTCGGAGGCGGTGGAGTGGGGATGGCCCCGGAGGGCGCCGAGGATGGCGCGCCGCTGTGCCGTGCTGCGCAGCCCCTTGCTCTTGAGCAGGTCGCCCACTGGCTGCTCCATGGCGGCGTCACGCTCCTTCGGCGGCTGCGCAAGAGATTTGACGAAGTCAATTCTAGTCGGGGTGCCGTACGGCCGCGCTCAGTCGGCGGTCTCGGCCGTGTGGCAGGTGGCGCAGACGACCCGGCGCGCGGGCAGCCTGCTGGTCGCCCGGCCGAGGCCCCTGGGCTGGTGGACGGGGAGGCGGACGACGCGGGAGTGGTCCGCGCAGGTGACCAGGCCGCAGCGGGTGCAGACGCCGATGCCCTCGCTGTCGTGGCGCGCCTCCTGGACGCAGTCGTAGCACTTCACGGGAGTTCGCTCCGGGTGGGTGGGGGAGGGGCGCGGCTCTCGTCGCCCCGCCCCTCGAACGTAAGGCCGAGAATTGACTGAGTCAAATCTCGGCCTTACATATCTCCGGCGCATGTTCCGGCGTACGGACGGGCATGCGATCCGCCGCGCGTTCCGCCCCGCGGGCAGGCTTCAGGCCGGCGGGCGGCGGAAGGTGCCGTACCACTCCGACTCGGCGAGGTCCCGGGCGACCGCCTCGTCCCGGGCCGGGTCGCCCATCGCCACCTGGCGCGCGATGACCTGCTCGCCGCCCCAGGCCAGCACCTGTGCGGCGGCCTCCGCGTCGACCCCCCGGTGGAGGCGCCCGGCCTCCTGCTCCTCCTCGATCAGCGTGGCGATGTGCCGGGTGAACCGGCCGAGCTCGCGCACCATCGCCTCGCGCATCTCGGCGTCGTAGCTCGCCACCTCCGCGATGGCGGCGAGCAGCGGGCCGCGCTCGCGGTAGTAGGCCAGCTGCTCCGCGTAGATCGACGCCAGGCCGTCGGGGCCGCCTTCCGGCCCGGTCGGCCGCCAGTCGCCGCCGATCCGGAACAGCCCTTCCTTCATGTGCGCGGTGAGCCGGATCAGCAGGTCGGTCTTGTCGCGGAAGCACAGGTAGAAGGTCGACCGCGCCACGCCCGCCTCCGCGGCGATGCGCTGGACGCCGAGCTCGGTGAAGGTGGCGCCCGCCTGGAGGAGCCGCTCGGTGGCGGCGAGTACCGCCGCCTCCGACTCCGCGCGGCGTCCGGTCTGCCGGGTCGGGCGGGTGATCGATGCCATGCGTGCTGCTCCCTGGTCGGCCGGACGTGCGTGGTCTCCGCCGCAGGTCACGGTAGCGCCTCGGACATGGTGTCCGACACCATGTCGTGCATACTGTCCGATGTGCCCCCAGCGGTGCACCGCTGTCCGGACCGCGCGGCAGTGACACGCAAAGGCAAGGCGACGACGACATGCGCTACACGCGACTTGGCAACACCGGCCTCCTGGTGTCCCGGCTCGGCCTGGGCACCATGTCCTTCGGCGGGGGCGACCACGAGTTCTGGAAGAGGCTCGGCGGCCTCGGGGACACCGAGTCCGGCAAGATGCTCGACGCCGCGCTCGACGCCGGTGTGAACCTGATCGACACCGCGAACATCTACTCCGACGGGGAGTCGGAGGAGGTGCTCGGGCGGATCCTCGGCGGCCGGCGCGACGACGTCGTCCTCGCCACGAAGGTCTTCGCGAGGATGGGTGTCGGCCCCAACGACATGGGCCTGTCCCGCGTCCACGTCATGCGCGAGCTGGAGGCCAGCCTGCGGCGGCTGGGCACCGACCGGATCGACCTGTACCAGATCCACAGCTTCGACCAGTTGACGCCGCTCGAGGAGACCCTCCGCACGCTCGACGACGCGGTGCGGCAGGGCAAGGTGCGCTACATCGGCGCCTCGAACCTCGCGGCCTGGCAGCTGATGAAGGCGCTGGGCATCTCGGCCGTGCACGACCTCGAGCGCTTCGCCTCCCTGCAGGCCTACTACTCCCTCGTCGGCCGGGACATCGAGCGCGAGGTCCTTCCCGCCGTCCGTGACCAGGACCTCGGGCTGCTGGTCTACAGCCCCCTCGCGGGCGGCTTCCTGAGCGGCAAGTTCCGCCGCGGCACCGAGCGCGACCTGTCGACGCGCTGGGGCAAGGCCTCGAACCCGCCGGTCGACGAGACGCGCGGCCACGACGTCGTCGACCGCCTCGACGAGGTCGCCGGACGGCACGGCGCGACGGTCGCCCAGGTGGCCCTCGCCTGGGTGATGCAGCAGCCCGGGGTCAGCAGCGTGCTGGTCGGCGCGAGCCGCATGGACCAACTGCAGGCCAACCTCGCCGCGGCCGAGCTGACGCTCACCGAGGACGACCTCGCCGCCCTCGACGAGGTCAGCCGGCTCGCCCCGGAGTACGTCGAGCGCGTGCAGTCCGGCCCGGGCGCGGTGCGCAAGGCGAACGGCTGATCCGCCCGTGCACGCGCGGGGCGCGGCCCCGCCGTCATGTACGGCCGGTCCGCGCCCCGCGCGTACGGGACGGCCTCACTGCCTCGGGCCGGGGCGGACCGGGTGCTTGCTCAGGATGGAGACCCGGTTGAAGGAGTTGATGGTGATCGCCACCCAGATGAGGGCGGAGAGCTCGTCGTCCCCGAACACCTCGCGCGCGGCCTGGTAGGCCTGCTCCTGGGCGCCGGCGTCGGTGGGGTCCGTCGTCACCTCGGCCACCGCGAGCGCGGCGCGCTCGCGCGCGGTGAACAGCTCGGTGTCGCGCCACGCCGGCAGTACGTTCAGCCGCTGCGGGGTCTCGCCGGCGGTGAGGGCGGCCCTGGTGTGCCGGTCGAGGCAGAAGGCGCAGCCGTTCAGCTGCGACACGCGTATGTTCACCAGTTCCACCAGGTCGCGTTCGAGGCCGGCCTCGGCGGCCACGGCCCGTACGGTCTCGGCGGCCGCCACCATCGCCTTGTAGGCGCGCGGGCTCTGCTTGTCGATGAAGATCCGCCTGCTCGGCCGTACCACCGTGGTGTCGCTCACCAGCACTCCTTCGCCGGGCCGTCTCCGGCCGTCGCGGGATGCGCCGTCGTCCGTCGCGGGCATCGCCGTATCATCAGGACCATGATTGTTGAAGTTCGAAGCAGTCGACGTGTGAGAAGCGCGACATGAGCGAGTTCCGGTCAGCCACCACCGTGGAGATCCTGTCCGCCCGCGACGTCCCGCTCGGCGGACCCCGTGCGATGACCGTGCGGCGCACCCTGCCGCAGCGGGACCGCTCGCTGATCGGCGCCTGGTGCTTCGCCGACCACTACGGTCCGGACGACGTCTCCGACACCGGGGGCATGGACGTCGCGCCGCACCCGCACACCGGGCTCCAGACCGTGAGCTGGCTCTTCAGCGGCGAGATCGAACACCGCGACAGCCTCGGGACGCACGCGTTGGTGCGGCCCGGCGAGCTCAACCTCATGACCGGCGGGCACGGCATCAGCCACTCGGAGGTCTCCACCGAGCGCACCACCGTGCTGCACGGCGTCCAGCTCTGGGTGGTGCTCCCCGAGCGTCACCGCGACACCGCCCCCGCCTTCCAGCACCACGTCCCGGAGCCCGTGGCGCTCCAAGGGGGCGTGGCACGGGTGTTCCTCGGGTCCCTGGCGGGTGACACCTCGCCGGTGCCGACCTTCACCCCGCTGCTCGGCGCCGAACTCGTCCTCGACCCCGGCGCGACCGTCGTGCTCGCGGTCGACCCGGCCCACGAGCACGGGCTGCTCGTCGACAGCGGCGACGTCGAGCTGGCCGGCACTCGGCTGAGCCCGGCCGAACTCGGCTACCTGGCCCCCGGCCGCGACACCCTGACCCTGACCAACCACTCCGACGCCCCCGCCCTGGCGGTGCTGCTCGGCGGGCCGCCCCTGGGCGAGCGGATCATCATGTGGTGGAACTTCATCGGCCGCACCCAGCAGGACATCGAACAGGCCCGTGCCGACTGGATGACGGGCACCCGGTTCGGTGAGGTCAAGGGCTACGACGGCGACGCGCTGCCCGCCCCCGAGCTGCCGCGCGTGCCCCTGAAGCCGCGGGGGAACGTGCACTGACCGGCGCGGTCCAGCGGTGGTCCTCCGGGCACACCGCCGGCCCGCCGTCCGTGTCGCTCAGACCGGGACCGACTCCGGGGCCTCGGCGGGGGCGGGCCCGCCGGCGGGCCTCCCCGGCCTGCCGCGGCCCAGGAACGCGTACGCGGCGCCGACCAGCAGGCCGCCGCCGACGAGGTTGCCGAGGCCCACGAACAGCAGGTTGCGCGCGAAGCCCGCGGCCGTCGCGTCCGGCACGTGCTCGAACATCCCCAGCGAGTAGTACGTCATGTTCGCCACCACGTGCTCGAAGCCGGAGCCGACGAACGCCAGCAGGGCCCAGAAGATCAGCGTGATCTTGGCGCCGTCCGACCTGGTCCGCGCGGCCATCCAGACGCCCAGGCAGACCAGGAAGTTGCAGAGCACACCGCGGAAGAACAGCGCCGAGCCGGACTCCGCGGCCTTCGTCTCGAGGAGGGAGGTGAGCAGCGTGAGGGCCGGCGCGGCGTGCCCGGGAGCGGCACCGGCGCCGATGACCCCGCTGCCGTGCACCACCAGGGCGAAGAGCACGGACCCGATGAGGTTGCCCACGAACGAACCCACGATCAGGGCGGCCGCGTTGGCACCGCTGATGCTGCGGACGAGGACGCCCTGGACGCTGGTCATCATGTTGCCGGTGGCGAGTTCGGCGCCGGCGAAGACCACCAGGACGAGCCCCACGGCGAACAGCAGGCCCTGGACGAGCTTCGTGAACGGCGACCCCGCGGCCGCCAGCGGTCCGGTGACCGTGAGCAGCAGCACCGCCGCGATCCCGATGAACGCGCCGGCCAGCAGGGAGCTGACCAGGTAGCGGCCCGGACTGAGGAGGCCGGCGGCCTTGTCGGCGGCGGTCTGCCCCTGCTCGTCGAGGGCCTGGGACACGGGGATCGGCATGGTGTCACCTCTTCACTGATGTACCGGAATGTCCGTCATGCGTTTCCCGATGCTAAATCCGTGCGGGCGCCGCGGAGGAAAAGGAGTTGCACGTCACAACGGGGAAGGGGGGTTCTCTCATCGGCGGGCAATCAGCTGCGCACGTCCGGGTCAAAGAGAATCCAGCCGTCGGTAAAGTGGCGCTGTGTGACCGGTTGACGTGCAGGTGGGGGGCGGTGTGGGGATGACCGCAGAGGCGATCACCGAAATGCCCGCGGATGCCGCGGGGCCTGATGGGTGGCAGATGAAACTACTTCCCGGTCGGCCCTGGCGCGGGAAAGGACTGCCGGGCCGGTGTACCTGACCGTTCGCGGGGAGGGCGGCCGGCGCGGACGATCGTCCGTACAATGGCCGCCGAGAGGATGTCCGTGCGGCCGGGACCGCCGAAGGGGAACGGACGCAGGCGCGACGCCGGCTGCGGACGGTCCGCCCTGCGGTCACCGGTGGACGGGGCATCGCGGACGTGGAGCCGGGAGGCATCGGATGGCAGGGCGCGGAAGCGGTCCCGACTTCGTGGAGGCGCTGGCCCGCGGCCTGGACGTGCTCGGCTGCTTCGGCGCCGTGCACCGCCGGCTGACGCTCAGCGAGATCGCCGCCGCCACGGGGCTGGCACGCCCCACCGCGCGCCGTCTGCTGCTGACGCTGGAGGAACTCGGCTACGTCCGCACCGACCAGGGCGCGTTCACCCTCACCCCGCGCGTGCTGCGCCTCGGGATGTCCTACGTAGGCTCGCTCGGCCTGTGGGACGTGGCCCGCCCCCACATGGAGGCACTGGTCACGCAGACCGGGGAGTCGTCCTCGATGGCGCAGCTGGACGGCTCGGACATCGTCTACGTGGCCAGGGTCTCCGTACCGAAGATCATCGCGCTGCGGGTGGACATCGGCACCCGGTTCCCCGCCCCGCAGACCTCCCAGGGCAAGGTGCTGCTGGCCGCCCTGGGCCCGCAGGAGCTGGAGGCCGTCCTGGCCGAGCCCAGCCGCTCCGGGCTGCCGGACCTGCCGCGGCGGGCGCCCGGCGAGTTCGCGGCGGAGCTGCGCACGGTCCGGGCCCGCGGCTGGGCGCTGGCCGACGAGGAACTCGCGCCCGGCGTACGGTCGGTCGCCGTGCCGGTGCGGGACGGGGACGGTGTCGTCCGCGCCGCGATGAACGTCACCGTGCACGCCGCCGAGACCGGCGTCGACGTGCTCACCGGCACCTACCTCCCCCTGCTGCTGCGCGCGGCCGGGGAGGTGTCGGCGGACTGGGCGCTGTGGCAGAGCCGCCCCCACGGCGAGGTCCGGCGGCCCGCCGCGGCGCCGGCCCCCGGCGGCACCGCCGCGGGCTGAGGCGTACGCCGGGCTGCCGCCGGCCCCGGCGCGCCGCCCGGCCTCTCAGCGGGGCTGCAGGACGACGTCGAACTCGGCGTGCAGATGCGGCACGTCGAGCGACGTGCCGTCGGGAGCGGTGCCCGCGGGACGCTCGGTGAACCGCACCACCAGCGCCTCCTTCGTCCCGAAGACGACGTCGCTGTCCAGGTAGTCGCTGCCCTCCTGGAACAGATGGGTGATCAGCCTCTCGTAGCCCGGCTCGTCGACGAGGAAGTGCACGTGCGCCGGCCGGAAGTGGCTGATGTCGGTGCTGCCGACCAGGTCGCCGACCGGTCCGTCCATGGGGATGGCGTACCCGCGCGGGGCGATGGTGCGCACGCAGTAGGTGCCGTCCTCCCGCGCCCGGTACTTCGCGCGCAGCCGGGCCTCGTCGACCTCCGGGAGCTGCGCCTCGTAGGCGCCGTCCGCGTCCGCCTGCCACACGTCGAGGACGGCGCCGGGGACGGGCTTGCCCTCCAGGTCGGTGACCTTGCCGGTGATGAACAGCGGCGTTCCGGGGACGCCGTCGGACATGTCGAAGCCGTACGGGGCGGCGGGCGACCCGTCGATGTGGAACGGGCCGAGCACGGTGGCCGGGGTCGCCCGCGGCGCGAACCTGTTGTTCAGCTGCACCACGAGGGTGCTCAGCCCGAACACGTCGGAGGCGAGGATCAGTTCCTGGCGCTTGTCGTCGCTGATCCGGCCCGCCGCGGTCAGCCACCGGATCGCGGCCATCCACTCGTCCTCGCCGAGTTCCACCTCGCGGGCGAACGCGTGGAGGTGGCGGACCAGCGCGGACAGCAGCTCCGCCTGGCGCGCGTCGTGCGAGGTCGCCCAGCGCTGGGCCGCCAGTTCGGTGAGGTTCTCCTCGTTGACGAACATGGTCACTCCTTGGTGTTCCCTGCGGATTCGGTGCCGGGCCGGGGCGGGACCGGCCGGGGCGGGACGGGCCGGTTGTTCAGGTCGACGGAGAGGAAGATGTCGTTCGCCACCGGGTCGCGCATCTCCTCGGCGAGCTGGCCGATGAGCCCGGCGGTGCGGGCGAGCAGGGCGAAGCCGCGCAGCAGGGGCAACGGCAGCCCGAGGTCGGCGAGTGCGGCACCGCACACGCCGGCGCCGTTGAGCGGCAGGGTCCGGCCGAGGACCTCGGGGTGGACCCGGCCGATGGCCGCGAACAGCGACAGGTGCGGGCCGAACAGGCCCTCCTCGGCGGCGATGCCCATCAGCCGTGGGGTGCGCGGGTCCCCGTCCTTGTGCACGTGGTGGCCGAGGCCCGGGACGAAGCCGCCGGCCGTCCGCCGCTCGCGGACCAGACGGAGCGCCAGCTCGTCCCAGCCGGCGTCGTCGCGGGGCGGTTCGCCGTGTGCGGCGAGGGCCCCGTGCAGGAACGTTCCGGTGTCCTCGGTGACGCCCAGGAAGCGGGAGCCGCCGCCGAGCAGCCCCGCGGCCAGCGCGCCCTGGACGGAGTCCGGCGCGGACAGGTAGGTGAGCCGGGTGACGATGGCCGTCGGTGTGAAGCCGTGGTCGGCGAGGGCCGCGAGGACGGCCTCGAAGACCCGGGTCTCGCCGCGGCTCGGACGGCGCTGCGCCGCAAGCCAGAAGGCGAGTTCGCCGAAGCCGACCGTGCCCATGATGTCCCGGGCGAGGTCCTGGCCGAGCAGCGTGATGCACTCGCGGTCCGAGGCGCCCAGCGCGGTGGGGTAGCCGCCGGGGGAGGCCGGGTCAGTCACGGGTGTCCTCCGGGTCCCGGGCCAGCCAGGCGCGCAGTTCGGCGCCGTGCTCGTCGAGTTCCGGCGGCGGCAGCCGGTACACGGCGGGAGTGGCGGAGAAGGTGACCGGGTGGCGGGTCGTGGGCACCGCGCGCTCGCCCTCGCCGACGGTGACGACCGGGTCGAGCCCGAACCGCTCGGCCAGGGCGAAGCCGCCGTCGATGGTGTTGATCGGCCCGCTCGGCACGCCGGCCTCGACCAGCAGCCCGAACCACTCGTCGGCGCCCCGTTTGACCAGCTGCTCCACGAGCAGCGGCCGCAGTTCCCCGCGGTTCGCGGTGCGGTCGGCGTTGCGCGCGAACCGCGGGTCGTCGGGGACCCCCGGGATGCCGAGGACCTCGCACAGCCTGCGGAACTGGCCGTCGTTGGCGGCGGCCACGATCAGGTCGTTGTCGGCGGTGGGGAGGGGCTCGTAGGGGAACACGCTCGGGTGCGCGTTGCCCATCCGGTACGGGACCTCGTCGCCGGCCACGTAGGCCGAGCTGTGGTTGACCAGCCCGGTGAGCGCCGACGACAGCAGGTTGACCTCGACGTGCTGGCCCTCGCCCGTGGCGTCGCGGTGCCGCAGCGCGGCGAGGATGCCGATGGCGGCGTGGTTGCCCGCCATGACGTCGAAGACGGAGATCCCGGCCCGGTAGGGCGGGCCGTCGGGCTCGCCGGTGAGGCTCATCAGGCCCGAGACGGCCTGCACCATCAGGTCGTAGCCGGGTACGTCGCGCCCGGCGCCCGTGCCGAAGCCACTGATGGAGGCGTAGACGACGGCCGGGTTCGCGGCGCGCACCGAGGCGTAGTCCAGCCGGTACTTGACCAGGCCGCCGGGCCGGAAGTTCTCGATGACGACGTCCGCCCGGCGCGCGAGCTCGCGTGCCGCCGCCAGGTCCGCCTCGTCGTGCAGGTCGAGCGCGACGGAGCGCTTCCCGCGGTTGATCCCGAGGTAGTAGGTGGACACCTCGCCGCGCACCGGGGGCGTCCAGCTGCGGGTGTCGTCCCCGCGCGGGCCCTCGACCTTGACGACGTCCGCGCCGAGGTCCGCCAGCAGCATCGTGGCGTAGGGCCCGGCGAGGATCCGGGAGAAGTCGGCCACCAGCAGCCCGGACAGCGGGCCCGCCGGGCCCGGTCGCGCAGGCGCGGTGCTCTCTGACATCCGGTGTCACCTTTCGTCTGACCGCAGGACGGACAGACGTCCGTGCGCCTGATTCTGTTGCCGGATGCCGGGGGCGTCAAGGGTGATCGCCCCTGCCGTGGCCGGTTCGGGAGCGGCCGTCAGGGCAGTGTCTCGTTCTGCGACAGCTTCCGTGCGGGCCGGGCGCACCTGCCTCCCGAACTGCGTCGCGAGGCTAGCGTTCGATTCGATGGCCGAATAGCGTACTCGTGTCCGTCAAGCGGCCAAGGGAGTTCATGATGGATAAGGTCGAGGCATTCACACCGGGGCGGCCCATTGTTCTGCGCGGTGGGACCGTGCTCCCCGTCAACCGCGGACGCGAGGTCCTCGCGGACACCGACGTGCTCGTCGTCGACGACCGGATAGCGGCGGTGGGTCCGCGACTGGCCGTGCCCGACGGGACGGCGGAGGTCGACGCCACGGGCGGCATCGTCATGCCGGGCATGATCGACACGCACCGGCACATGTGGCAGACCGCGATGCGGGGTTACGGCGCCGACTGGACGCTCACCCAGTACTTCGTCTGGTACTACCTGGAGCACGGCAGGAAGTTCCGCCCCGAGGACGTCCACGCCGGCAACCGGCTCGCCGCCGTGGAGGCCCTCGACGCCGGTGTCACCACCGTCGTCGACTGGTCGCACGGCCTGCAGACCGTGGACCACGCCGACGCCGCCGTGGACGCCCTGCGGTCGGTGCCCGGCCGCTTCGTCCTGGCCTACGGCAACATCCAGCAGGCGCCCGCGGAGTGGACGGCCGCGCCGGAGTTCCGCGACTTCGTCGGCCGCCGCGTCGACGGCGACGACATGCTCGGCTTCCAACTGGCCTTCGACGTCACGGGCGACCCCGCCTTCCCCGAGAAGCCCGCCTTCGAGGTGGCCCGCGAACTGGGCGTCCCCGTCACCACCCACGCCGGGGTGTGGGGCGCCACCAACGACGACGGCATCCGCCTGATGTACGAGAACGGCTTCATGACGCCGGAGACGGTGTACGTCCACGCCTCGACGCTCAGCGCCGACTCCTACCACCGCATCGCGGCCACCGGCGGCTCGGTCTCGGTGTCGACGGAGAGCGAGCAGAGCGCCGGCCAGGGCTACCCGACGACCTGGGCCCTCCGCTCGCACGACATCCCCGTCTCCCTGTCCGTGGACACCAGCGTGTGGTGGAGCGGCGACCTGTTCTCCGCCATGCGCACCACCCTCGGCGCCGACCGCGCCCGCGCCCACCTGGAGGCGCACGCCAAGGGGGAGACCGTCACCCACTGCGCGCTGCGCGCCGACCAGGTGGTGGAGTGGGCCACCCTCGGCGGCGCCCGGGCCCTCGGCCGCGAGCGCGACCTGGGCAGCCTGGAGGCCGGCAAGAAGGCCGACATCGTCCTGCTGAAGAACGACCACTCGCCGGTCTCCTTCCCGCTGCTCAACCCGTACGGGCAGGTGGCCTTCCAGGCGCAGCGAGGCGACGTGCACACCGTGCTCGTCGACGGACGGGTCGTCAAGCACGAGCACCGCCTGCTGGGCGTCGACCTGGGCGCGGTGCGGCACGAGGTCGAGCGCACCGTCGAGCACCTGCGGTCCGCCATGGGCGAGGAGGAGTGGCGCAAGGGGATGAACCCCGACGTCCCCGAGACGAAGGTGCTCGACAACCCCTACACCTACACCGACTACCGCAGCTCCTCGACCCACGGCCGGTGACACGGCGGACGGGAACGACACGGGCGACACGAAGGAGGACCGAGAGATGAGCCTGGGGCTGCTGCTGCTCCGACTGCTGCTCGCCGCCCTGCTGTTCGGCCACGCCACGCAGAAGCTGCGCGGCTGGTTCGGCGGGGCGGGCCTGACGGGCACCGGAGCCGTCTTCGAGCGCTACGGCATCCTCCCCGGGCCGCGGATGGCGCTGGTCGCCGCGGTGGCCGAGCTGACCGGGGCGGCGTCGGTCGCGGCCGGACTGCTGACGCCGGGCGGCTGCGCGGTCGTCGTCGGCACGATGACGGTGGCCGCCGCCTCGACGGCGCCGAACGGTTTCTGGGCGCTGAAGGGCGGCTGCGAGGTGCCGTTCCTGTACGGCGCGGTCGCCGCGTGCCTCGGCTTCACCGGGCCGGGGGAGTGGTCGCTCGACCACGTCCTCGGACTGGACTGGCGGCCCGCCCCCGCCTGGGGCGCGGCCGCGCTCGCGGCCGGGCTCCTCGCGGCGACGGTGCCGCTCGCCGGCCGGGCCAAGGTGCTGCGCGGCAGGAAGGAGTCCCCCGGGCCCCACGGGAACGCCTAGTCACTTCCGGATAACCGCTCCCCGGCAGGGCATACGGCTGGAGTACGCCACGCGACGCGGCGGCCGGAGGGGCCGCGGCGGCACAGGAACCGGGGGGCACGACGGCCATGGGCGCATCGCTGGAGGAGACCGACCGTACGGACGGGGGCCGGCCGGAGCGCTCCGCCGCCGACCGCAAGCAGGAACTCCGCCGCCGCCTGGAACGGTTGATCGGCATCGCCGCGACCGAGGGCAACTGCCTGCAGGCGCTGCGGAACGGGGACGAGATCTTCCCCGCGATGCTGGAGGCCGTCCGGGCGGCCAAGCACACCGTCGACATGACCACCTTCGTCTACTGGCGCGGCCAGATCGCGCGCGACTTCGCGCACGCGCTGGCCGCCAAGGCGGCGGAAGGGGTGCGGGTGCGGCTGCTGCTCGACGGCTTCGGCGGGCGGCTGATCGAGCAGCGACTGCTGGACGACATGGACCGGGCCGGCGTGGACGTCGCCTGGTTCCGCAAGCCCGTGCGGCTCTCGCCGTTCAAGCAGAACCACCGCTGCCACCGCAAGGTCCTGGTGGTCGACGCCGAGGTGGCCTTCACCGGCGGGGTCGGCATCGCCGAGGAGTGGTCCGGCGACGCCCGGCACCCCGGTGAGTGGCGGGACACCCACGTCCGGGTCACCGGCCCCGCCGTGGACGGGCTGGCCGCGGCCTTCGCGCAGAACTGGGCCGAGTGCCGGCGCAACGGGCTCTTCGACGACCGTGACCGCTTCGGCGAGCACGAGCAGAGCGGCGGCGCGATCGTCCAGGTCGTGCGCGGCTCGGCGAGCGTCGGCTGGCAGGACATGCGCACCCTGCTCCGGGTGGTGATCGCCTCGGCCGAGCAGCGCATCCGGCTGGCCACCGCGTACTTCGCCCCCGACCCGTACTTCGTGGGCCTGCTCTGCCACGCGGCGGCGCGCGGGGTGAAGGTCGAGATCCTGCTGCCGGGCCCCTACACCGACAAGCGGGTCTGCCAGCTGGCCGGGCAGCGCTACTACCAGCGGCTCATCGACTGCGGCGTGCGGATCTGGCACTACCTGCCGACCATGATGCACGCCAAGGTCATCACCATGGACGGGGTGGCCACCCTGATCGGCTCGACCAACTTCAACCGTCGCTCCCTCGACCACGACGAGGAGGTGATGCTGGCCGTCCTCGACGAGTCCTTCACCTCCGTCCTCGACGCCCACTTCGACGAGGACCTGCTGCGCAGCGAGCCCGTCGACGGCGCCCTCTGGCGGACCCGTCCCGCGCTGGAGCGGGCCCAGGAGGTGGCGACCGCGCCCATCCGCCGTTTCCTGTGAGGATGATGGTCACGCCCCGCGGGACGGCCGTACGGGGCGTACCGACGGCGTAGGAACCCGGTCGCGTCAGCGCACCGCTCACCCTGGAGGGCGACATCAACCTCAACACCGGCCCCGAACCGGCTGCGGCGGGCGGCACCGACGCCGCCGACGCGGCGCAGCACGAGGCGTTCCCCGCCGACCTGGAGGTCGCGACGGTCGCCGAGCTGACCGCCTTGATGGCCGCGGGCCGCATCACGAGCGTCTCCCTCACCCGTGCCTACCTGCGGCGCATCGAGGACCTGGACGTCGGCGGACCGGCGCTGAACGCGGTACGCCGCGTCAACCCCGCCGCGCTGGAGGAGGCCGCGGCGGCCGACGCGCGCAGGGCGGGCGGCGACCCCGGCGGTCCGCTGCTGGGCATACCGGTGCTGGTGAAGGACAACATCGACGTCTTCGGCATGCCGACCACCGCGGGATCCGTGGTGCTCGCCGGCTCCCACCCCGCCGGCGACGCCCCGCTGGTGACGCGGCTGCGGGAGGCGGGCGCGGTGATCCTCGGCAAGGCCAACCTCACCGAGTTCGCCAACTACCTCACCGTCGGCATGCCCAGCGGCTACAGCTCGCTCGCCGGTCAGGTGCTCAACCCGTACGACCTGAGCGAGACCCCGAGCGGTTCCAGCGCCGGGTCCGGGGTCGCCGCCGCGGCCGGACTGGCCGCCGTCACCATCGGCACCGAGACCGACGGGTCCATCCTCAGCCCGGCGTCGGCCACCTCGGGCGTCGGGGTCAAGCCCACCCTGGGCCTGGTCAGCCGCACCGGCATCGTGCCCATCGCCTCCAGCCAGGACACCGCCGGCCCGATGACCCGGACCGTCGCGGACGCCGCCGCCCTGCTCACCGTCCTCACCGGTACCGATCCCGAGGATCCGGCCACCGCGGGCAACCCCCTGGAAGGCCACGACTTCACCGCCGGCCTGAGCTCCGACGCCCTGTACGGCGCGCGCATCGGCGTCGTCGCCGAGCAGACCCCGCAGGACGGCACGGACGAACGGGCCCTGTGGGACGCGGCCCTGGACGCCCTGGCGCGACGCGGCGCGGAAATCGTCGAAGTCGGCATCGAGGCGCGCCGCCGCTACGACGTCGCCTCCCCGGTGCTGAGCCACGAGTTCAAGCGCGACCTCAACGCCTACCTGGCGCGGCTGCCCGAGGGCGCGCCGGTGCGCACCCTGGCCGAGGTGATCGCCCGCAACGAGGCCCACGCGGACGTCGCCCTGAAGTTCGGGCAGACGCTCGCGCTCGCCGCACAGGCCAGGGACCTCGGTCCGGACAGCGCGGACACCGCCGAGTACGAGGCCGCCCGTGCCCGCGACCTGGAGGAGAGCAGGGACCGCATCGACGCCCTGATGGCCGGACACGACGTCACCGCCCTGCTGTTCGTGAACAGCGGCAGTTCGTCCATCGGCGCCAAGGCCGGCTACCCCTCCGTCACCGTCCCCGCGGGCTACCGTGCGGCCAACCGGCGCCCGTTCAACATCACCTTCCTGGGACGGGCGTGGAGCGAGCCGCTGCTCCTCGGCTACGCCCACGACTACGAGCAGGCGACCCGGCTGCGCAGGCCGCCGTCCGTCGTCAACCCCACCCTGTGGCGCCGCCGTTCCCCGGCCGTGCCCGCGCCGAGGGCGGCGGACGGGGAGCGCTGACGGCGACCTCGCACGGGACCGCCCGCGCGGGCGGCGCGGTCCCGGGGTCCTAGGGATCCGGGGTCCGGGGTCAGCCCTCCCCGGCGCCCTCCAGCAGGTCCCGCACCTCCTCGGCGGTGGTCTCCGTCAGCTCCTCGCCCACGAGCAGCCAGCGCGTGATCCCGACCGACTCCAGGAACGGCAGGTCGTGACCGGCGACGACGAGCGCGCCGCGGAAGGACGCGAGGGCGCTCGTCAACTGCCGGACACTGGCGACGTCCAGGTTGTTGGTGGGCTCGTCCAGGATCAGCAGTTGCGGGGCGGGCGCCGCGAGCATCGAGGCCGCCAGCGCGGCGCGGAAGCGCTCCCCGCCGGAGAGGGTGCCCGCGGGCTGTTCGGCGCGGACCCCGCGGAACAGGAACCGCGCGAGCCGGGCGCGGATCTCGTTCTCGGGGACGCCGGGGGCCACACGGGCGACGTTGGCGGCCACGCTCAGCTCCTCGTCCAGGACGTCGAGGCGCTGCGGCAGGAACCGCAGCGGCACGTGCGTCCTCGCCTCGCCGGACAGCGGCGCGAGCTCGCCGGTGAGGGTGCGCAGCAGCGTCGTCTTCCCGGCGCCGTTGCGCCCGACCAGTGCCACACGCTCCGGCCCGTGGACGTGGAGGTCGCCCGCCCGGAGCGAACCGAAGCGCGGCCGCAGTCCCCGCAGGGTCAGCACGGCGCGACCCGGCGGGACCGCGGTGTGCGGCAGGTCGACCCTGATCTCCGCGTCGTCGCGGAGCGCGTCCGCCGCGTCCTCGCGGCGTTCGCGCGCCTGGGCGAGTCGTTCCTCCTGCACACCGCGGAGCCGGTCGGCGGACTCCTGCGCGGAGCGCTTGCGCTCGCCGGCGACGATGCGCGGGGCCCGCCGCTGGGCGTCCATCTTCCGGCTGTGCCTCTGGCGGCGCGCCGAGGCGATCCGGGCCTCCTCCAGTTCGCGCCGCTGCCGGCGCACGTCGGCCTCGGCGGCGCGCAGCGCGCGGCCGGCGGTCTCCTGCTGGGCGGCCACGGCCTCCTCGTAGTCCGACCACCCTCCGCCGTACCAGGTGACGGAGCCCGCGCGCAGTTCGGCGACGCGGTCCACCCGCTCCAGCAGTTCACGGTCGTGGCTGACCACGACGAGGACGCCGGAACGCCAGGAACCGACGGTGTCGTGGAGCCGGCGGCGCGCGAAGAGGTCGAGGTTGTTGGTGGGTTCGTCGAGCAGGAGGACGTCGGGGCGGCGCAGCAGCAGCGCGGCCAGGCGCAGCAGCACGGTCTCGCCGCCGGACATCCGGCCCACGGTGCGGTCCAGGTCGAGGCCGCCGAGTCCGAGGGAGCCCAGGGTCGCCAGGGCGCGTTCCTCGACGTCCCAGTCGTCGCCGACGGTCTCGAATTGCTCCTCGGCGACGTCGCCCGCCTCGATGGCCCGCAGGGCGGCGCGCCGCTCCGCGATGCCGAGGGCCTGGTCGACCCGGAGCGCGGTGTCGAGGGTGACGTCCTGGGGCAGGTAGGCGAGGCTGCCGCCGACGGTCACCGACCCCGCGGCGGGGCGCAGCCGGCCGGCCAGCAGCTTCAACAGGGTGGACTTCCCGGTGCCGTTGGCGCCGACGAGCCCGGTGCGGCCGCGGCCGACGGTCAGGGAGAGCCCGTCGACCACGGGCGTGCCGTCCGGCCACCGGAAGGACAGGGCGGAGCAGCCCAGGGACGGGCCGGTCGCGGTGAGGGGGAGGGACATGGAGGTCCTCGCAGTCGCAAGCGCAGGGATGGCGGGCTTCGTGTGCGAGCACCACGCGGCGACCGTGCCGGAACGGGGGGTGCCATCCTCCGGGGGACGGGGACGGATCGTGCACCGAGGTCGCATGCGCGCGGGGTCACGGACGGCGGCAGGGCCGGCTGCGGCGTGACCGGCGTACGGCGGCGGGGCCGTGCGCGCGATGATCGCGGACCTCAGATGAGCAACGTCCACCTCTATCGGAGACGACAGGACCCGGGAACTGTACCTCAACCCGCTGCGGAAACGCACGGCCGCGAATTGCCGGGGCCCGCTCGATACAATTCAGGAAAGGAGCGGGGGAAATCCCCGGTGTCCGGCCGCGTGGCGGTGGTGTGCGATGAATTCGGTCCCGCATGACGTGAGCGTGTACGCCGGGCGGCCCTCCGGACTCATCGGGGCCCGGATCGCCGGTTACCGCGTGGAGCGGGAGATCGGCCGCGGCGGAATGGCCGTGGTCTACTGCGCCCGGGACCTGCGGCTCGACCGCACGGTGGCGCTCAAGCTGCTCGCCCCGGAGCTGGCCCGCAACGACACCTTCCGCCGTCGTTTCACCCACGAGTCACGGGTGGCGGCCGCCATCGACCACCCCCACATCGTGCCGATATTCGAGGCCGGCGAGACCGACGGTGTCCTCTACATCGCGATGCGTTACGTCTCGGGCCTCGACCTGCGGGCACTGTTCGACCGCGACGGCCCGCTGCCCGTGACGACGGCGCTGCGGATCGCGGCCCAGGTGGCCTCCGCGCTGGACGCCGCCCACGACCACGACCTGGTGCACCGCGACGTGAAACCGGGGAACGTGCTCGTCGCCGAGGGCACCGACAGCGAGCACCCCGAGCACGTCTACCTCACGGATTTCGGGCTGACGAAGAAATCGCTGTCGCTGACCGGATTCACCACCGTCGGCGAATTCGTCGGCACGCTGGACTACGTGGCGCCGGAGCAGATTTCGGGGCGCCCGGTGGACGGCCGCTGCGACCTGTACAGCCTGGCGTGCGTCGTCTACGAGAGCCTGACCGGGGGCCTGCCCTTCGAGCGCGAGGAGGACGTGGCCCTGCTGTGGGCGCACCAGTACGACCGGCCGCCGCCCCTGACGGAGCGGCGGCCGGACATCCCGCCGGCCATGGACGACGTCATGACCAAGGCGCTCGCGAAGGTCCCCGAGGACCGCCACGACTCCTGCCTGGAGTTCGTGGGCGCCCTGCGGGCGGCCGCGGCCGGGCCGGACGAGCCGGCCCCGCGGGGGAGTTCCCCCGACCACCAGGTCACCCGGGTGACGACCCGGCCGGCCGCGGTCCTCGTGCCGCCGGGCCCGCCGCCGGACCCGCCGGCGTGGGCCCGGGCGGTCGTCCGTCGTCTGCCGGGGCGGTGAGCGTCAGCTGCTGGGGGCGGCGCTGGGAGCGGTGCTCGGTGCGCTGCTCGGCGCGCTGCTGGTGGTGCTGTTGGCCAGCTGCTTGGGCTCGGTGGTCTCCAGGGTGTTGTCGACGAAGGTGTTCCCCTTGCCCTTCAGGTCGCGGTTGGCGAGGTCGGCCGGCTTGTTGCCGCGGGCGACGTTGTCGCGGATGGTGTTCTCGGAGTTGGACGTCCCCACGACGCTGCTGAACAGCACGATGCCGCCGGACATCGGGGACTTGCCGCTGTTGTCGCGCACGTCGTTGTCGGTCACGACGGTCTTCTCGACGCCCGTGAGCAGGATGCCCGTGCCCTGGATGAACGGCAGACGGGCACTGGGCGCGCAGTACTTGTTGTTCGCGGTCACGGTGTTGTGGGAGACGGTCAGCGCGCCGCCGCGCGGGACGCCCTCGTCGCCGACGACGAAGACACCACCGCAGTTGCCGGTGACCTGGTTGCTCTCGACCGTCACGCCCCGGACGCGGCGCAGGCCGATGCCGATCCGGTTCTCCGACACCTTGTTGCCCTCGATGACGGCGCCCTTGGTGTCGAGCGCACCGCCCTCGGTGTCCATGGAGTTGGCGAGGAAGATGCCGGAATCGGCGTTGTTGCGGGCGGTGTTGTCACGGAAGACGGTGCGGACCGACTTCTCCACGAGGATGCCCTGCACCTTGTTGTCCCGTGCGGTGACGCGGAGGACCTGCAGCCCGTCGGCCCCCGTCGCGTGGATGCCGGCCTTCTTGAACCCGGCGACCGTCAGCGACTCCAGGGTCACGTCGGAGGGCTTCTTCTGCGCCGTACCGCTGACGCAGATGCCCTCGCCCGCCTTGGCGCAGGCGTTCTCGTCGCGCTTCGCGCTCGGGGAGATGACCGTGCCCGTGCCCGCTCCGCGCAGCGTCAGCCGCGGCGTGCTGATCTGGACGCTCTCGTGGTAGGTACCGGCCGCGATGTCGATGACCTGGCCGGGCTCGGCGCGGTCCACCGCCGACTGGATGGATTCCCCCGCGCGTACGGAGATCGTCTTCTGCGCGTCCGCGGACTGCGAGGCCGTGGGCTTGGACTCGCCGCCGCACGCGACCGCGCCTCCCACGATGGTCGCCGTGGCGGCCGCCGCGGCGACGGCCCTGCGGGACCGACAGAGCTTCATGTGTGTGCACCTGCTTCCCGTGATATGTGATCAGCCGAAAACAGACGCTATGGACGGATCTGACACCTCGCCACTCCAGAGGCCACGGCGCGCGGGTGACGATGCCCGGAACGGCCGAAGGGCCGGGGAGTCACGGGGGCACCGGGTCCGGTGGCCGGGAATCGCCCCGGTACGGCTGATGGGGTGGCCGCCGCGGCATCAGGGACCGCGCCCCGGGCAGGCGCATCGTCATGGGAACGCTGAAGCGATGGGAACGGGTGATCGAGCGCTGGGAACGGGCGCTGGTGGCGAGGGTGCGGCACCGGGAGCCGGTGGAACTGCTGGACGCCCTGCGCCGCGAGTGCGACGACCGGGCGGTGGTGTGCAGCCCGACCCGGGTGGTGGTGCCGAACGTCTTCACGGTCGAACTGGCCGACGCCCCGCACCGGGAGCTGGTCCCGCACCAAGGCCGCGTGGGGGAGGTCCTGACCGATTCCCTGCTGCGGCACGCGGACCGGCGCGGCTACGAGTGGGCGGGCCCGGTCACCGTGCGCATCGTCCGCTCCGCCCACGTACCCAACGGCCGCTACCGGGTGAGCAGCAACCCGATGAGCCGGATCCGCGCGGACGCCCTGGCCAGGATCGCGCCCGGGCTGTCCTGAGCCGGCCGCCGTGTGGAGCGGGCGGGCGCCGCGCTCAGGGTGCCGCGCCGTCCGACGGGGTGAACTCCACGTCCGCCGCCGGGAGCACGGCGCCCGCGTCGTCGACGAAGGCCACGCTGACCGGGCGGCCCCCGTCCACCGACCGCCGCAGGACCGCCGGGCCCCGTGCCGGTGTCCGGTGCGTGTCGCCCCACTGCTGGAACGCCGCGAGGACGAGCCGCAGCTCTTCGCCCGCCGCCGTCAAGTGGTAGCCGTACCGCGTGCGGCTGCCGGGCTCCCGGTAGGGCCGCCTCTCCATGATCCCCTGGTCCACGAGCGTGGTCAGGCGGCCGGTCAGCAGATCCGGGGCGATGCCGAGCTCTTGGCGGAAGTCGGCGAAGCGCGTCACTCCGCGCAGCGTCGCCTCGCGCAGGACGAGGAGCGTCCACTTGTCGCCGACGACCTCGAGGGTCCGGGCGATCGAGCAGACGGCCTCTTCCCCGCCGGTGGCGCTGACGCTGGACATCTCCTCATGCTACCTCTGGATTGACATTCCCAATTCAGCCCCGGTCGCCCCGGTGGCCGGCGGGTGACGGGCTGCCGTCCGGCTCAGAGGGCCTTCGGCGCCGGCAGGTCGGGGTAGAGCAGTTCGAGACCACCGGACAGGGCGGACCGGACGCCGCGGCTCCGGTCGTCGACGACGACCTCCAGGGCCCGCTGCTCGATGCCGTCCAGGGCGAGGCCGGCCACCCACGCGGGGTCCACCTTGTCGGAGGGGTCGACGTAGTCGGCCATCTCCGTGTCCATGTAGCCCACGTGGAGCGCGGTGACGTCGATCCCGGAGGGGGCGAGCTCCCGGCGTACGACGTTGGTCATCGCCAGTTCCGCGGCCTTGGCCGCGCTGTAGCCGCCGTATCCCGGCAGGTGGATCCAGGACAGGATGGACAGGACGTTGAGGACGGCGCCGCCGCCGTTCGCCGCGATCACGGGGGCGAAGGCCCGCGTGACGCCCAGGGAGCCGAAGAAGTGGGTCTCCATCTCCAGGCGGATGTCGGCCATGTTCCCGTCGGCCAGCCCCACGTGCGTGCTGACGCCCGCGTTGTTGATCACGAGGGTGGCGTCGGAGGCCGCCCGGGCGGCCCGGGCGATCGACTCGGGGTCCGTGATGTCCAGCCGGAGCGGCTCGACGCCGGGCAGGTCGAGGGCCTCGGGGTTGCGGACGCCCGCGTACACCTTGGCGGCGCCCCGCTCGAGCAGCTGGGTCGCCAGGTGACGGCCCAAGCCGCGGCCCGCGCCGGTCACGACGGCGACGGAGTTCTTGATGTCCATGGGGGTGCTCGTTCCGTTGGGCTGAGTAGGTATCTCCAATCTAGGTCAGCTGGATTCAGAAATGCAACTCAGCTGGGGAAAACACCTTGCCACGGGGCCGGGGCTCCCGTTGGCTGGGCGGCGTGACCGAACTGAGCACCGAGCGCCTGCTGCTGCGCCGCTGGCAGGACCGCGACCTCGCGCCCTGGGCCGCCATGAACGCCGACCCCGAGGTGCGCGAGCACCTGGGGGCGCCGCTGACCCGGGAGGAGAGCGACGCCTCCGTGGCCCGGTTCCGGGCCGATTTCGACGAACGCGGCTACGGCTGGTGGGCCGTCGAGGTCCGGGCGACCGGCGAGTTCGCCGGCTTCGCGGGCCTGGACCCGGTCGACGACGGGCTGCCCTTCACGGGCGTGGAGATCGGCTGGCGCCTGGCCCGCGCGGCCTGGGGCAAGGGCTACGCCACCGAGGCCGCACGGGCCGTCCTGGCCTTCGGCTTCGGCACCCTCGGGCTCCCCGAGATCCTCGCCGTGACCACCGCGGGCAACCTCCGGTCCCAGGCCGTCATGCGCCGCATCGGCATGACCCGCGACCCGGCCGGCGACTTCGACGACCCCACCGCCCCCGAAGGGCCGCTGCGCCCCAACGTGCTCTTCCGGATCGGCGCGGGCGCCCCGGTCACGACGCCGGAGGACCGGTGACGGGGTGGCGGCGGTTCGAGTCCGCCGGGGAGGGAAGGCCCGAGTACCGGGAGATCCGCCAGGAGGGGATCCGCTGCTTCCTGCGCTGGGGCGCCGTCGGCGGGACGGGGAAGTCGAGCACCTCGACGCTCGACGACGAGGAGCACGCCCGGCGCCACGCCGCGCGCAAGGCCGCCGAGTGGCTGCGGAAGGGCTTCACGGAGGTCGACCCGCCGCACGACGAGGCCGGACCCGACCCGGAGGCCGAGGTGCTCGACGTCCTGTGGGCCGGCCGCGGGCCGCACGCCCCGGCCTCCGAGTACCTGCCGGTCGAGGGCTTCGAAGAGGTGTACCGCCATGTGATCGGGCCCGGCCGGCCGGTGGGCTTCCACGAGTACGTCGTCCTGCGCGACGACGGGCGCGGCGCGGTCCGCTTCACGGTGCGCCCCGACCGGAGCGACGCCGCGGCGGTGACCGCGTTCCTGCACCTCGTCGCCGCCCGCCGTGACCTGGCCTTCGACGGGCGCTCCCACCACAAGGTGCCGCTGCCGGAGCCGGTCGGGGAGTTCACCCACGCGCTGTTCTGCGCACCGGCGCTCGGCCGGGGCTGCGCCGCGTACCCCGCCGTCGCCGACCGCGTCGCGGCCGCCTTCCCCGTCTTCGACTGCGAGATCGGCGACGAGGACCCCGAGGTCCTGGTCGACGCGCGGATCCACGGGCACGGCTCGCTGCCGTACGCGGACTGGGCCCGCCGCCCGCACCCGGTCGTCGACCTCCGCTTCGACGTACGGCCTTCCCCCTACCGGCCGGTGCGGACGTTCAAGGTGTTCGGCACGGCCGACCTCGACGCCCTCATGGCGGCGCTGCCGGGCGCGGACCCCGGCAGCCGGCTGGACGTGCGCTCCTTCCGCGGCGAGATCCGGAGCCTCACACCCGCCGAGGTCCCGCCCCCGGCCGAGGTGAGGGCCTTCCTGCACGGCTGAGACCGCCCCGAGTGGTGACCGCGCCCGCCTGCGCAACACTGGGAACCGGAGGACCGGAACGTGATGGGACGGTCATGGGCACTGGGGCATCGCGAGAGCGCGGCGAAGAGCGCGAGGAGCCGGCGGAACGCACCGCGGCGCGACTGGTGGTCGACGGCCACGGCACGGTCGTCGGGTGGAGCCCGGAGGCGGAGCGCCTCCTCGGCCGCCCGGCGGACGACGTGCTCGGCCGGCCCGTGCTGGACCTGCTCGCACCCGACACCGGCAGCGACGACGGCGGAGCCGGGTCCGGGTGCGTGCCCCTGCGGCACGGCGACGGCCGGACGGTCGCCTGCCGGCCGGCCCTGCGGGCGGTGCGCGACGACGGGACGGGCCTGCGCCTGACCGTCGACCTGCTCACGGGTGCGCCGCAACTCACCCCGGACATCGACCGCGCCCTCCTGGAAGCCCTGTTCACCCTCTCGCCCATCGGCCTGTTCGTCCTGGACCCGCAGCTCAGGCTGATGCGCTTCAACGCGGCGGCGAAGGGCATGCAGGACCACCGGGCGGCGCTCGCCCTGGGCCGGCGCCCCACCGAGGTCTGGCCCGACTTCAGCGCGGAACTCGCCGAGCGCGTGATGGGCCGGGTGCTCAGGACCGGGGAGGCCGCGATCTCGTTCGAGAAGCACGGCCGTCCGCCCGGCGACCCCACCCGGGAGCACGTCTACTCGGCGTCCGCCTTCCGGCTCGAGGCGGAGGACGGCCGGATCCTCGGCGTGGCCGACGCCGTGGTCGACGTCACCGAGCGCCACCTCGCCGAGCAGCGCCTCGCGCTGATGGCCGAGGCGGGCCGGACGATCGGCACCACCTTGGACCCGATCCGCACGGCACAGGAACTTGCCGAGGTGGCCGTGCCGGGGCTCGCCGACTGCGTGAGCGTGGACCTGCTGGCCTCCCTGCTCGGCGGCGAGGAGATGGGCGCGGGCCCCGTCGAGGACGACACCGGCCTGCGCCGCGCCGCGACCTCGGCCCGCTGTGGCCGGACCGGCGGCTACACCACGGGCGCGGTCGGCACCCACCTGGTGGGCCCGCTCGCGCTGCGGGTGCTCGCCGACCACGAACCGCTCCTGGTCCGGCGGCTCGGCCAGGACGAGGAGTGGATCCGGGACGACCCCGTCCGGGGCGGCAGGGTGCTGGAGGAGCGGGTGCACTCCCTGATGGTGGTGCCGCTGCTGGTCCGCGACTGCGTGCTGGGCCTCGTCACCTTCCACCGGTGGGACCGCGACCTCGGGCCCTTCGACGACGACGACCTCGCGCTCGCCGTCGACCTGGCCGGCCGCGGCGCGATGGCCCTGGACAACGCCCACCGCTACGTGCGCGAGCGCAACGCAGTCCTCGCCCTGCAGCGCGGCATGCTGCCCCAGCGGCCGCCCGCGCCCAGCGCCGTGGAGTGGGCCCACCACCTGGTGCGTTCCGGTGCCGGCGGTGACTGGACGGAGGTCATCCCGCTGCCCGGCGCGCGGGTCGCCCTGGTCAGCGGCAGCACACCGGGCCGCGGCATGCGCACCGCCGCCACCATGGGCCGGCTGCGGGCGGCCGTGCACACCCTGGCCAACCTGGACCAGGCCCCCGACGAGGTCCTCGCCCGCCTGGACGAACTGGTGCGCAGCCTCGCCGACGAGCACGCGGGCACGGGCTCCGGCTCCCCGGTCGGCGCCACCTGCCTCTACCTCGTCTACGACCCCGTCACCCGGCAGAGCACCATGGCGTCGGCGGGCCATCCGCCGCCGGCGGTCGTCCACCCCGATCACACCGTGTGCATCCCCGACGCCCCCGCGGGCGAGCCCCTGGGCCGCCCCGGGCCGTCGTTCGGCATGGCGACCCTGCAACTGCCCGAGGGGTCCATGCTCGTGCTGCACACCCCCGGGCTCCTGCAGAGCCGGCCGGAGGGGACCGGCCGGGCGGAGTTCGAACGGCTGCTGGCCACCCCCTGCGACTCCCCGCAGGACATGAGCCTGCTGCTCACCGACACCCTGGTCCCCGCGGACCCGGACCGCGACGCCTCGGTGCTGGTGGCCCGGCCCCGGCCGCTCGGTCCCGACTCCGTCGCGACGTGGGACCTGCCGTGCGACCCGGCCGCGGTGGCCACCGCCCGCACGCTGACAACCCGTCAACTGGCGGCCTGGGCGCTGCAGGAGGAGTGCTTCGCCACCGAACTGATCGTCAGCGAACTGGTCACCAACGCCATCCGCTACGCGGCACCGCCCATCCAGCTCCGGCTCATCCGTGACCGCGCACTGACCTGTGAGGTCTCCGACACCAGCAGCGCCGCCCCCTTCCTGCGGCACGCCCGCACCACCGACGAGGGCGGCCGCGGCCTCCTGCTCGTCTCCCAGTTCGCGGAACGCTGGGGCACCCGCTACCGGGAGCGCGGCAAGACCATCTGGACCGAGCAGACGATCGCCGTCTGAGGCCCGGGCTCGGTGGGGCGCGGGTGCCGTGCGCGCACGAGGCTCCGGAACGGGAGGACGGTCCGGGATTTCCATGGGTGCTGAAACCGGTGTCCCGGGGGATTTCTCCGGATGAAGGGGCGATCTCTCTCACGTTTTTCCCGGGGCTTTCCCGCGACCGTGGACCGTGCCGCGCCGAGCAGCAGGTTCGCGCCCGGTTCCCCCACGGCCCGACGGGCCGAATACCTCTTTCGCCGGCAGCCGTTCGTTCATCGGCGCCGCCTATCAAGCGCAAGGGACGGCCTCTTTGACGGGCCGGTGAAGCGGGTTTAGCTTTTCGGCGGATCGGTATTTCGCGGCGGTTTCCGCGGTGTCGGAAGCCGGGAAGGCGGGCCAGGCATGAGTGTTCTCGAGGACCCCACGGACGAGCACCTGGAGATCGGCCCGCCCAAGACCTCGGCGGCCGGTCTGCCCGCGGTCGCGCACGCGCTGCAGTACGCACTGGGACAGACCTCGCCCCGCCGGACCATGCTGACCCTGCTGAACATCAACCAGGCCAAGGGCATCGACTGCCCCGGCTGCGCCTGGCCGGAGGCGGCGCCCGGCAAGCGGCACATGAACGAGTACTGCGAGAACGGCGCCAAGCACATAGCCGACGAGGCGACGTCACACCGCGTGGGGCGCGCGTTCTTCGAGCGTCACACCGTCGAGGAACTGGGCCGCAAGTCCGACTACTGGCTCAACCAGCAGGGCAGGCTGACCGAACCGATGGTCAAGCGCCCGGGCGCGGAGCACTACGAGCCCATCTCCTGGGACGAGGCCATCGCCCTGATGGCCGGCGAACTGCGGGCCCTGG
Organism: Streptomyces sp. NPDC005722; assembly: GCF_040630935.1. Taxonomy (NCBI): domain Bacteria; kingdom Bacillati; phylum Actinomycetota; class Actinomycetes; order Kitasatosporales; family Streptomycetaceae; genus Streptomyces; species Streptomyces sp. NPDC005722. The sequence goes on from NZ_JBEXYN010000015.1 coordinate 86,386, forward strand.
ACTCCCCGGACGAGGCCCTGTTCTACACCTCCGGACGGGTCGGCAACGAGGCCGCCTTCCTCCTCCAGCTCTTCGCCCGCGCCTACGGCACCAACAACCTGCCGGACTGCAGCAACATGTGCCACGAGTCCAGCGGCGCGGCGATGTCGGAGACGCTCGGCGTCGGCAAGGGCACCGTCAGCCTGGACGACATCCACGAGGCCGACCTGATCCTCGTCGTCGGCCAGAACCCCGGCACCAACCACCCGCGCATGCTCTCCGCGCTGGAGGAGACCAAGCGGGCCGGCGGGAGCGTCGTCGCCGTCAACACCCTGCCCGAGGCGGGGCTGATGCGGTTCAAGCACCCGCAGAAGCCGCGCGGGGTGATCGGGCGCGGCACGGTCATCGCCGACCAGTTCCTGCACATCCGCGCAGGCGGCGACCTCGCCCTCTTCCAGGCGCTGAACCTGCTGCTCCTCGAAGCCGAGGACGCCGCCCCCGGAACCGTCCTGGACCACGACTTCATCCGCGAACACAGCACGGGATTCGAGGAGTTCGCCGAGCACGCGCGCAAGACGTCCTGGGACGACGTGCTCACGGCCACCGGCCTGACCCGCGAGGAGATAGAGCAGCTCCACGAGCGTGTGCTGGCCGCGAAGAGCGTCATCGTCTGCTGGGCCATGGGCGTCACGCAGCAGAAGCACGGTGTGCCGACCATCCGCGAGATCGTCAACTTCCTGATGCTGCGCGGCAACCTGGGCAGGCCCGGTGCCGGGGCGTGCCCGGTGCGTGGCCACAGCAACGTCCAGGGCGACCGCACCATGGGCATCTGGGAGAAGATGCCGCAGAGCTTCCTCGACTCCCTGGAGCGGGAGTTCGGCTTCGCACCCCCCACCAAGCACGGCCACGACTCCGTCGACGCCATCCGCGCCATGCGCGACGGCGAGGCCAAGTTCTTCCTCGGGGTGGCGGGGAACTTCGTCCGGGCGACGCCCGACAGCGATGTCACGGAGCGGGCGATGCGCCGCTGCCGGCTGACGGCGCACATCTCCACCAAGCTCAACCGCTCGCACACCGTGTGCGGTGACACCGCGCTGATCCTGCCCACCCTGGGCCGCAGCGACCGGGACGTCCAGGCGGGCGGCGAGCAGTTCGTCACCGTCGAGGACTCCATGAGCATGGTGCACGCCTCCCGCGGCAAACTGGCGCCCGCCTCCGCCCACCTGCTGAGCGAGGTGGCGATCGTCTCCCGGCTGGCGCGGGCCACCCTCGGCGACACCCCGGCGATCGGCTGGGAGGAGTTCGAGGCCGACTACGGCACCGTCCGGGACCGCATCTCCCGGGTCGTCCCGGGGTTCGAGGACTTCAACCGGCGCGTCGCGGAACCGGGCGGCTTCCACCTGCCGAACCCGGTGAACGCGATGACCTTCCGGACGCCGAGCGGCAAGGCCGTCTTCACCCGCAACGACTTCGAGATGCCGCATGCGCCGAAGGGCCACCTCATCCTGCAGTCCCTGCGGTCGCACGACCAGTGGAACACCATCCCGTACGCCATGGACGACCGCTACCGCGGCATCCGGGGCGGCCGCCGGATCGTCATGGTCAACCCCGAGGACATCGAGGCCCTGGGGCTCGCCGAGACGCAGATGGTGGACCTGGTGAGCATCTGGACCGACGGCAGCGAGCGCCGCGCCGAGTCCTTCCGCCTGGTGCCCTACCCCACCTCCCGGGGGTCGGCCGCCGCCTACTACCCGGAGACCAACGTCCTGGTGCCGCTCGACAGCGTCGCCGACGTCAGCAACTGCCCCACGTCCAAGGGGGTCGTCGTACGACTGGAGGCGGCGGCATGGGCCGGGTGACCGCGCGGCGGCGGGTGCTGCGGATCAGGGACGGGGTGCCCGGGCACCGTTCCGACACGCTGGCCGCCGAGGAGCCGATGGAGATCCGGGTCGGCGGCCGCGCGCTGACGATCACCATGCGCACCCCGGGCAGCGACTTCGACCTCGCGGTCGGCTTCCTCGTCAGCGAGGGCGTCGTCCACGGCCCGGACGACGTGCTGGGCATCCGCTACTGCGCCGGTGCCACGGCCGACGGCGGCAACACCTACAACGTCGTCGACGTCGCCCTGGCGCCCGGTGTGCGCCTCCCCGACCTCTCGCTGGAGCGCAACTTCTACACCACCTCCTCCTGCGGTCTGTGCGGCAAGGCGAGCCTGGACGCCGTGCGGACCACGCAGCACTGGAGCGTGGCGGACGACGACACGGTGATCGACAGCGAGGTGCTCTTCACCCTCCCCGACCGGCTGCGGGCGGCGCAGCGGGTCTTCGACAGCACGGGCGGGCTGCACGCGGCCGGGCTGTTCACGACGGACGGCGAGATGCTGTGCCTGCGTGAGGACGTGGGCCGGCACAACGCCGTCGACAAGGTGATCGGCCACGCGCTGCAGGAGGGGCTGCTGCCGCTGCGGGGCACCGTCCTCATGGTCAGCGGGCGGGCGTCCTTCGAGCTCGTCCAGAAGGCGGCCATGGCGGGCATCCCGGTGCTGGCCGCGGTGTCCGCGCCGTCCTCCCTCGCCGTGGACCTGGCCGACGAGACGGGGACGACCCTGGTGGGCTTCCTGCGCGGCCGCTCGGCGAACGTGTACACCGGCGCCGAGCGGTTGCGCGTGGCCCAGCCCGCCGTCTGACACCGGGGCGGGCGCGGTCTCCCCTGCTCCGCGCCCGTCCCGGACGAGCCGCGCCCGGCGGAACCCCGGTTCCGCGGGACGCGGAGCGTCTGTCCGCGAGCGCGCCCCCGCGGCGGCCGGTGCCCCGCACCGGATCCCGGCGTCAGCGGTCGCGCTGCATCCGGGGAAGCGACTCCAGCGGCCTGAGGTCGGCGTGCTGCGCGGTGGCGACCAGCGCCTGCACCATCACGGACTCGGGGTCCCGGCGGAAGGCGGCCAGCCCTATCTCCGCGGCCCGGGCGGCCTCCACCATCGGGACGGCCCGCACCCCCGGCGGCACCCCCAGGGCGTGGATCCAGGCCAGCGGGACGATCCCGGCCCACCGGCCGGGCACGACGTGCGCGATCAGCGAGGCGAACGAGTCGGTCTCCACCCTCGCGACCGGTTCCGCACCGGCCGCCGCGAACAGCGCGTCCATGGTGCGCCGTCCGCGCATGGTAGGTGTGAGCAGGCACAACGGCAGTGCCGCTGCCTCGGCCCAGGACACCGTGGCGCCGCCGACCGGAGCCCACGAGGCATCGGTGAGCAGCGCGTACTTCTCGCGGTACAGCGGCACGGTACGGAAGGCGGCGCGCACCTCGTCGTCCAGGTACGTCACGGCGGCGTCGAGGGTGAAGTCCCTGAGCCTCGTGAGGATGTCGCTCGACGTCAGGTCGTTCACGATGTCCGCGGTGAGCAGCGGGTGCCGCGTGCACAGCGGGTCCACCAGACGTGGCACGGCGGTGGCGGCGCTCGGCACGACGCCGATGCGGATACGGCCGCTGAGCCCGGTGCGCATGGCGGCGACCTCGCCCTCCATGGCGTCCCGGTCGGCCAGGATCTGCCGCGCCCACACCACGACGCGCTCGCCCTCGGCGGTCAGGCCGTCGAACCGCCGGCCCCGCTGGATCAGCGGGACGCGCATGTCCTCCTCCAGCCTGCGGATCCCCTCGGACAACGAGGGCTGGGACACCCCGCAGCTCTCCGCGGCACGGGCGAAGTGCCCCTCCCGCGCCAGGGCCACCAGGTATTCGAGTTGCCGGAAGAGCACGACTGAGCACCTCTCAGGATCACCGGCCGGGAGACGCGTCGGACCGCTTCCCGGTTCCGAGCTGTATACCAAGCCGCTCCCGGCGGGCCCGCGGCACCCGCCCCGTGACGTGCGCGGCGCGCTCGTGTTCCCCGCGAACAGCGCAGCGCCGCGCCCCGCGGGCCGCCGCCGGACGGGACGTGCACCGGACGTCCCGCGCCGTCGCCGCGGAACCGCTGCCTCAGGACGCGGGCGTGCCCGCGCGCGTACGGAGCCAGACGGTGGTGTCCGCGGGCACCGAGCGGCCGTCGAGCGCGGCACTGGAGAGCAGTAGCTCGTCCCCGTCCGCGAGCGGCAGCGGATCCGGGCCGAAGTTGGTCAGGCAGCGCAGCCCCGGCGCGCGGTCGAAGGCGAACCAGGAACCGTCGGCGGGTCCCTCCGGGACCGGCACCGCCGCCGCCGGGACGGGTACGGCGCGCCGCAGGCGCAGCGCGGAGCGGTAGAGGGCGAGCATCGAGGAGGGATCGTCCTCCTGCGCGCGGACGGTGAGGTCCGCCCAGTCCCCGGGCTGCGGGAACCAGCAGGCCTCCGGGGCGGCGGTGCCGAACCCGTACGGTGCCGACGCGCCCTCCCAGGGCAGCGGCACCCGGCAGCCGTCGCGGCCGCGCTCGCGGTGGCCGGAACGTTCCCAGAGCGGGTCGCGCAGCCGGTCGTCCGGCACGTGGGCCTGGGGCAGGCCCAGTTCCTCGCCCTGGTAGACGTAGGCGGCGCCGGGCAGCGCGAGCATGAGCAGCGCGGCGGCCCGGGCACGCCGGCGGCCGCGCGGCCCGCCGCCGTAGCGGGTGACGGGGCGGACCGCGTCGTGGCTGGACAGCACCCAGGTGACGGGCGCCCCCACCGCGCGCATCGACGCGACGGACCGCTCGACGACCGCGCGCAACTGCGCCCCCTCCCAAGGCGACTCCAGGAAGGCGAAGTTGAAGGCCTGCTGCATCTCGCCGGGGCTGACGTACCGGGCCAGGCGGGCGGGTTCGAAGACGGCGGCCTCCGCCACCATCACGCGCTGCTCCGGAGGGACCGCGCCGGGCGGAGCCGGATGGGTGTCCAGCAGCCGGCGCCAGGAACGGAACAGCGGGTGCAGCTCCTCCTGGTCGTGGTACGGCATCAGGTGGTTGCGCAGGATGTCCTGGTGCTGTCCGGGCCCGGCGTCGGGCAGGCCCGGGGCCTTGAAGAGGGTGTGGGCCACGTCGATGCGGAAGCCGTCGACGCCGCGGTCCAGCCAGTGCCGCAGGACCCGCTCGAAGTCGGCCACGACCTCGGGGTGGCGCCAGTCGAGGTCCGGCTGCTCGGGCGCGTGCAGGTGCAGGTACCACTCGCCCGGGCCGCCGTCCGACGCGGGGACACGCGTCCACGCCGGGCCGCCGAAGGCCGACTGCCAGTCGTTCGGGGGGAGTTCGCCGTCCACGCCGCGTCCCGGGCGGAACAGGTAGCGGCTCCTGGCCGCGCTCCCCGGGCCCGCCGCCAGGGCCTCCCGGAACCAGGGGTGCGTGTCGGAGGTGTGGTTGGGGACGAGGTCGATCAGGACCTTCAGCCCCAGGCCGTGGGCGCGTGCGACGAAGACGTCGAAGTCCGCTTCGGTACCGAGGTCGGGGGCGACGCCGGTGTGGTCGGTGATGTCGTAGCCGCCGTCGGCCAGCGGGGACGGGTAGAACGGGGTGAGCCACACCGCGTCCGCCCCGAGCCGGGCCACGTGGTCCAGGCGGGCGGCGGCCCCGGCGAGGTCGCCGACGCCGTCCCCGTCGCCGTCGGCGAACGCGCGCGGGTGGATCTCGTAGCAGACGGCGTCCCGCCACCAGGGCGTGTCCGGTGCGGGATGGGTGGTGCTCACGGTGCTCCTCATGCTCCTGTCGGGCCGGACGGGACGGACGGGACGGGAAGGGTGCGGCCGGTCCGCGCCGAGCGGGTGGCGGCCTCGGCCACCGCGACGGCGGTCCGCCCGGACCGCGCGTCGGCCACCGGGGTGCCGCCTCCGGCCGCGCAGCGCAGCAGGTCGGTGAAGGCGGCGCGCACGCTCTCCGCGTACACGTGCTGCTTGCGCGCCTCACCGCCGAGGTCGACCACGCAGGTCACCTTGTGCGGGACGGCGCGCTCCACACCGCGGCCGCGGGCGGGCGCCGCCGGGCCCGCGTCGCGCTCCACCGTGACGGTGACCCCCTCCTGGCCGTGCGGCCGGAGCCCGGGCACGGCCAGCAGGTCGGCGGCGCGTGCGGGCAGCTCCTCCCAGCGGCATGCGCCGTGCTCGTCCGTCCAGGCCGTGACCGTCGCGTGGACCGGGATCCAGCCGGTGACCCGGGCCTCGGCGAAGCCGTAGTCCAGGCGCATCAACTGCCGTTCGGCGCGGTGGGCGTGGGTGAAGGAGTGGGTGTGGGTGGCGACGGCGCCGCCCGGGTGGGTGGCGGTGGCGACGACGATGTCGACCGGGCCGCCGTCGCGGCGGACGTCGGTGCCCTGCACCTCGACGGGTTCGCTGCCCATGAGGGCGCGGGCGGCGTCGAAGAAGTGCACGCCGTGCTCGACGTGGATGCCGCCGCTGTGCGCGGGGTCCCAGAACCAGTGGCCGGGGCCCAGGTCCTCGTCGGCGGCGTCGTTCTCGAAGGCGAAGCGCACCAGCGGGTCCAGCAGTCCCTCCTCGCGGAGCCGCAGGAGCATCCGCAGGACGGGGTTGTAGCGCAGGACGTGGTCGACGACCAGGACCCCGGCGGAGCGTCCGGCCTCGGCCTCCACCCGCAGGGCGTCCTCCAGCGTCACGGCCAGCGGCTTCTCGCAGAACACGTGCCGGCCCGCACGCAGCGCGCCGACGGCGAGTTCCGCGTGCGTGGCGGGTGGAGTGGCGATCGCCACGACGTCCACCCCGGGGTGGCCGGCCAGCGCGGCGGCGTCGGTGAGGACGGCGGCGCCGTGCCGCCGCGCGAGGGCGGTGGCACGGTCACCGTCGGGGTCGGCGCACGCCACGAGGCGTACGCCGGGCAGGTCGGCCACGGCGTCCAGCAGGTAGGCGCCGAACGCACCGCAGCCGGCCAGGCCCAGACCGAGCGGAGTCACTCGGCACGGTCCAGGCGGGCGACGCCGATGTGGGCGTCGGCCATGCCGTAGAAGACGTAGCGCACGCCGTCGATCTCCTCGATCGCGGTCGGGAAGACGACGTTGGGCACGGTGCCGGAACGCTCCTCCTCCGTCTCCGGCTCCATCAGCGGCTGGTCGGTGCGGGCCAGGATCCGGGACGGGTCCTGCGGGTCCAGGATCATCGCCCCCGCCGCGTAACTGACCTTCTGCTGCTGGGCGAAGGGGTCGTCGATCGTGCCGGACACGCCGTGGTGGATGAGCAGCCAGCCCTCCTCGACGCGGATCGGGGCCGGGCCCGCGCCGATCTTGAGCTCCTCCCAGGGGTGCTCGGACAGCGCCACCAGGCGGTGGTTCCGCGGGCGGACCAGGGCGCCGAGGTCCTTCTCGACCTCGGCGACGGGCACGTAGGAGATCCAGATGCCGGGGCGCTCGTCGGTCACACCGGCCGGCAGGTGCACGCCCTCGCCGGGGCGGAACCAGCCCAGGTCCCACATCGGGCGGTGCAGCATCGCGAAGCTCGGCTCGCCGTCCGGGCCCGGGACGGGCTCGGGGAAGTGCACCACGTCCTTGTTCGGGAACAGGTTGAGGTCGGTGTCCAGGTCGGCCTGGTAGGCGAACTGGATCGGGCCCAGGCGCTCCCAGGTCACCAGGTCCTTCGAGACGGCCAGCGCCGGCTTGGGGCCGAGCGGGCCGTAGGCGACGTACGACATGACGTGCAGCCCGAGCGCCTCGATCCACGTCGTGCGCGGGTCCTCCACGCCGGCGTTGTTCTTGCCGCGCTCCCAGCCGGCGTCGGGGGCGAGGACGACGCCGCGGCGCTCGACGCCGGTGGGCACGCCGTCCTCGACCACGACCTCGGCGAGGCCCACGCGGGAGACGTTGCCCTCCGCGACGAGGCGGGGCAGCAGGTGCAGGGTGCCGTCCGGGGTGCGGCCGGACGCGGGGTTGAGCACGCCCTCGGCCTCGTTCGCCTCGCCGGGCAGCGGGGACATCACGACGCCGACGCGGGTCAGGCGGTAGGGCACGGAGCTCTCGGAGCCGGTGGTACGGGCGGTGCTGGTGGTGCGGTCGTTCACAGCGGGTTCAGCCCTTCGTGGCGGAATCGAGGTCGGTGGAGGTGAAGCGGCTCTGGAAGACGAGGTAGAGGGCCACCGCGGGCGCGGCCAGTACGCAGGCACCGGCGAGGATGGCGCCGAACGGGTTGGCGGCGGCGGAGGAGACGGTGCTGATGTAGTTCGCCAGGGACACCGCCAGGGGCTGCATGTCCTGCTCCTTGGTGACCAGGAACGGCCACAGGAACTCGTTCCAGGGCCCGGTGAAGCTGAGCAGCACCACGGAGGCGAGCGCCGGCTTGCACAGCGGGATCGCGATCCGGAACAGGATCTGCAGCTCGCCCGCGCCGTCGATGCGCGCGGCCTCGAACATCGCCTGCGGCAGCTGCAGGAAGAACTGCCGGAAGATGAAGACCGCGCTGGTGTTGATCGCGAACGGCAGGATGATGCCGATGTAGGAGTCGGCCAGGCCGTAGTCGCGGACGATCAGCACGTACAGCGGGATCATCAGCAGCTGGAACGGGATGACCTGCACCAGCAGCACCAGGGCGAAGGTGGAGCCCTTGCCCCGGAAGTGGAGCCGCGCCAGGGCGTACCCCGCCAGCAGCCCGAAGACCGTGGTGCAGACGATGACGCCGCCGGTGAAGATCCCGGAGTTGATCAGGGAACGGCCGAGCGAGATGGCCGAGTTGATCTCCGCGTAGTTGTGCAGGGAGAGGTTCCCCGGTCGCGGGAAGGCCCCCGCGGGGCTGCTGTCGGGCTCGCGCTGCAGCGAGCCGATGAGCATGTAGTAGAAGGGGAAGAGGAAGGCGAAGGCCCCGGCGAGCAGTGCCAGCCGCGACAGGGTCCGGCGGGCGCGCGAGTGCGTGTGCGGCCGGTGGCGCGCGGCGCGGCGCATCAGCGAGGGGGCGTGTGCGTCGGCCATGTCAGTCCCTCTCCAGCAGACGGCGGTAAAGGAGGGAGATCCCGGTGATCAGCACGACGAGGATCACGCCGATCGCCGCGGCCTCGTCCGGATGGCCCTGCTGCAGACCGCGCTGGTACATCAGCAGCACCGGCGAGGTCGTCGCGCCGTCGGGCCCGCCGCCGCTGGTCAGCAGGTAGGGCTCGGTGAACAGGTTCGCGCCCGTCACCGTCGCCATGACCAGCACCAGCAGCGTCGCGGTGCGTACCGCCGGCACCGTGATCGACCAGAACATCCGCACCTTGCCCGCGCCGTCGAGCGCGGCCGACTCGTACAGCTCGCCGGGCACGTTCTGCAGCGCCGACAGGTAGAGCACGATGAAGAAGCCGAGCTGCTTCCACGCGACGAACAGCGCGATGGTCGGCATCGCCAGGTGCGAGTTGACCAGCCACGACGGGTCCGGCGCGAGCGGCCCGAGCGCCTTGTTGACCAGGCCGTTGGAGTTGAACAGGAAGAGCCACACACCGACGACGGCGACGCTGGCGGTGATGTACGGGACGTAGTAGGCGGTACGGAAGAACGAGCGCGCCCGGATCTTCGAGTTGAGCGCGGTGGCGAGCACGAGGGACGCCGCCACCGTCAGCGGCACGTTGATGACCAGGAAGACCGCGATGTTGCCGAAGGACCGCCACACGTCCGGGTCGGTCAGGACCGACGTGTAGTTGGCCAGCCCCACGAAGGGGCGGTCCACCTGGGCGCCCGGCGCGGCGAAGAAGTAGTCGTGGAAGGAGATCCACACCGCGAAGCCGAGCGGGTACAGGAAGATCGCGGCCAGGTAGACCAGGTACGGGGAGACGAAGGCGAGGCCGATCGGCTGCCGGCCCGCGAAGCGCAGCCGGCGCGGGCGTGGCCCGCGGCCCGCGCGGGGGCGGGCCCCGCCCCGGGCCGGCCCGGGGCGGAGGACGTCATGGTGCGTGGTGGACATGGCCGTGACTCACTGCTTCGCCAGGCCGTCGACCTTGCCCGCGGCCTCGCGGAAGGCGCTCTCGACGTCGCCCTTCCCGAAGATCACGGACTTGGTGTAGGCGTCGCGGAACGTCTGCCAGATCTCGACGGAGTTCGGCACGTTCGGGGCCTCGACCGTGCGGTCGGCCTGCTCGGCGAAGGTCTTGTAGTCCGGGTGCGAGGCGAAGTACTCGGGGTAGGCGGCCGCGAGGTCCTGCCGCATCGGCATCTGGCCGGTGGCCTCCAGCAGCTTGCCGTCCTGCTCCTTGCCGGTGGCGAACTTCAGCACGTCCCAGGCCGTGCCCTTGTTCTTGCACGCGGTGAACATGCCGATCGACTTCTCGTCGCTGAAGGTGCCCTTGGCCTCGGCGCCGGTCGCGGTGGGCACCGGCACGGCGCCCCACTCGACCTTGTCGCCGTAGACGGAGACGGCCCAGGGGCCGACGATCGCCATGGCCGCCTTGCCGTCGGCGAAGGAGTCGCCGTTGTACTGCTCGTTGGGGGCCAGGCGGTCCGCGTACATCGTCTTCCAGAACTCGGCGGCCTTCACCCCGTCCGGCGAGGCGAACTGGGCCTTGCCGTCCTCGACGAGCTGCTTGCCGGTCTGGGCCGCGAAGAGCGGGTAGAAGTCGAACCAGGACTGGTAGAACTCGGAGGTGGGCGCCGGCCAGATGGCGGCGTGCGCCCCGCCCTTGACCAGGGCGCGCGAGGTGGTGAGGAAGTCCTGGTAGCTCGCGAGCTTCGGCTTCTCGGGGTCGAGCCCGGCCTTCTTGAACAGGTCCTTGTTGTAGAAGATCATGACGGGGTTGCTCTTCCAGGGCATCTGGTAGTACTTGCCGTCGGGCGACGCGTACTGGGAGAGCCGGTCACCGGTCCGCTCCTCGAGGTACTTCTTCCCGCCGGGGAAGTCGTCCAGGGCCACCAGGCCGCCCTGCTTCTGGAAGCCGGGCACGGCCGCGGGGGCGGTGTTGAGGATCAGGCACGGCGCGTTGCCGGCCGTGATGGCCGCGCCGATGACCTCCTCGGAGCTCTTGCCCGCCGGTATCTCCTGCGCCTTCACCTTCTCGTCGGGGTGGGCGGCGTTCCAGGACGCGACCATGCTCTTGCCCCAGGCGACCTCCTGGGCGTTGTTGGAGTACCAGACCGTGATCGGCCCGTGGGCGTCGCCGCCGGAGGCGGAGTCCGAACCGCCGCTGCCGCAGGCTGCGAGCGGCACGGTCAGGGCGACGGCGGAGAGGACGGTCAGGAGGGTTTTCTTCATTGCGGTGGCTCCGTGTTCTCAAGGGGTGGGGAGCGGCCGTTCCGGGGCGTCGTCCTGCCTCGGTGACGGCCCTCCGGGGAGCGGAGAACGTCGTGGGCGCGACGGGCGCGCCGTTGTGGGGGTGGTGTCCGGGGATGTCGCGTTCGGGGCGCGTTCAGGGGTGGGCGTTCGGGCGGGCGGCCTCCGTGGGGGCCGGGCCCGTGGAGCCGCGCACCATGAGCGCGGCCGGGTCCAGTTCCACGTGCGGGGTGGTCCCGTGCTCGATGGTCTCGATCAGGGCGCGTGCGGCGGCCCGGCCCCAGCTGGCCGCGTCGGCACGGCAGGTGGTGAGCGAGGGCCGGGTCCAGGAGGCCAGCGGTACGTCGTCGAAGCCGACCACCGACAGGTCGTCGGGCAGCCGCAGGCCGGCCTCCTGGGCGACGGCCATGCCCGCGGTGGCCGACAGGTCGTTGGCGTACACGATGGCGGTGGGCCGCTCGCCCCGTGTGATCAGTGCCTGCGTCGCGAGCGCGCCGCCCTCGGCGGTGAAGCCGCCCGGCAGCACCGGGCCCTGGGGCAGGCCCGCCTCCGTGAGCGCGTCCCGCCAGGCGCCGAGCCGCCGCTGGGCGTGCAGGTACTCCTCGGGGCCGGCGACGTAGGCGATGTGGCGGTGGCCGAGCTCCACGAGGTGGCGTACGGCGCCCGCGACCACCGGACGGTCGTCCAGGTTGACCGTGGCGATCCCCTCGACACCGTCGTCGGCGCCGACGGCCACGGCCGGCAGTCCCATCTCCCGCAGCAGCTCCGGGCGCGGGTCGCCGACCCGCAGGTCGGTGAGGAACACCCCGTCCACGCGCTGGTCGTCCACCAGGCGGCGGTAGGTGTCCATCTCGTTGCGGGGGCTCGTCACGTGCAGCATGAGGCCGTCGCCGGACTCGGATATCACCGACTCGATGCCCGCCATGAAGGCCGGGAAGAAGGGGTCGGTGCCGATCAGGTCGGGCTCACGGGTCAGGACGAGCCCGACGGCCCGGGCCCGCCCCGTCGACAGGGCGCGGGCGCTGCGGCTCGGTGTCCAGCCCAGCTCCCCGGCCGCCGCGCGCACCCGTTCCTGGGTCGCGGCGGCCACGCCGGGGCGGTCGTTGAGGACGAAGGACACGGTCGCCCGGGACACACCCGCCAGCTGGGCGACATCGGCGATCGTGGGGCGTCGGGCCATGCGGACTCTCCGTGTACGGCGGCGGAAGGAAGGGGGCAGCGTCCGCAGCCGCGGGTCCCGTCGACCGGCGTGCCCGTGGGGGCACGCCGTCCGGCGGCACCTTCGGCGCCGGAGGCAGCACGTTCTGGCACTCGCATACCGGGGCAACCCACGCGAAGGGATGGCTTCACCTCGCGTTTGAACCGGTTTAAACGAGCGATGTGAGGAACCATGAACCCCAGGGGGCGGAGTGTCAAGGGGCCGCTTTCGGTTGTGGAGTTGTATATGCCAAGTGTGTGGATAAGTCCGTAATGTCGCGCTGTCCGGCCGTCACCACCCGACACGCGGCCCGTGACGTTGCGTCACCGTGCGTGCGGGGGTGCGGTACGCCGCGGCCTGCTGCTAGCGTCTGCCCAACCCCCCGGCCCGCGGCGGACGGAGCGAGCGACGGAACCGGATGTGTTCCCCGACACGGTCCTGCGCACCGAGCGGCTCCTCCTGCGCCCGTTCACCGCGGACGACACCCACGACACCTGGGCGAGCTGCGCGGACCCCGACACCCAGCGGTGGCTGCCCCTGCCCCGTCCGTACACGCGGGAGGCCGCGACGGCCTGGTGCACGACGGTCTCCCACGCGCTGCGCGCCTCGGGCGACGGCATCCACTTCGCCGTCGCTGCCCCTGACGGCGGGCGCCTGCTGGGCACGGTCGGCCTCAAGCGGACCGACTGGCGGGCGCGGACCAGCGAGGTCGGTTACTGGGTCGCGCCCTGGGCACGCGGACGCGGCATCGCCACGGAGGCCACCCGCACCCTCGCGACCTGGCTGCTGGCCGACCGGGGTTTCCACCGCCTGGAACTCCGCGCCGCCACGGGCAACACCGCCTCCCAGCGCCTGGCCGTGAAGGCCGGCCTGCGCCGCGAAGCCGTCCTGCGCAACGCGGGCTTCGTCCACGAGGGCCGCGTCGACCTCGTGGTCTTCTCCCTGGTGCGGGGCGACCTGGCACGCGGGACGTCCGCCACCGCTGAGTGATCGTCAGTTGGCCGCCTGCGGTCGTGCCTTGGCGCCGTCTCAGCCGGGTGCGTGCTGCGGTACGCCGGCACGACGCCCCGGCCGCGGATCAACGGGTGCGCACCACCGCGCCGCGCGCGAGCCGGTCGTGCATCCCCTGCCGGTGCGCGTGCGTGCCGATCGAGGTGACGTTCGCGATGAGGATCACCGGAGGGCGTTTGCGGGGCTCCAGCAATCCGTTCCGCCCCTACCTGGGGGCCTGCTCCGGGCGCGTCAGACGCCGCAGGCCCCCGCCGCGCCTTTGCGGCAGGGGTCCGACTCATGGCGATGAGGGCTCAGCGGGGGAGATGCGGAGCCCTCCGACTGCACCGTCCAGCATGGTCGCCCTGGTACGTGCCCGCACCTCGCGGTGGGCCGGACGGGTGACGGGGTCTGTGAGCGGAGTTCGTCGCGGGGGTGGCGTCCGGCGGCCGCCTTTCCAACACTGGTGACCTACAGGCGACGGGGGGACGGACATGGCGACGCGCGCGGAACCGGCGCAGGCACCGCGGCCGGAGCGGCGGCCGGAGCTGGACGCGATCCGGATGCTGGTCGTGATCGGGCTGGTCTTCTTCCACTCGGCGCTCGTGTTCGCCGCCGACGACGACTTCTACGTCAAGAACTCCGAGACCACCGAAGCCATCATGATCATCGCCGGGTTCGGGGTCGTGTGGGCCATGCCGCTGCTGTTCCTCATCTCCGGCCTCGGTGCCTGGCACTCGCTCCAGCGCCGCGGTGCGGGCGGCTTCGCCAGGGAGCGGCTGCTGCGGCTCGGCGTTCCCCTGCTCTTCGCGACCCTCGCGCTGAACCCGCTGCCGCAGTGGCTGAGGCTGCGCTCGGCCGACCCCGGCTACCACGAGTCCTACCTCGGCTTCCTGCCCCGCTTCTACGACGTGCACCTGGAGCCCGGGGAGTTCCCCTTCGTCGTCCAGGGCGAGCACTTCGAGACCGGTCATCTCTGGTTCGTCGTGCTCCTGCTGGCGTTCTCCCTCATGCTGGTGCCGTTCCACCGGTGGTTGCCGCGCGAGCGCGTCCGCCGCTTCGGCGACCGGGCGGCGGAGGCGACCCTGCGCCGGCGGGGCGTCGTGTTGCTGCCGGCCCTCGCCTTCGCGGCGATCTGTGCCTTCGCACGGCTGGAGGAGGAGTACGCGGGCTGGCACCGCTGGTCGTACCTGCTGTTCTTCGTCGCCGGGTTCGCGCTCGCCGGCGACGACCGCTTCCGCACCGTGATGCGGCGCGACGCGGGGACCGCGGCCTGGCTCGGCGCCCTGCTGTTCGCGGCGGCGGGCCCCGGATTCGCCCTGGCCGACGAGCCCTTCACGGAGACGACCGCCCTGGCCACCGTCTCACGGGCGCTTTTCGGCGCGGCCGGATGGTGCCTGGTGGTCGCCATCCCGGGCCTCCTCGACCGTCGGCGGCCGGCGCGACCGCCGGCCGAGCCGATCCCGGCCCCGACGACGCGGCGGCGCGTCTACGGCTATCTCGCCGCAGCCGTGCTGCCGCTGTACGTCCTGCACCAGCCGATCGTGGTCGCCGTCGCGTACTTCGTCGTCGGCTGGTCCGCGCCGATCCTGGTCGAGTACGCCGTGCTCGTGGTGATCGCCCTCGTCCTCACCCTCGCCGCGTACGAGCTCCTGGTCCGCCGCACGCGGGCGACCCGTTTCCTGTTCGGGATGCGACCGTAGGCCGTGCCGTCACACGCGCCGTCGGTCAGCGCACGCCCTGCTGCGGTGACCGGCCCCAGGCCATGAGCAGGCCCGGGGACAGGTCGGCGCAGTCAGGGGAGTCCAGGTAGCGCACGGCCTCGTCGACCAGGGCGTCGTCGACCAGGCCGGTGGCGGTGATCGTCGGCCGCGCCCGTTCCCACGTCTCCGCCCAGAACCGGCTGATCGCGCTGCCCGGCAGGAGCGGGGGCACGTGGACCTCCGCCGCCACCGACCGGAGCCCGGCGTCCCTGAGCATCCCCGGGTAGCGGGGGACCCGGGTGACGTCGGTGCCGATCGTGTCGCGCAGCCCGCGCCACATCGCCCGCATGACCCGGATGTACGGGGTGTCGGGGGCCGACACGGTGGTCAGGTCCACGGCGTCGCCGACCACCAGCACACCGCCGGGGGCGAGCAGCCGGCCCAGGGTGGCGATCATCCGCTCGGCGGACGGCAGGTGCATCAGCACGAACCGCGCGTGGACGAGGTCGAACCCTCCCGGCGGGAAGTCGGCCTCGGTCACGTCCGCCTGATGTACCGTCAGCCCCGGCACGGGGTGCGCGGCCAGGAACCGTACGTCCCGGTCGACGGCGACCACCTCGCTGACCCCGGCCTCGCGGAGCAGCCTGCGCGCCACCGTGCCCGTGCCGGCGCCCACGTCCAGGCAGCGCAGGCCGGGGCCCGCCCCGAGCCACCGCAGGCGGGCGACGGTGGTGTCGTCGTACGTGGCGGCGGCGAGGTCGACGCGGTCGCCCTCGCCGGCGTCCTCCGGGCGGAAGAAGCGCTCCCCGTAGCGGCCGGCGCCGGTCATGCCCTCATTGTGGCAACGGGCGGGCCGGGCCACACGTCGGCGGCCGGTCGTCAGACCGCGGTGTACCCGCCGTCGACGGTGAGCGTGGCGCCGTGGATCTGGGAGGCCTCGTCGCTCGCCAGGAAGACGACGGCCGAGGCCACCTCCGCCGGGAGGCCGGCGCGGCGCGCGGGCATGCGGGAGATGATCGGGGTCAGGTGCTCGCCCATCGCGGCCACCTTGTCCGTCAGGGTCGGGCCGGGGGCCACGGTGTTGACCCGGACCCCGTGCGGACCGTACTCGTCGGCCCACGACGTGGTCAGCGAGTGCACGGCCGCCTTGGTCATGCTGTAGAGCGCCGAGTGCGCCGAGCCCCGCATGCCGCTGATGGAGCCCAGGTTGACCACGGCGCCGTGGCCGCGCTCGGCCATGGGCGGCGCCAGCAGACCGGTGAGCAGGAACACCGACCGCACGCTCACCGCCAGCGCCTGGTCCACGGTCTCCTGCGGGACGTCGGCGGTCGGTGTGGGCGTCAGCAGGAGCGCCGCGTTGTTGACGAGGACGTCGATCCGCCCGCCGGCCGCCGCGAGCGCGCCTTTGGCGAGGCGACCTACGGCCTCGGCGCCCCCCGACAGGTCGGCGCCGACGAACGCCGCCGAGCCGCCGTCCTTCTCGATGCGGGCCACCACGTCGGCACCGCGGGCCTCGTCGCGTCCGCTGACGACGACGAACGCGCCCTCCGCCGCGAGGGCGGCCGCGATGGCGGCGCCGAGGCCCGTGGTGGAACCGGTGACCAGGGCCGTCCGCCCGGTGAGTCGCTGTGTCATGTTCCGCGCCTTTCTCCGTGAACCGGCTGGGAACGGCCAAGGTGCCACCCGGAAAATGGACCCGCAAGTCCAAAAAGTGGCACGATGGGGGCATGGCATCACGACTCACGGCCAAGGGACTCACGGCCAAGGGCGCCGCCACCCGGCAGCGCATCGTCGAGGGGGCCGCGGAGGAGATCCGCGAGCGCGGCGCGGTCGACACGACCCTGGACGACATCCGCGCCCGCACGGCCACCAGCAAGAGCCAGCTCTTCCACTACTTCCCCGGCGGCAAGGAGGAACTGCTGCTCGCCGTCGCCCGGCACGAGGCCGGCCGGGTGCTGTCCGACCAGCAGCCGTACCTGGGCGCGCTCACCTCGTGGCAGGCCTGGTACGACTGGCGGGACGCGGTCGTCGACCGCTACCGGCGGCAGGGGCGGCAGTGCCCGCTCGGCACGCTCGTCGCGCAGCTGAACCCCGCCACGCCCGGCGCGCAGGCCGTGACGAGGGAACTCCTCGCGTCGTGGCAGGCCCAGATCACCAGCGGCATCCGGGCCATGCAGGAGCAGCGGGAGATCGCGGCGGAGCTGGACGCCGACCGGGCCGCGGCCGCGCTGCTCGCGGGCATCCAGGGCGGTGTGGCGATCCTGATGACGACGGGCTCGCTCACGCACCTGGAGGTCGCCCTGGACCTCGGCATCGAACGGTTCCTCGCCGCTCCCGGGCCCGCATCCGGCCCCGCACCCGCGCCCGCGCCCGCTTCCGGGCAGCCGGCCCGCTGACCCGGCGGGGCGCCGCTCAGAGCACCTCCAGTGGTACGGGTCCGCGGGGCGGGGGGAACGCCGCGTCGAGCGCCGCCAGCGCGTCCGCGGGGAGCCGCAGGTCCGCCGCGGCGCGGTTCTCCCGCACGTGCTCGGGCCGTCCCGTGCGGGGGATCGCCGCCACGCCCTGCTCCAGCACCCACGCCAGGGCCACCTGCGCGGGCGTGGCACCGAGGCCGTCCGCCACGGCCCGCAGCGGTGCGGAACGCAGCAGCCGGCCCTGCTCGACGGGCGAGTACGCCATCACGCCCGCCCGGTTGCGCCGGCACCAGGGGAGCAGGTCCCCCTCGATGCCGCGCCGGGTGAGGTTGTAGAGCACCTGGTCCACCGCCACCGCCGACCCGCCCGGCAGGGCGACCAGTTCGGCCATGTCGGCGGCGTCCAGGTTGCTGACGCCCCAGGTGCGGATCTTGCCGGCGGCCATCAGTTCCGTGAAGCCGGCGAGCGTCTCCTCCAGCGGATGCGGCCCCCGCCAGTGCAGCAGGTACAGGTCCAGGATGTCGGTGCGGAGCCGTCGCAGGCTCGCCTCGCAGGCGGCGACGACACCACGGCGGTCGGCGTGGTGCGGCAGCACCTTGCTGACCAGGAACACCTCGGCACGGCGTCCCGCGACGGCCTCCCCGACCAGTTCCTCCGCCGCGCCGTCGCCGTACATCTCGGCGGTGTCGACGATCGACATGCCCAGGTCCAGGCCCAGCCGCAGGGCCGCGATCTCCTCGCGGCGGCGCCCCGGGTCCTCGCCGAGGTACCAGGTGCCCTGGCCGAGCGCCGGGACGTCCCTGGAGGACAGCCGGACCGTACGCATCGACGCTGTCGCCATCCCTGCCTCCCCGGCACGACACCTCTTCAGGCCACCATCCCGCCTCCGGTCGTGCAACCCGGTGGACGGCGACGGAGCCTACCCCACCACGGGCGGGCGGACGTTGCCGGTGAACGACGGGTGGAGGCGGGCGGACGCGAGGAGTTCGGCGGCGCCGCGCACCGCGGCGGTGTGCGGGGCCGGCACGACCTTGACGGGGACGTCCAGCCGGCGCGACAGACGGAGGACGACCTCGGGGCGCAGCGCGCCCCCGCCGGCCAGGAGGACGCCGTGCGCCAGGGCGTCCGGCGCGGCCGCCGTCCGGTCCTCCGCCAGCACGGTCGCCACCATGGCCACCAGCGAGTCGACGACGCGTGCGGCGGCCCCGGGGCCGCCGTCGAGGTCGGCGGTGCCGAGCGTCGCGCGGTGCGCGTCGGTCACCAGGCCGTCGACGAGCAGGACCGTCTCGCTGACGTGGGCGCCGGCGTCCACCACGAGCAGCGGGCGGGACGGGTCCTCGCGGGCCGCGAGCGCCACCGCCCGCGCCGTCGGCACGGTCAGTACGGCGCGCGGCCGCAGGACCTCGACCGCGGCCCTGGCCGCGGTGCGGTAGGCGACGCCGTCCAGGACGGGCGCCGTCAGCACGACCAGCGGGCGGCCGAGGCGGGGCAGCCGGTGGCGGAGCAGCCGGTCGAGCATCCGTGCGGTGCCGGGGACGTCGATGACACGGCGGCGGACGGGGTGGAGGGTGCCGGGACCGCCGGCGGCGCCGGTGCCGGTGCCTGGGAACGTCACCGTGGGGACGTCGAGCACCATGCCCCCGCCGGCCGCCCAGACCCGCGTACGGGTGCTGCCGAGGTCGATGGCGAACCCCGCCCGCCGGCTCGCGGGCAGCCACGGCGTGCTCATGCCCCGGCCCCCCTCGCCTGCCGGCAGCGGCCGCAGTAGCGGGCCTGGGGGACGACCACCAGGTGGTTCAGCGGGATGGGCTCCCGGCACAGCGGACAGATCCCGTACCGGCCCGCGCGCATGCGTTCCAGGGCCGCCTCGACGTCGGCGAGCACCATCCGGGCGGAGGCGGCGAGCGCGGCGCGCACCTCCTCGCGGGCCGCCGCTCGTCCGCCCGCCGCTCGTCCGCCCGCCGCCCGTCCCCCCGGCGGCCGGTGCGCGGGGGCCGGGACGGCCGCGGCGACCTGCCGCAACTGCTCCCGGCGGAAGAGCCGTTGCTCGAGGAGGCTCGCACGCAGCGCGGCGAGGTCCTCGGCGGACAGATGCGCGGCGCGGTCGCCCGCGGTCCGGTGGTTCACCACGTCACCTCCCTCCGGCCGGTCCACGGCGTCACGCGGCACGGCGCCCGCACGCCACGCAGCAGCGCGCGTAGGGGAGGATCTCCAGGCGCTCGGCCGGTATGGGCCTGGCGCAGTCGGGACAGACCCCGTAACTGCCGTCCTGGAGGCGCGCGAAGGCGGCCTCGATCTCGCCCAGCACCCGCTGGATGGCCTCCTTCTGCACGACCATGACGTGGTCGTCCGCCGCCCAGCCGGCCTCGGCGACGGCCCGCAGCTGGGTCAGCCGGGTGTCGCGTTCGTGCTCGAGGCGCCGGTGGGCGTCGGGCACGGACACGCCGACGGGACGGGGGCCGGGCCGGGCATCGGGCAGCGGACCGGGCGAGGGATCGGGCCGGGCGGTGTCGGGGGACACGGCGGGCTCCTTCCGGGGAGCGGATGCGCGGGCGGCCGGCGCCGAAGGCGGCGCCGGCCGGGACCACGCCGGGGGTCGTCTCCCACCATGGCGGGGCGGGCGGCGTCTGCCCATCGGCCGTGACACCCATCTCCTGTGGGTCCCGGACCCCATCCGCCGGGCTCCCGTCCACCCCGGAGATGGGGGTCGCACCCCATCGACCCGGGCACCCGTGCCGGGCAGGCTGGACGCAGGCCGTCCCGACGACGGCCGCGCCCGCCTGCCGGAACCCGCGGAGGCGGGCGCCAGGTGTGCGCGCGTGGCGCGACGAGGGAAGAGCGGGAGAAGGAGGCCGACGTCAGGTGTCCCTGTTCTGGCGGATCTTCGGGCTGAACGCGGTGGTGCTCGGCGCGGCCACGGCACTGCTGCTGTGGGCCCCGGTGACCGTCTCCGTACCCGTGGTGCTGGCCGAGGCGGTGATCCTGGTCGGCGGCCTCGCGGTGATGCTGGTCGCCAACGCCGTGCTGCTGCGGGTCGGCCTGGCCCCGCTGGACCGGCTGACCCGGCTGATGACCACCGTCGACCTGCTGCGACCGGGGCAGCGGCTGCCCGCGGCCCGCGGCCACGGCGGCGTACCCGAGCTGATCCGCACCTTCAACGCCATGCTGGACCGGTTGGAGGAGGAGCGGGCCACGAGCAGCGCCCGCGTCCTGTTCGCGCAGGAGGCCGAGCGCCGGCGGATCGCCCAGGAACTCCACGACGAGGTGGGGCAGAGCATGACCGCCGTCCTGCTCGAACTGAACCGGGCCGCGGGCCAGGCGGCCCAGCCACTCCGCGGCGAACTGCACCAGGCGCAGGAGATCACCCGGGAGAGCCTGGACGAGGTCCGCAGGCTCGCCCGCCGGCTGCGCCCCGCGGTGCTGGACGACTTCGGCCTGGTCAGCGCACTGACCTCGCTCACCGGCGACTTCGCCACGCACACCGGGCTGGGGGTGCGCCGCCGCTTCGACACCGACCTGCCCTCGCTCGACCGCGAGACGGAACTCGTCCTGTACCGCGTCGCCCAGGAGAGCCTGACGAACGTCGCCCGCCACGCCGAGGCCGAACGCGTCGAGGTCAGCCTGCGCCACAGCGGCGACCGCGTCGTGCTCGGCGTCAGCGACGACGGACGCGGCACCGGCATCGTCCACGAGGGCGCCGGCATCCGCGGCATGCGCGAACGGGCGCTGCTCCTCGGAGCCGCGCTCGACATCACCTCCACCCCACGGGCCGGCACCCAGGTCCGGCTGACCGTGCCCGCCCCCAGGGACCGCTCATGACCCCGACCCGACCGACCCCGATCCGCATCCTCCTCGCCGACGACCACGCCCTGGTGCGCCGCGGCGTGCGGCTGATCCTCGACCGCGAACCGGACCTGGAGGTCGTCGCCGAGGCGGGCGACGGCGCGGAGGCCATAGCGCTGGCCCGCGCCCAGGACGTCGACCTGGCGATCCTGGACGTCTCGATGCCCCGCATGACGGGCCTGCAGGCGACCGGCGACCTGGTCGCGCTCAAGCCCGGGCTGCGCATCCTGATGCTGACGATGCACGACAACGAGCAGTACTTCTTCCAGGCGCTCAAGGCGGGTGCCTGCGGCTACGTGCTGAAGTCGGTCGCCGACCGCGACCTGGTCGCCGCCTGCCGGGCCGCCATGCGCGACGAGCCGTTCCTCTACCCCGGCGCGGTCACCGCCCTGATCCGCAACTACCTCGACCGCGCCCGCCAGGGCGGGCAGACCCCGGACCACGTGCTGACGGCGCGGGAGGAGGAGGTTCTCAAGCTGGTCGCCGAGGGGCACTCCTCCAGGGAGATCGCCGAGACGCTGGTGATCAGCGTCAAGACCGTCCACCGGCACCGTGCGAACCTGCTGGGCAAGCTCGGCCTGCACGACCGGCTGCAGCTCACCCGTTACGCGATAAGGGCCGGCCTCATCGAGGCGTGAGCCCGCCGCACGGAGCACGTCCCACCCCACACCCCCGACGACCGGCGAGGAGGTGCCGCATGGCGGTGTGCCGTGCCCCCGCGACCCGGTCGCGCGGGCCCCGCCGGCCGGCGACGGCGGTCGCGGGGGCGGTGCTCGCCGCCCTCCTCGCCGTCCTCTGGCTCCTCGTCCCGGCCGCCGTGGCGGGCCCCGGGGACGCCCCGCCGCCGACCGTCGCCACCGGCGACCGGGACCCCGGGCCACACGCCACCGGTGCGTACGCCGAGGGACCGTACGCCCCCTGTGCCGCGCCCGCCCGGGCGTGGCGCGACGCCCCGGGCGAGCGGCACGCACCCCCGCCCGGCGCCGCGGTCGCCCCCGGCCGGACCGCCCTCACCGGTCCGGCGTACGCCGCGACACGACCGGCCCCGGACCGCCAGGCCCGCCCGACCGCCCAGGCGGCGCCCTGCCGCGGACGCGCACCACCCTCCTCCACAGGCATCTGACGCTTCGTCACATCCTCGTCACATCCCTTGCGCGGACCGCCCCCTGTGCGGCTGCGCCATGCCTGCTGGAGGCCCCCGTGTCACGCGCCACGCGCGTACGGGCGTTGCTCGCCCTCGTTGCCGTCGCCCTGTCCCTCTACGTCGCCGCCACGGTCCCGGTCCGTCTCGGACTCGACCTGCGCGGCGGCACCCAGATCGTCCTGGAGACCCGCTCGACCCCCACGGCGCCCGCGGACGCCGAGGCCACCGCCCGTACCGTCGAGGTGCTGCGCGGCCGCGTCGACGCCCTCGGCGTCGCCGAACCCGCCATCGTGCAGTCGGGGGACCACCGGATCATCGTCGAACTGCCCGGTGTGCAGGACCCGGAGCAGGCCGCGGCCGTCCTCGGACGCACCGCGCAGCTCACCTTCCACGCCGTGCTCGGCACCGCCGGCGACGGCGGCGAGCCCCCCGCCCCGTCGCCCGGGCGCCCCGCGGAACGCGTGCTCGCCGACGAGTCCGGCCAGTCGCTCCGGCTCCGCGCCGCCTCGCTGACCGGCGGGGACGTCAAGGGCGCGCACGCCCGCTTCGACCAGGACACCGGCGCGGGCTGGACCGTCGACGTCGACTTCAAGGGCGAGGGCCGGGACAGGTGGGCGCGCCTGACCGGAGAGGCGGCCTGCCGGCCCGACGGCGACCCGGCCCGGCGCGTCGCGATCGTCCTGGACGACAAGGTGATCTCCTCCCCGCAGGTCGATCCCTCCGTCGCCTGCGGGACCGGCATCTCCGGCGGCTCGACCCGGATCACGGGTACCTTCGACGACGCCGGGGCACGCGAACTGGCCCTGCTGATCAGCGGAGGCGCCCTCCCCGTCCCCGTGGAGACCGTCGAGCAGCGCACCGTCGGCCCCACGCTCGGTGCGGCGGCCGTCACGGCCGCCGTGTGGGCCGCGGCCATCGGCACCGTGCTGACCTCGCTGTTCGTCATCGCCGTCTACCGGCTCGTCGGCGCCCTGGCCGTCGTCGCGCTCGCCTGCTACGGCCTGGTCTCCTACGCCGCGCTGGCCGCCCTCGGCGCCACCCTCACCCTGCCGGGACTCGCGGGCTTCGTCCTGGCGATCGGCATGGCCGTGGACGCCAACGTGCTCGTCTTCGAACGGGCCCGGGAGGAGTACGCGGCGCGCCGCCGCGCGAGCCTGGGCTCCGCGCTGACCGCGGGCTTCCGGAACGCCTTCAGCGCCGTCGCCGACACCAACGTCACCACCCTCATCGCCGCCGCGCTGCTGTTCTTCCTGGGCTCCGGGCCCGTACGCGGCTTCGGTGTCACGCTCGGCATCGGTGTCCTGGCGTCCATGCTCAGCGCCCTGGTGATCACCCGGGCCCTCGCCGGCCTGGCCGTGGCCCGCCCGTCCCTGCGCCGGCGCCCGCACCTGTCCGGCATCGCGGGCATCGGCACCGTACGGCAGTGGATCACCCGGCGCGACCCCGACCTGATGCGGCGCCCGACGCGTTGGCTCGCCGTGTCCGCGGCGGTCCTCGCCCTGGCGGGCTCCGGCCTCCTCGTACGGGGTGCCGACCTCGGGGTGGAGTTCACCGGCGGCCGGCTCATCGAGTACGCCACGGACCGGCCGGTGAGCGCCGACCGGGCACGCGAGGTCCTCGCCCGGGAAGGGTTCCCCCGGGCGGTGGTGCAGACCTCGGGCGAGGACCGCCTCACCGTGCGCACCGCGGAGCTGACCGAGGCGGAGGAGGACCGCGTCGCCGCTGCGATCGGCGGCCTCGGCGGCCAGGTGGAAGAACTCCGCGACGAGTCCGTGGGTCCGGGCATCGGCGAGGAGCTGCGCCGGGGCGCCGTCATCGCCCTCGTCGTGGCGCTGGCCGCCCAGCTCGTCTACCTGGCGGCCCGGTTCCGCTGGACGTTCGGCGCGGCGGCGGTGGTCGCCATGGCGCACGACGTCGTCGTCCTCGTCGGGGTGTTCGCCTGGCTCGGCAAGCCCGTCGACGGCGTCTTCGTCGCGGCCCTGCTCACCGTCATCGGCTACTCCGTCAACGACTCCGTCGTCGTCTTCGACCGGGTCAGGGAACTGGCCCGGCGCGACCGGGGACGCGCCTTCGCCCGCGTCGTCAACACGGCCGTCCTGCAGACGGTGCCCCGCACCGTCAACACCGGGATGGGAGCGGCGTTCATCCTCGCCGCGCTCGCCGTGCTGGGGGAGGGGTCGCTCGCGGACTTCGCGCTGGCCCTGCTCATCGGACTCGCCGTGGGCACCTGGTCCTCGGTGTTCACCGCCGCGCCGCTCGCCGTGGAACTGCACCGGCGCGGGCGGGCGCCGAGGGCGGCGCGCCGCTGAGCCGCACCCGGCGCGATGCTCCTCCCGGGTGGTCGTGGGCGCACGGCCACCGGGGAGGGGTAGGGAGCACAGCGGGGCCCACCCCCTCGCCGCCGCAACCCACGGAGCCGTCGTGAAAATCGGGATCTCGACCTTCATCACCGACCAGGGCGTCCGCCCCGCCCCGCTCGGCACCGCACTGGAGGAACGGGCGTTCGACTCGCTCTTCATCGCCGAGCACAGCCACATCCCGGTCCGGCGCGAGAGCCCCTACCCCGGGGGCGGCGAGCTGCCGGACATGTACTACCGCACCCTCGACCCCTTCGTCGCCCTGTCCGCGATCGCGGCCGTCACCCGGCGCCTGCTGCTGGGCACCGGGATCGCGCTCGTCCCGCAGCGCGACCCGATCCACACGGCCAAGGAGGTGGCCTCCCTCGACCTGGTCTCCGACGGCCGCGCCGTCTTCGGCGTGGGTGTCGGCTGGAACCGCGAGGAGATGCGGAACCACGGGGCCGACCCCGCCTTGCGCGGGCTGCTCACCGACGAACGCCTGCGCGCGATCCGCGAGTTGTGGACCTCGGACGAGGCCGAGTTCCACGGCCGGTTCGTCGACTTCGACCCCGTCTTCGCCTGGCCCAAGCCCGTGCAGCGGCCGCACCCGCCGATCTACGTCGGAGGCGGCGAGGGCGGGTTCCGCCGGGTCGCCGAGTTCGGCGACGCCTGGCTCGCCAACAGCAACGCGCCGGACGACCTCGGCCCGCGCATCGAGCGGCTGCGCGAGGTCGCCGGGCGGGACGTGCCCGTGACGGTGTACGGGGTCCGGGGCGGCGCGGAGCAGCTCGAGGGCTACCGGAGGCTCGGCGTCGAACGGGTCCTGCTGTACCTGCCGACGCTGCCCGAACCGGAGACCCTGACGCACCTGGACCAACTGGCTTCACTCGCCGACGGGTTCCGCTGACCGGGCCGGCCGCGACGAGGGGAGGGCCCGATGCCGGCCCTGACGGACGGCGAGGCGCGCGAGCGCTTCGCCGCGGCACGCGTCGCCCGCCTGGCCACCGCCGACGCCGCCGGCACGCCGCACCTGGTGCCGGTGGTCTTCGCCGTGGACGGCGACACGGTCGCGCTGGCCGTCGACCACAAGCCCAAACGGACCACGCACCTCAAACGCCTGGCCAACATCGAGGCCAATTCCTCGGTGTGCCTGCTCGCGGACCACTACGACGAGGACTGGGACCTGCTGTGGTGGGCCCGCGCCGACGGCACGGCCCGCGTCCTCCCGCCGGCCGGCGGCCCGGGCGGAGGATCGCCCGCGGCCGCCCGCTGCGTCGACCTGCTGACCGCCAAGTACGGCCAGTACACCGGCCGTCCGCCCGCCGGACCCGTGGTCGAGATCTCCGTACGTCGCTGGAGCGGCTGGCGCGCCGCCTGAGCCCACGGGCGACGGGGGCCGCCGGAGGACGGGCGTTGGCGGCGTTCGGTGTGCCGCCGCCGTCCGGCGGCCCCGCGCACGGGCGTTGGTCACCGGCGGGGCAGGAGCGGCGGCCCGGACCGGTCGGCCTCGCCCGTCCGCACAGCCCGTCAGCCCGTGAGCCGGCGTGCCAGGTAGGGCGCCGTACGGCTGCCGTCCGCCCGGGCCACCTGGGCGGGACGTCCGGTGGCGACGATCCGCCCGCCCGCGTCCCCGCCGTCGGGGCCCAGGTCGATCACCCAGTCGGCGCCCGCCACCACACCCATCTCGTGCTCCACCACGAAGACCGAGTGCCCGGCGTCGACCAGCCCGTGCAACTGCCGCATCAGCAGCTCCACATCGGCCGGGTGCAGCCCTGTCGTGGGCTCGTCCAGCAGGTACACGGTGTGCCCGCGGCGGCCGCGCTGCAGCTCCGAGGCGAGCTTGATGCGCTGCGCCTCGCCGCCCGACAGTTCGGTGGCGGGCTGCCCCAGGCGCAGGTAGCCCAGCCCGACCTCCTGCAGGGTGCGCAGGCTCCGGGCGACCGGGGGGACGTCGGTGAAGAACCCGGCCGCGGCGTCCACGGTCATGCCGAGCACCTGCGCGACGTTCCGCCCCCGGTAACGGACCGCCAGCGTCTCCTCGTTGTAGCGGTCCCCGTGGCAGGTGGGGCACGGGGCGTACGTGCCGGGCAGGAACAGCAGCTCGACGGCGACGAAGCCCTCGCCCTGGCAGGTCTCGCAACGGCCGCCCGCGACGTTGAAGGAGAACCGCCCCGCCCTGTAGCCGTTCCGCCGGGCGTCGTCGGTGGCCGCGAAGAGCTTGCGCACCGCGTCGAACAGGCCGGTGTAGGTGGCCAGGTTGGAGCGCGGCGTGCGGCCGATGGGCTTCTGGTCGACCCGCACCAGGCGGTCGACCGCCCGCAGTCCCTCCGCCACGACGCCTGACGCCGGCCCGCCTCCGGCACCGTCCCACGCGTCGCTGTCCTCGTCGCCCCCGGGGGCGTCCGCGGGGTCCGGCGCGTCGTCCGCGGTGGCGGCCGGGCCCAGGTGTTCGGTCAGCACCCCCGCGAGCACCCCCACCAGGGTGGACTTGCCCGAACCCGACACCCCCGTGATCGCCGTGAACACCCCGAGGGGCAGCTCGACGTCCACGCCGCGCAGGTTGTGCCGCGTGATGCCGCGCAGGCCCAGCCACGACGACGGCTCCCGTGCCGCTCGCCCGGCGGCCGGATCGGGGCCCGAGGCGAACAGGAAGCGGCGTGTGGCGGACTCCGCGACCGCCTCCAGCCCGTCCACCGGGCCGCTGTAGAGCACCCGGCCGCCGTGCTCGCCAGCGAGCGGCCCGACGTCCACGATCCAGTCCGCCCGGCGCACCACGTCCATGTCGTGCTCGACGACGAACACCGAGTTCCCCGCGTCCCGCAGCCGCACCAGCACCGTGAGCAGCGCCTCGCTGTCCGCCGGGTGCAGCCCGGCCGAGGGTTCGTCGAGCACGTAGACGACACCGAACAGGCCGGAGCGCAACTGGGTCGCCAGGCGCAGGCGTTGGAGTTCGCCGGGGGAGAGGGTGGGGGTCGTGCGGTCCAGGCTCAGGTAGCCCAGGCCGAGTTCGGCGACGACCTCGATCCGGGCGACGAGGTCGGCGCAGAGCGTCCGGGCGATCTGCCGCTGCGGGCCCTCGGGGAGGTCGTCCACCGCGCCCCGCGCGGCCGGGCGCAGGACGTCGGCGAGCCGCGCGAGCGGCATCGCGTTCAGCTCGGCGATGTTCCGTCCGGCGAAGGTGACGGCCAGGGACTCCGGGCGCAGCCGGCTGCCGCCGCAGGCGGGGCAGAGCGAGCTCTCCAGGAACCGCTCCGCGCGGGCCCGCAGCGCCGGGCTCTTGGAGTCGGCGAAGGTGTGCATCACGTAGCGCCGCGCGCTCTGGAACGTCCCCTGGTACGGACGCTGGATCCGGCCCGCCTCCCGCACCGGGTGCACGGTCACCACCGGCTGCTCGTCGGTGAACAGGATCCACTCCCGGTCACGCGGGGGCAGGTCGCGCCACGGCCGGTCGACGTCGTGGCCGAGGGTGCGCGTGACGTCCCGCAGGTTCTTCCCGTGCCAGGCGCCCGGCCAGGCGGCGACGGCCCCCTCCTGGATGCTCAGCGAGGGGTCCGGGACCATCAGTTCCTCGGTGGCCCGGTGCACCCGGCCGAGCCCCTGGCACACCGGGCAGGCGCCGGCGGCCGTGTTGGGCGAGAAGGCGTCGGAGTCCACGGGGTCCGCGCCCCGCGGGTAGCGGCCCGCGCGGGAGAAGAGCATGCGCAGCGTGTTCGACAGCGTCGTCACCGTGCCCACGTAACTGCGGGAGGTCGGCGCGCCGCGGCGCTGTTCCAGGGCGACCGCCGGTGGCAGCCCCAGCACGTCGTCGACCGCCGGGGCGCCCACCTGGTGGATGAGGCGGCGGGCGTACGGGGCGACGGACTCGAAGTAGCGGCGCTGCGCCTCCGCGTAGATCGTGCCGAACGCGAGCGAGGACTTGCCCGAGCCGGAGACCCCGGTGAACACCGCCAGCGCGTCCCGCGGGACGTCCACGTCGACGTCGCGCAGGTTGTGCTCGCGGGCGCCGCGCACCCCGACGTACGGGTCGTGGGCCGAGCTGTTCATGCCCCTCCGGGGAACGGCGTACCGGTACGGGACGGACGCGCGGCGCCGCGCCGCCCCCGGCACCAGTGTGCGCGCCGGCCGGGGCGCCCGCAGGTCAGCGGCGGGTCCGCCGGCCGGGGCGCGGCAGGCGAGGTCACGGCAGGCGACGTCACGGCAGGCGACGTCACGGCAGGTAGGACAGCAGCGTACGGGCGGCGGGGGAGACCCGGTCCTCCTGGGGCAGGGCGGCCGACACCTCCCAGACGTGTTCCTCGGCGCCCGCCAGCGGCACGGTGCGCAGCCCCGCGGCGTGTTCCTTGCGCGCGATGGGCCGCGGCACGACGGCGATCCCGAGCCCGTGGTGGACGAGGTCGATCAGGCTGTGCACGTCGTTGACCTCCAGGGCGACCCGGCGCTGCACGCCGTTCGCGGCGAAGGCCCGGTCGGTGAGCCCGCGCGCGCCCCAGTCGGGGTGGAAGTCCACGAACTCCTCGCCGCCGAGGTCCGCCCAGCCCGCCGTCTCCGCCCCGGCCAGCCGGTGCCCGGGATGGCACAGCAGGACCATCGGGGCCCGGGTGATCGGCTTCAGCCGCACCCCTTCGGGCGCCTCGCCGCTCAGCGCCGTGAACGCCACGTCCAGCCGGCCGCTGGTGATGTCCTGGACCAGGGCGGCCGACCCGGCCTGCCGCAGCCGGACCTCGACGCCCGGGTGCCGGGCGCGGAAGCGGGCCAGCAGCGCCGGCACGTCGACACCGGCCAGGCACTGCTCCGTGCCGATGGTGAGCACACCGCGCATCAGTCCCTGCACGGCCGCCACCGCCTCCTTCGCGGCGCGCACGCTCGCCAGCGTCCGGCCGGCCTCGTCCAGCAGGGCCCGGCCCGCCGCGGTCAGCTCCACGCTGCGCGTGCTGCGCACGAACAGCGGGGTCCCGAGCTCCTGCTCCAGGGCGCGCACGGAGGCGGACAGGCCCGACTGCGAGATCATCAGACGCTCTGCGGCACGGGTGAAGTGGTGCTCCTCCGCGACCGCGACGAAGTACTCGAGATGGCGTAGCTCCATGATTCAGAAGCCTAGCTCCTGAATGTGTTCGCTTTCTTCTATTGGACGTGTGGCCGCAGCTCCGGCGAGGCTTGACCCCGTGCCCGCACGGCCGCGGCCCGTTCCCGTCCGTGCCGGCACGCCAACAGCGCTCCATCCGTACGCGATCGGTACGCCTCCCGTACGCGTTCCCTACGCGGGCCCTGCGCGTTCTTCACGCGGGCCGCGCGGGATCCGTACGCGGTCGGTACGCGAGAGCCGAGACGCAAGCCGAGAAAGGCCACGGACACATGCAGACTCGACGCATCGGCGACACCGAGGTCAGCGCGATCGGCCTGGGCGGCATGCCCATGTCCATCGAGGGCCGGCCGGACGAGGCGCGGTCCGTCGACACCATCCACGCGGCGCTCGACGCCGGTGTGACGCTGATCGACACGGCGGACGCCTACCACCTGCACGCCGACGAGGTCGGCCACAACGAGACCCTGATCGCCAAGGCCCTCGCCTCCCACGGGCGCGGTTCCGAGGTCCTCGTCGCCACCAAGGGCGGCCACCTGCGCCCCGGCGACGGCAGCTGGACCCTGGACGGCTCGCCCGAGCACATCAAGCGGGCCTGCGAGGACTCGCTGCGCCGGCTGGGCGTGGAGGCCATCGGCCTCTACCAGTTCCACCGCCCCGACCCCAAGGTCCCGTACGCGGAGTCCGTCGGCGCGGTGCGCGACCTGCTCGACGAGGGCAAGATCCGCATGGCCGGCGTCTCCAACGCGAACCCGGAGCAGATCCGGCAGGCCGGCGAGATCCTCGGCGGCCGCCTGGTCTCCGTGCAGAACCAGTTCTCCCCGGCCTTTCGATCCAGCGAGCCGGAGCTCGAGCTGTGCGACGAGCTCGGCATCGCCTTCCTGCCCTGGAGCCCGCTCGGCGGCATCTCCCGGGCCCACGAACTCGGTTCGGCCTACGCGCCGTTCGCCCGGGTCGCGCAGGCCCACGGGGTCAGCCCGCAGCGCGTGTGCCTGGCGTGGATGCTCGCCAAGTCCCCGTACGTGATCCCGATCCCGGGCTCCAGCCGCCCGGAGACCATCCGCGACTCGGTCGCCGCGGTGGAACTCGTGCTCACCGCCGAGGAGATCGCGGAGCTCGACGCCGTCTGACGGATGTCCGTGGCCGGGACGGGGCGGGGCGGTGCGCCGCCCCGTCCCGGCGCACGCGTCAGGCGTTCGGGTCGAACGGGATGCCCGCCGGCTTGGCCTTCGCCAGGTGGGCGTTGAAGTTGCCGTCCTTCAGGCCGAACACCGCGCTGCCGAAGTCGGCCTGGCTCAGCTTGTCGCGCAGGCCCGCGGGGTAGCCGTTCCAGCCGATCAGGTCGGGGAACTGCCAGCCGTGGTAGTGGTTCTCCGGCGGCTCGTCGTTGGTGTTGGCGGGACGGAAGCAGTGCGTGCTCACGCCGTCCTTGTGGTAGACGACCTTGGGGTGCGTCCCGTCCCAGCGGATCTGGTCGCGGCCGTAGACGTTGAAGTTGCCGTGCGCCGAGGTGGACACGTACTGCGCCTGGTCGTCCTTCACCCAGACCACGACGTGCTCCCAGTCGTGGCGGTGGCCCCCGAGGCTGATGCCGGGTATGGCCTGGTCCTTCTCGAAGTACAGGCCGTAGATGATGGCGCACCAGCCGTTGTTGCACTTGTAGCGGGCGTAGCCGTTGGTGTTGTCCAGGTCGGACTGGTCGCGGCAGTTGCCGTTGAGGGCGCCGGTGGGGTTCAGGCCCGGGTTGATCGTCCCGTCGGGGCCGATGGCGGGGGTGGCGTAGCAGCCGTCCGTGTCGTAGTCGAACGCCGGCTGGAACGTCTGCTCCAGGCCGTCCGCGTTGGCGGGCAGGGCGGTGGGCGGGGCGGCGAACGCCGGACCCGCGAGGGCGATCACCAGCGCGACCGCGCTGCCGACGACAGCCGGGATCCTGCCGAGACGCGAGCTTCTCTTCACTTGCTTCCTCCTGGTCGACCGCGGTGGGGGTATGCACGGCCTGATTGACATGCCCGGATCACCCTGGCCGAACCGCGTTGACGCGTCGAGCCTCGCCGGATGTCTCCTTGATGAAGCGTCAACCAATAGCGGGGACAGGCCCCGTCGGCCGCCGTGTCCCGGGACCAGCCGAAGTACGCGGCGCCCACTGCCCTGTTGCAGCTCCTCCTGACCGCGTGCACCGCCGTGGACTTCGATGCCGCCGCGCCGGAGGGCCGCCCCGAGGTCCGCGAGGCGATCCTCGACGCCACGGGTCACGGCAGCTCCGGGGATGCGGTGGGCTGACAGGCGGTCGGACGGACGAGTACGGCAGGACGTGGGCACCGACTGCGGGCCCGGGGACCGGGGCCGCGACGGGACCGGCCCGGCACACCCCTCCCGACACACCGCCCCGGCGTCGTTCGGCGTCCCGTACCAGGCGCGACCGTAGCCTGATGAGACGAGCGGCGAGGAGGCTGTGGCGTGGCATCGACGGGGCCGGACTGGTCGGTGCTCGCACCGCGCTGGGACCCCGCCGGGCGCAGCGGGAGGGCGACGCCGCCGCGGAGGCCGAACTCGCGGCGCCGGCCCGCACCGCCCACCGCGTCACGGGCGGCGGAATCCGGGCGGCCCTGCTGGGTGTCAACGACGGCCTGGTCACCAACCTCTGCCTGATCCTCGGCATCGCCGGCGCGAGCGCCGCTCCCGGGACCGTACGGCTGACCGGCATCGCGAGCCTGCTCGCCGGCGCGCTGTCCATGGCCGCGGGGGAGTGGGTCTCCGTACGCGGCCGGCGGGAGATCGCCGGCGGCATGGAGGACGCGCTCCACCGGGCGTGGACCCTGTCGCCCCCCGTCGTGCCGGCGCACATGACGCGCCGGATGCGCGACCGCGGCCTCGACAAGGAGACCGCGGTGCGGGCCGGCCGGGGCATCGTCGCGGCCCGGCGCACCACCCGGCAGACGACCCTGCGCATCCTCTTCGGCGTCAGCGCCCAGGAGGCCGGATCGCCCATGGTCGCGGCCGTCAGCTCGCTGCTGCTCTTCGCGACCGGGGCCTTCGTGCCGCTGGTGCCGTGGTTCCTCACCTCGGGAACGGGCGCGGTGGCCGCGTCGGCCGCCGTGACCGCCCTCGCCTCGCTCCTCGTCGGCGCCGTCCTCGGCTCCGGTGGCGGCCCGCGCAAGGCGGCCTGGACCGCGGCACGCCGACTGCTGATCGTCGCCGCCGCCTCGGCCGTGACGTACTTCCTCGGCGTCCTGGGCGGGCACGCGGTGAGCTGACGGCGGCCGGTCGGCGCACTCCGCCGCGCGGTGAGCGGGCACCTCACCGATGCTGGTGAGCAGCCGTCCGCGGGCACGACTGGAGGAGACCCCCATGACATCCATGAGCGCGGAGGCCGGCGCCCAGGACTCCGGCACCTTCCACCTCGGCGGCGACCTGCCCGTCCACCGGCTGGGCTACGGGACGATGCAGCTCACCGGCGAGGGGGTGTGGGGCGATCCCCAGGACCCCGAGGAGGCCGTACGCGTCCTGCGCCGCGCGGTCGCGCTCGGCGTCACCTTCATCGACACCGCGGACTCCTACGGCCCCTTCACCGCCGAGCTGCTCCTGCGCAAGGCCCTCCACCCGTATCCGCCGGACCTGGTGATCGGCACGAAGGCGGGCTTCGTACGTCCCGGCCCCGGCCGGTGGGTCGCGGTGGGCCGGCCCGCGTACCTCAGGCAGCAGGTCGAGCTGAGCCTGCGCCACCTGGGCGTCGAACGCATCGACCTGCTCCAGCTCCACCGCGTCGACCCCGAGGTGCCCGTCGCGGACCAGGTCGGCGAACTGGCCGCCATGCAGCAGGAGGGCAAGATCCGCCACATCGGGCTCAGCGAGGTGAGCACCGCCCAGATCGAGGAGGCCTCGAGGACGGCCACCGTCGTCTCCGTCCAGAACCGCTACAACCTCGCCGACCGCGCGTCCGAGGACGTCCTCGCCCACGCCGAGCGGCACGGCATGGCCTTCATCCCCTGGTACCCGCTCGCCACGGGCGGACTGGCCCGCGAGGGCGGCCCCCTGGACCGCATCGCCGAGGCTCACGGCGCCCACCCGTCCCAGCTCGCCCTCGCCTGGCTGCTCAGGCGCTCACCGGTCATGCTCCCCATCCCGGGCACGTCCAAGGTCGCGCACCTGGAGAACAACGTCGCCGCCGCGGGCATCCGGCTCACCGACGAGCAGTACGAGCAGCTGACGGCGGCGGTCTGACGCGGGCACGGCTCCCCGGGACGGAGGGCGTACGCCGCCACCGGGCCGGGGACGTACCGGCGCCGTCAGGAGCCCTCGGTCTTCCGGCACTGCTCCCGGGGGTCGTGGGCGTCGACCTCGCCGCCGAGGTTCAGGACGCGGCCCTGGAGTTCGTCCGCGTCGTCCGTGCCCTCGGAGGCGGCACCGGCCTGCAGCTCGGCGAGTTCGAGCCGTGCCGAGGTCTGCTCCGACACCCGGGAGAGCCCCAGGGCGAGTTCCTGCCAGTCCGAGTCGAGGCGGGCGGCCTGGGCCGCCTGGCGCGCGCTGTCCTGGAGAGCCGGTACGACCCTGCTGCGGATCGTCTCACGGCCGTCGGGAGTGTCGAAGTCGGACGGGAGGAACATCTCGTACGTCATGCACGCCTCGGCGGCGAGTTCGCGCGCCCGGTCGGCGTCGCCCGATCCGCAGGCGCCGAGGGAAGCGGTCACGGCGAGGAGGAGGGCGCAGACGCCCAGGGATGATCTTTGCATGGTCACATCATCCCGGAGCCGGGGATACCGCGTGCGGACGCCCCAGCCTCCGCGGGACACTGCGGGGATGACGCCCGACGCCGCCGCCCCGACACCGCGCGAGCGGGCCCTGCGCCATGTGGCGGGGCTGTCGTCGGGGCCTCCGGTGGATCCGGCACTGCGGGTGACGCTGAACTTCCACCCCGACCGGGCGGCGCGCGGCGAGCCGTTGCTCGCGGCCCTGGCCCAAGGCGGGCTCTACCTCTCCCAGTTCGCCACGGGGACGAGCAACGGCGGACTGACCGCCCGCCCGGGAGGCGACCGTTGGCGGTGGGAGAGCCGTATCTTCGCCGGCGCGTACGACGCCGCGCCGGCCGCCGAGCGCCCCGTGTACGGGGCGCTGAACTTCCGCCACAAGACGGTCGGCGCCGCACCGCGGTTCGGCTCCGCCCACCTCCGCCTGACCGCCCGGACCCTGGCGCGGACGACCTTCTGCTACCCCGACAGCTTCTTCGAGCCCACGGACTTCGGCGTCCGCGAGCGCATGGGCCTGATCGCGCTCGCCCTGGCCGACTCCAAGGACGCGCTGGACGACTACGTCGAGGCGCAGGTCCACGGGCCGCTGCGGCTGGACCGCGACGTCGAGGCGCTCGTGCTGGACCCG
The DNA here is from genome assembly GCF_040630935.1 of Streptomyces sp. NPDC005722. Lineage (NCBI taxonomy): Bacteria > Bacillati > Actinomycetota > Actinomycetes > Kitasatosporales > Streptomycetaceae > Streptomyces > Streptomyces sp. NPDC005722. The sequence continues at coordinate 121,546 of NZ_JBEXYN010000015.1, forward strand.
TGCTACCGGGGCACGGCCGTCGAGGACGCCGCCCAGCGGCTGCCGTGCCCCCTGGAGTGGCACGGCGGCTTCCGGCTCACCGTCGAGGAGCTCAGGCTCCGGCCCGCGTACCGCGGCCAGGAGTACGTGGACCTGGGCGCCGCGATCGCCGTCGACGGGGCGCTCGACCCGCGCGTCGTGGGGGCGGCCGCCGCCACCGGTCGCCACGACCCGCAGGCGCTCAAGAAGGTCTGGCACTGCCTCGCGCGCTTCGGCACGGCTCCCGACGGCACCTGACGCCTGGCCGGGGCCCGAAGCCTTCCCTCGGCGGACTTCGCGGGGTGCCGTCGTCGACCGGGACCGTGGCCTTGCCGTGCGGGGCTGTCGTCAAACGATCTTGCCGACACGGTGCGAAGGTCATGCATGATGAGCGCGTGGGACATCTTCCTGTCGACGTGCGCGCCTCGCTTCGGCTGTTCGCCTTCTACCTGGCGAACGGCACCATCGACCTCGAGTTGCTCGATGGGTTCGACTACCGCTCGACCGTTTTTCACTCCGGCTCATCGTTGGAACAGGTCTTCGCGATCTACGGCAATGTGCTGCAAGTCGACGCATACGAGGCGGTGCTGAATGACGGGGATGCGCAGTACCGGGTCGCACAGTGGATTCGGGCCTGCTGCGACCCGGACTATCGGGTCGAGCCGCCATTCGAAGCCTGGGAGACCGAACTCCATCTCTGAGGACCGAGCGTTCGTCGCCGGGACATCGCACCCGGATCAGGAGCGAGGCGAGGCTGAGGCTGACGGCGACCTGGTCGGCTGGGCGGTCATGTCGTGGCGGGTGGCGATGCCGCACCATGGCTCGAGGCGGTTGAAGCGCCGTTCCAGACGCTGCGGCGCTTGTTGTGCGTGCTCGTCGAAGGCCGGAGGCAGTCGGCCGCGTCAGCCTTGTCTGCCGCGGCGGAGCCGGTTGCGGATCCGGTCGGCGCGTTCGGGCGGCGCGGGCTCGATGCGGCAGCCGACACGCCGGTGTGGGTGACCGGACCTCCGGTGACCCCGTAGCACATGTCCTACACGCGGCTCCACTCGAGCCGCAGCTCGCGGCCCTGGGCCCGACCCGCTTCGGCGGCGGGGCGGCGGGTGGCGGGGTCGAGCGGGTTCGGGCCGATCGCCGCCACCGACGCCTCGTCCGGTCCGACCATGGCGACCTCCGCGCCGGCGGCCCGCAGTTGTGCCACGGCCTGCTCCAGCGGCCGCTCGCTGGGGAACAGCTCGGCGGTCCCCATCGGCAGGATCGCCAGCACACGTGACGCCCCCGCGGCGTAGTCGGCGTTCGATGCCGACCGCACACCGCCGTCGACGAAGCGGCGCCCGTCGATCGTCACGGGCGGCCAGATCCCCGGCACCGCGCAGCTCGCGGCGACGGCGTCGACGAGGTCCACCCCGGACGAGGCGTCGAAGACCTGCGGCCGTCCCGTGTGGGCTTCCACCGCCACGATCCGCACCGTCCGGGACGCGGGCCAGTCGTGGGAGGGGAGCCGCGACGCGATCACCCGTCGCCGTTCGGCCTCCGGCACGGTCTCGGCGCCGAGGGCGTACTCGCCGACCACGCGCCGCATGTCGGGGACCGAGGCGGCGCCCTGCAGCACCTCGGCGATGCCCGCGCCGAAGTCCGTCAGGTCGACCTCCGCCATGATCTCGGCCGACTGGAGTCCCGGCTCGGTCTGCCGGGCGTAGAGCTCGTCCAGGGACAGCCCGCTGCCCAGTTGCGCCGCGACGGTCGCCCCCGCCGACGTCCCGACCAGCACCTCGGCGCCCGTCACGTCCTGCCCCGCGTCCGCGAGCCCCGCCAGCAGTCCGGTGGTCCAGGCGATCCCGGCGACGCCCCCGCCGCCGAGCACCAGTGCGTCGGTCATCTTCCGTCCTCTTCCTCGGTGTTGTCCGCGCGAGCCCTCGCCCCATCCTCTCCCATGCCGCCCGGATCCACCGGTTGCACGAGGGGGCAGGGTGCCGCCGGCGACCGTGGGTGACCGTACGCTCACCGATGTCGCCCGGGGTGCCGGGTTCCCTGATCGTGGATCCCTTCGGGCGGATATACGATGAATTGCCCGGGCAGTGGGCAGCGGAGACCACCGCGGACCGAGCCGAGGACCCTGAGGGTGCCGGCTGCCGCCGCCCGACGTGACGCCGTGCGGAGCGGGTTCCCCCGCCCGCCAGAGGAACGTCCGGAGTGGTGAGCATGTCCGACACACTGATGACCCCCCGGCCCTTGACGGGCCCCGTGATCGGCCCGGCCTTCGGTGCCACGGCCGGTACCGCGGCCCGTTCCGCGCCCGCCCTGCACCCGCACCGCGAGCGGACGGAGCCCACTCCGACACCGGCCTGCGAGGAGAGCACCACGGCCGGCATCTCGTTCACCGAGCCCCCGGAGGTCCCGAAGGCGTGGGAGGTCGTGGCCCTGGTGGCGATCTTCGCCGTCACGCTCCTGATCGCCGTGGGGTTGTTCGCCCGGATCTTCTCGCTCTGACACCCCCGCCGGCCCCGTGGGGGGCCTCAGGTGGGGGACGGTGACGCCTCCGCACGTCCGCCGACCGCGGCGGGGGCGGGCGCGGCCTCCGGGCCGTCGCTCCGCGCGCCGGCGAGTGCCAGCCCCGCCTCGAGTTCGTCCAGGGCCCGGCGGGCGGTGGCGATGCGTTCGCGCAGGTGGTCGGACGTCCCGCCGTCAGGCGTGTGTTCCTGTGCCTCCCGCTCGTGCTCCAGCTGCCTGGCCTCCTCCAGCGAGCTGATCACCACGCCGATGAGCAGGTTGACCAGCACGAACGAGCCGAGCAGTACATAGGAGGCGTAGTAGAGCAGGCTCCAGCGCGAGATCTCCAGGCCGCCGCGGACCGCGTCCCCGATGCCGTCCAGGGTGATCAGCAGGAAGAGCGACAGGGCGGCCCGTCCGATGGAGCCGTAGTGCTCGGGGTCGGCGTCGGCGAAGAAGACCCAGCCGGTCATGGCGTAGACGTACAGCAGCAGCGTGCCCACGAGCAGGAAGCTGAACGTGCCCGGCAGGCTCTTGCCGACGGCGACGATGATGATGCGCAACTGGGGCAGGAAACGGGCCGCGCGCACGACCCGGGCCAGCCGGAGCAACCGCAGCACCGTGGCGTTCTCGCGGGCGAAGGGCAGGTACGCCAGGGTCACGACGGCCAGGTCGAAGACGTTCCACGGGTCGCGGAGGAAGTCCCGGGGGCGGTCGGCGTGCGCGCAGGCCCGTAAGAGCACCTCGGCGGTGAAGACCGCCAGGAAGCCGTGCTCCACCAGTTTCAGGGCGCCGTGCCAGCGCCCGGTGATCCCGTCGTACGTCTCGACGCCGAGGACGGCCGCGTTCGCCAGGACGAGGACGAAGACGGTGACGCCGAACCACTCGGAGTCGACGACGAGGCGGCACCGCACGGCGAGCGCCGCTCGGCCCGGGGGAGTGGCAATGTGTTCTGCCATGTGCGTGTACCCGGTCCTCCGCTGCCGCCTGCCCTGCCGATCCGACTGAAGTCGATCTTATGCCGGGCGGGCACGCCGGAGGGCCCGCTACGGCACGGAACTGCCGTTCGGACGTGGGTGGTTCGGCGCACGGCGCGTCGACCGGAGGGCCTGGGGCGGAAGCCGGGAGCCCCGCACCGTCGCGGACCCGCCCCTGGGCCGGGAATGACCGCCTCCGCCGGGCGGTTGCAGCGGGAAGCGGGTGACCGGTGGCGGGAGTACGCCGCCTGGCGCCGTGGGGGCCGTGACAGCGGTCGGGTCCCCGCGCGGGCGCCGGCGAGCGGCGACCGGCACCCGTCTGCCTCCCGCGCCGGTCCGGCTTCCGGACCGGCGCGGGCCCCGCGTCCGGGGGATTGTCGGTGCCGGGTGGCACCGTGGAGCACATGGACGAGCTGATACGACCCAGGGTCTACGGTGCCGACGTCGACGACCCGGATCCGGGCCCGCGGCCCGGGCACGTCTACCGGGAGCTGGTCGGCGGCCCGCTGGACGGGCTGCTGCTCGACGTGACCGGCTGGACCGGGCCGCAACACCTCGCGGGTGCCGAGCTGCGCACCGACATCGGGCGTTTCGGCGCGGGCGGGCGCGCCCGGTACGCCCCGCAGGAAGGGGACCCCGTCCGCTGGGACTGGTGCGGTGACAGCCGCTGACCACGCGCTCGTGCCCGGCGTCCCGGACGTCCCGTCACACAGGTGTCCACCGCGCGGGGTTGCGCACCGGCACGGGCGGAACACCGTGCGGCACCCGGGTGGAACGCGCGCGGAACCCGGGTGGGTCAGTCCGGCTCGCCGGATCACGCTGCGGGGTGTCTGATGAACACAGCGGTCCCGGGGCCCCGGAGTGGCCCCCGGCGGTCCCGGGCCGCTCTTCTCGTCGCGCGCGGCCGTGTTCGGGACCCGCCCGGCGCGGCAGGCGCCCCGCGGCTACGGCTTCCGGGCCATCCCGGCGGCGATGAGGCGCTCCCAGACGGTGAGTTCACGCTCGGCGTCGCCGATGCGCGCGACACCGTCGTCCGGGTCCGGGCGCCACAGCGACGCGGCGACGATGCCCGGCTCCAGGATCTCCAGGCCGTCCAGCAGGTCCTCGATCTCCTTGTCGGTGCGCCACCGGCCGCGACCGAAGGTCTGCTGCAGGATGCGCTCCGACTCGGCGGTCTCCGGGTTGTTACCGGCCCGGAAGTGGCTCACGAAGAAGTAGCTGCCGGAGGGCACTTGGTCCCGCCAATAGCCGACGATGCCGGCCGGGTCCTCGTCGTCGTTGACGTGGTGGAGGATCGCGCTGAGGATGACGGCCACGGGCTCGTCGAAGTCGATCACCTCGAGGGTGTCCGAGTGATGGCGGATGACGTCGGGCTCGCGTATGTCGGCCTGGATGACCCGGGTGTCGTCGTTCTGCTCCAGCAGCGCCCGGCCGTGGGCGAGGACGATCGGGTCGCTGTCCACGTACACCACCGTGGAGCCGGGCGCGTGCCGCTGGGCCACCTGGTGGACGTTGTCCGCGGTCGGCAGACCGCTGCCGAGGTCGACGAACTGCCGTACGCCGGTCGTGGTGGCGATCTCCCGGATCGCGCGGATCAGCGCGGCGCGGTTGGCGAAGGCGATCGCCACCGAGCCGGGCAGGTCCTTCTTGAACACGTCGCCGATCTCGCGGTCGACGGCGTAGTTGTCCTTGCCGCCGAGCAGGTAGTCGTAGACGCGCGCGATGCTTGGTCTGGTCTGGTCGACCCAGGAGACGTCGTCCGTCATGACACCCATCCTTCTCCGCGATGACGCCGGGCAACCGTCATCCTAGGGAAGATCGCGCGCGGTTCACCCCCGGCGGCGGTGCTCAGCCCATCCGGTCGATGAGCCGGGTGAGGATCCGGCCGGTGTTGCGCGGCGGCTGCGACTCGGCCGCGAGCCGGTCCATGACGGTCAGGTAGTGCTCCACGTCGTCCTGCTTGTCCAGGTAGAGCGCGCTCGTCAGCTGCTCCAGGTAGACGATGTCGGGCAGGTCGGGCTCGGAGAAGCGCAGGATGGTGACGGGGCCGCCCGCAGCGGCGAGGCCGCCGATGTCGAACGGGGCGATCTGCAGCGTCACGTTGGGGAGGGCGGCGACCTTCATCAGGTGCTCCAGCTGACCGCGCATCACATCCACGCCACCGAGCGGCCGGTGGAGGCAGGCCTCGTCGAGGACGACCCACAGCTGCGGCGCGTCCGGCCTGGCGAGCAGGCCCTGACGGGTCATCCGCAGGTCGACCCGGCGGCTGATCTCCCGCTCGGTCGCGCGGGGATGGCCGAGCCGGGTGACGGCCCGGGCGTACGCCTCGGTCTGCAGCAGGCCCGGCACGAACTGCACCTCGTAGGTGCGGATCGTGTGCGCGGCCTCCTCCAGGCCGATGTGCGTCTCGAACCAGCTCGGCAGGACGTCGGCGTACTGGTGCCACCAGCCGGGGTTGTTGGCCCGGCGGGCCAGCGCCAGCAGGTCGGCGCGCTCCTGCGCGTCGGTCACTCCGTACAGGGTGAGGAGGTCGGCGACGTCGCGCTCCTTGAAGCCCACCCGCCCCAGCTCCAGGCGGCTGATCTTCGCGTGCGACGCGCGGATGGCCTCGCCGGCCGCCTCGCGGCTGATCCGCCGGGACTCGCGCAGCCTGCGCAGCTGCGTTCCCAGGACGATGCGCAGCACGGTCGGTCCCCCGCGCTGCACGGCGAGCGGCGAACCGGTGGCGGGCTCGTGGCCCGGCCGGGCGGCAGTCATGTCGGATCCCCCTGAACGACTGGTTGCGGACTCAGTGTTCCATCGCGGGCGCCCTCAGTACAGGCACATCGGCACCACGGCCGTGCGCGCCGCGCCCGCCCCGTCCGTGCCCGGGGCGGCGCCCGGGACTAAAGAGGCGACCGGGACGGTTGTCGTCGGCATGCACGGTGAGTACAAGGTGCCCGGTGGGAAGCTCGTGGTCGTGGACCTCGACGACCACGACGGGATCCTCAGCAACGTCCGCGTCGCAGGCGACTTCTTCCTCGAGCCGGACGAGGCGATCTCCGCCATCGACCGCGCCCTCGAGGGCGCTCCCGCCGACACCGACGCCGCCGGCCTCGCGACCCGGATCGAGGCCGCCCTGCCCGAGGGAACGGTCATGTACGGCCTGACCGCGGAGGGGATCGCCGTCGCCGTACGGCGGGCCCTCGCCCAGGCCACGGACTGGACCGACTACGACTGGCAGCTGATCCACGAGGCACCGCAGTCCCCGGCCCTGCACATGGCCCTCGACGAGGTCCTGACCGCGGAGGTCGCGGCCGGCCGCCGGCCGCCGACCCTGCGCGTGTGGGAATGGGGTGCCCCGGCGGTCGTGATCGGCAGCTTCCAGTCCCTCGCCAACGAGGTCGACGCGGACAACGCCGCGCGCCACGGTCTGACCGTCGTCCGGCGGATCTCGGGCGGCGGCGCGATGTTCGTGGAACCCGGGAACACCATCACCTACTCCCTCTCGGTCCCGGCCTCCCTGGTGTCGGGGCTGTCGTTCGCCGACTCCTACGCCTACCTCGACGACTGGGTCCTCGACGCCCTGGGCGACATGGGCATCAAGGCCTGGTACCAGCCGCTGAACGACATCGCGACCGAGGCCGGCAAGATCGCCGGCGCCGCGCAGAAGCGCGTGGTCGCCCCGGACGGCGGGGCGGGGGCGGTCCTGCACCACGTGACGATGTCCTACGACATCGACGCCGGCAAGATGCTGGAGGTGCTGCGCATCGGGCGGGAGAAGATGTCCGACAAGGGCACGCGCAGCGCGCAGAAGCGCGTCGACCCGCTGCGCCGCCAGACCGGGCTGCCGCGGGAGGCGGTCATCGACCGCATGATCGAGTCCTTCCGCGCCCGCTACGGCCTCACGGACGGGAGCGTCACCGCCGAGGAGCTGGCGCGCGCCGAGGAACTCGTGGCCGCGAAGTTCGGCTCCCCGGAGTGGACCGCCCGGGTGCCGTGACGCCGGGTGCGGTGGCGGCGGGTGCCGTGGCGCCGCGTGCTGCTGCCCGGCCGCGTGCCGTGACCTGCCGGGACGCAGTGGCCCCGGCGGGTGCCCCTAGCCCGTCGGCGCCACGTTGACATTGCTCACTTTTGCACTGGGCAATGATATTCTGGAAGCAGGTCCCGGTGCGGAAGTCCCCGTGGGATCGCGGGGCGGGGCCGGGTTGTCGCACGCGAAGGGAGCGTGCCCGATGTACTGCTTCGACTGCCTCCTGGGCGACCGGCCGGCCACCGCGGTGGCGGTGTGCCGGCAATGCGGCGCCGGCGTCTGCGCGGAGCACGCCCGCGTCAAGGGTGTCTCCGTCGAACGTCTCGCGGCCATGGGGATGGCCACCTCCCACAAGGCGGCGCGCGAGATCACCTGCCCGACCTGCGCGGCCGCGCGGGAGAGCGCGGTGGCCGAGACGGCCCGCTTCAAGGTCACCTGACCCCGGGGCGGGCGGCGGTCCGCCCGCCCCGGGTCGCGCCACGCCTGTTCCGGGGCGCGGAGCGCACCTGCCTCCGCTTGTGGCTTGGTCCGGGTGCCGCCCCGGGTTCGCGGGCGTCGACTTCGGCACCCCGTTGGTGCGCCCGGCCGCGTCACCCCGTCGCCGTGAGGCTCAGCGCACGGCCCGGAAGTCCTGCCGGTCGGTCCGGGTGTTCGGACGCGACTCCGTGCGGACGCCCTGTCCCGCGAGCGGGGCACGCCACAGCGGGACGACGACCAGGGTGCCGTCCGTGCTACCACCACTGCCGCCCGAAGCGGGGAGCGGGCCGTTCATTTCTGCCTCCGGTTCCGTTGTGATCGAACGCAGGGAAACAACCGGAAGTCATCCTTCCGGTATTCCGGCGAACAGTGGTGGGGAAGGTCACAGGAATGCGCCGGGCGTCGGAGCGGCGTCCCCGCGTGGGTGGCGGCGGGAATACGGACGCTTTTCCCGTGCGGGCAGTGCTATGTGACGGCGCGTTCGTCGGCGCGGTCGTCATCGCTGGTCCGGAGCGGGGCCAGGTTGGATTCGACAGGGTGCGTCGTCCCGTGTCCACGGGGCGACGGCTTCCCCGCACCGTCCGGGTGATTTCTGGAACGGAATTCCCGGCACACCCGCCGCGGACCTTGCCTCGGCGCTCAACCCACCGTTTTCGGCGCGGAATTCACCGTCACCCCGGTTCGCGGCCGACGCCGCACCGAGGCGCCGATTCCCGATCGGCTCACCCACGCCGCCCGGGCCGCACTACGCACCCCGACGGCGCGTCCCTTCAGGGACGTGCGGCGACGGCGTCCTCCGGCGTGGCGGACGCGGCCGCGTCCCCGGAGGGCAGCAGTCGTGCGGCGAGGACCGCGCCCGGTCCGGCGAGGGCGAGCGCCGCGAAGCCGTGGGTGGCCGGACTCGGCGGGCGGTTCGCCGTCGCCGGCCCGGGCGCCGATGATCCCCGCCCGACGCCTTCCCCGAGCCGGCGCTCACCCGGCTGCGCGGGCTCAAGGCCGAGTGGGACCCGCAGAACGTCTTCGACCGCAACTTCCCGATCTCGCCCGCGACTTCGCCCGAGGAGGGCGCCGCCGAGCGGCAAGGACGTGGCCCGCGCCGCCCCCGTACGACGGCATCCGGAGGAGTCTCTCCACTTGGTAAACTGGGGCCATGGCAGCGACCGAGAGCCCCCGATCCGCCGAACGGGGACTGCGTGCGGACGCGGCGCGCAACAGGCGGCGGATCGTGGCGGCCGCGCGCCAGATCTTCGAGGAACGCGGCCTGGACGCGCCGCTGGACGAGGTCGCCGAGCGCGCCGGTGTCGGCGCGGGCACGCTCTACCGGCGCTTCCCCTCGCGCGAGGAACTCGTCGAGGCGGCCTTCGAGGAAGAGCTGGCGCGGGTCGGCGCCATCGCCGAGGAGGCGCTGCTCTGCGAGGACCCGTGGACCGGCTTCAGCACGTTCGTCGAGCGGCTGTGCGCCGCCATGGCGGCCGACCGCGGCATCAGCGACCTGCTCGTCCTCAGGCTCCCCAACTCGCCGGTGGCCGCGGGCTCCTGCGAACGCCAGAGCCGGGCCCTGGCCGAACTCGTCCGCCGGGCCCAGGAGGCGGGAGCCCTGCGCGAGGACGTCGTCCCGGAGGACGTCCTGCTCTTCCTCATGGCCAACGCCGGGGTCGTCGAGGTGACCCGGGACGCCGCGCCGCACGCCTGGCGCCGCCTGGTGGCCTTCCTGCTGGAGGCCTGCCGGCCGGTCCACACCGGCCCCCTGCCGGCCGCGCCGACCCCGCTCCAGACCCGGCGCGCCCTGCTGGGGAACGCCGAGGCCAAGGGCCTGCGGGCGCCGGACCGCGAGGGGCACGGCCTCAACTGACCGCCGTGCCGGCGGGCGCGTGCGCTGTTAGCTGCGTCACGGTGGAAATAAGCGGAGAGCCAAGTCCGGTTGCCTGATCGGAAGACGATGTCGACGCGCCGCCGTGGCGACGCGGACCCGGCTGATCAGGAGACCGCCGTGAACCCACCCCCCTCCGCGAGAGACGGCTGGACGGCGCTGGGGCAGGACGCGGCACACGTGCTCGACCGGATCCACTCCGTGGCCCCCTGGCCCCTGATGGCGGTGACGCTGCTGTGGCTGGCCCACCGGCACCCCGCGGTCTACGTCCGCGTCGCCGTGGCGCTCCTGCTGTCCAGCGGCGCCGGGCTCGCGCTCTCCGCGTCGATGGGGCGGGTACCGGTGCGCGGGACGTCCCCGGCCCGTGACTACCTGGCGGACTACTTCGCGCTGCCCGGTGCGGGAGCCGGCTGGTACCTCCTGACGGCGTTCGCGGTCGTCGCCACCGTGCCGGCCGCCTGGGCGCGGATCGCCGTCGCGGCGGTGGCCCTCTCCTCGGTGGCCGCGGCCGTGGCCACCGCCGACGACCCGGTGGCCGGCGCCCTCCTGGCCGCGGGCGTGCCGGTGCTCGCCTGGTTCACCGCACGCCTCCTGCCGCACCGGCGGCGCCCACGAGGCTCCGCGCCCGACGCGGCCCCGCTGCGGCAGACGGGCTGACGGCCGTGCACGTCGACGGTCTGATCGAGGCGGCCGGTTGGTGGACGTACATCGTCGTGTTCGCCGTCACGGCGGGGGAGACCAGCGCGTTCGTCGGACTCCTGCTCCCCGGCGAGACGGTCATCCTCCTGGCGTCCGCCGTCGCCGGCCGCGGTGACCTGGACCCCCTGCTCCTGGCCGCCGTCGTGGTCACCGGTGGCATGGCCGGGGACAGCCTCGGTTACGCACTGGGCCGGCACTGCGAGCGACACCCCGGTACCCGGCTCCACCGCATACGGCCCGACAGCCGGGTCGGACGCGCCCAGCACTTCCTGGTGCGGCACGGCGGCGCGGCCGTGTTCACGGGCCGGTTCGTCGGCTTCGTCCGCACCTTCCTGCCGTTCGTCGCGGGGGCGTCCGGCATGCCGTACCGCCGCTTCTTCCTCTACAGCAGCGCCGCGTCGCTGGTCTGGGGCGTCGGCAACGTGCTGCTCGGCTACTTCGCCGGTGCGGCCGCCACCGAACTGCTGCACCGCGCCGGGCTCTTCGCGATTCCCGTGCTCGTCGCCGCGGGCGCCGCCGCGCTGGTCCTCACCCGCCTCCTGTCCCGGCGGCGCCACGGGACGGCGCGGGCCGCGTCGCGCGTCGTGGCGAAGGGCGGAACCGCCCGACGCACGCCGGAACAAGCCCCGACGGACGCCTACACCTCCGCCCGCGAGTCCTGATCCCCGGCCCGGGCGACCCGGCCTGGGCGACCGCCCGGTAATCGTTCGCCCGGCGTTTCCCCGGCCGCGTACGGTCGGGGCATGACGAGGACGACACCGGCCAGACCAGTGTCCGTGGAAGCGGTGTTCCCCGAACTGGCCGCCCACCGGGGTCGTACGACCCGGTTGCACCCCAGGCCGGGGCGGCCCGGCCGGCACGACAGCCATGTCGGCGGGCCCATGCTGTGGCCCGAGGGCGAACCCTGGCCGGTCTGCCCCGAACCGCACCGGCCCGAGACGAAGGGCTACGCGCCGGAGGACATCCGCAGGGCCCGGGCCGCGGACACGTGGCCGCCGCAGCGGCCGTGGCCCGGCTCGGCAGCTCCCGGCGAGGACGGACCGGTGCCCTTCGTGGGACTCGCCCAGATCTTCCGCCGGGACGTCCCCGCTCTGGCCTCCGGCCCCGGCGGCGCGGATCTCGCACAGCTGTTCCGCTGTCCCTTCACCCACGGCCCGTACCTGGAACGCCGTTACCACCTGCGGTGGCGACGCTCCGCGGAGGCCGAGCGCGCCGGACAACACCTGACCACCGCCCCCGAAGTGCCGCTTCTGCCGTGGGAACACGAACTCCCCGAACCCTGCGTCCTGCACCCCGAGGAGGTGGACACCTATCCCTGGGCGGAGGGCGACACCCTTCCCGCCGCGCTGATCGCGCGCATCGACGCGTGGGACGACGCCCAGGTGCCGGAAGGCGGCCGCGACGCCCTCAGTTACCAGTCCGACCTGTCCGTACCACCCGGCTGGCGTGTCGGCGGCTTTCCCAGCTGGGCGTCGACGGGCCCGATGACCGTCGGCTGCGGGTCCTGCGCGGCCCCGATGCGGTTGCTGCTGACCGCCGCGGGTCACGAGACGGACGCCGCCCCGCACAGCTGGGTGCCGCTGGAGGACCGCGACCCGGCGACGTACGGGACGGGCCCGATCCGCGGCGGACGGGCCGTCGCGAGTCCCACCCGGCTCCGCTTCGGCCGTGACCGGGACCTCCACGTGTTCATCTGCCCGGCCGGCCCAGCGCACCCGCCCCGGTGGGTGCTCAGCTAGCACCGTGACGGGCAACAGCCGCCCCAAGGCGACGGGGTGACGGCGCCACCACCGGCGGACACGGCTCGTTGCGGCACGACTTCCCTCGTCCCGGGCCTTGTCCTCAGCCCGTGGCTCGCCCCCGCCGCGCGACGGGGCTAGGCTCCCGGCGTGCCCGAGACGGAGATCGTGACAGCCGGCGAGCGCCCCGACCTCCGTGCGGAGGCGAGGGCCGCACTCTGGGGCGGGTGGCCGGAGTTCATCCTGCACGCGCCGTCCTCGGCGGAGTACCGGCGCCGGGCGCTGGAGTACTTCCCGCGGTTCGACGTGCTGCTGCTGGACGGCGGTGAGGTGGTGGCCGGCGGGGCGGGGGTCCCGCTGCGCTGGGACGGCGAGACCGGGACGCTGCCCGGCGGTTACGACGGCGCCCTGGCCGCGGCGGTGACCGGGTACGAGGCCCGCGTGGTGCCGGACACCCTCTGCGTCATGGTCGCGGCCGTGCGTCCGGACCGCCTCGGGGGCGGGCTCGCCGGCGAGGTGCTCACCGCACTGCGCGAGCGCGCCGTGGAGGCCGGACTGCGGCGTGTTATCGCACCGGTACGGCCCACCCTCAAGGCGCGGTACCCGCTGGCGGGGATGGAGGACTTCGCCGGCTGGACGCGCCCCGACGGGCTGCACCTGGACCCCTGGATCCGCACCCATCAACGGCTCGGGGCCACCGTCCTCGCGCCCGCGCCGCGCTCCATGGTGATCCCCGGCACCGTGGCCGAGTGGGAGGCCTGGGCGGACATGGCCTTCCCGCGCTCCGGCGGTTACGTCGTGCCGGGCGCGCTCGACCTCGTGGAGATCGACCGCGAGCGGGACCTGGGCGTCTACGCCGAGTCCAACCTGTGGATGCGGCACCTGTAGCCGCCCCGGGGCGGCCGGCTCAGGCGGCGCTGACGAGGTCGTCGCGGCCGAACAGCGGGGCGTAGTCGCAGGGCAGCTGGTGCAGGACGCGCGCGGTCAGGTCGCGTCCGGCCAGCCGGGCCACCACGGCCAGCACCGTGCAGCTGTCCCAGCGGGCCGTGGCCGGGGTGCCGCCGGTGCGGGCGGCCAGGTCCTCGACGAAGGCGCCGCAGGTGATGGGCCGGATCTCCGGGATCTCGGAGGTGAAGACCAGGGCCGCCTCGACGGGCAGGCACGCGGCCAGGGCGACGCGTTCGTCGCCGATGAGCCGCCTGCCCAGGGCGGCCAGCACCGCCCGCACGGCCTCCTCGGCCCGTTCCCGGGTCGGGTAGACGCCGTCGTACCGCACCCGCTCCAGCATGTGGTCGAACGTCATGGACGCCGTGGGCCGACCCGTTCGGGGCTGGGGGGACATCGGTGGACCTCCGCTGTGGGTGTGCGTGCCGGTGGGCCCGGCCGTTCGCGCCCCGTCTACCCCCGAAAGCGCGGAGTATGACCGACGGCCCGCCACCCGGACGGCAGGACCGCACCGTCAGGGAGCGGACCGGGTTCCTCCACCATCGGATTCCCGCCGAATGTCTTGACTGGTGCACTACAAAACCGTACATTCCGCCTGCCCGCCCGCTCCGGACGGGCATCGGGTCGTCGACCTTGGGGGGTTCCGCATGCACTGGTACCTGGACGTGCTCAGGAAGTACGCCGTCTTCGGCGGGCGCGCGCGCCGCACCGAGTACTGGATGTTCGCGCTGGTCAACCTGGTGATCAGCATCGTGCTGCTGTTCGTCGGCCGCGCCATCGGCTTCGACTACCTGCAGTCGGTCTACGCGCTCGCGGTGCTCCTGCCCACGCTCGGCGTCTCCGTCCGCCGCCTGCACGACACCGGTCGGTCCGGTTGGTGGCTGCTGATCGGCCTCGTGCCGTTCCTCGGCGCGATCGTCCTGCTGGTCTTCTTCTGCATCGAGGGCGGGCCCTCGGAGAACGAGTACGGCGCGAACCCGAAGTTCAGCGGCGCGCCCGCCTGATCGCCGCGCGCCCCGCGTGGACCCGCTCCCCGCCCGCCCGGCCGGGAGCGGGTCCACGCCGCCCGGGACGTGCGGTGTTTGATTCGCCGGTCGGGGGGTGTGGGGGGATGCTGGTGTATATGGGTACGCGTGTTCCTGCGGGGTCGGTGGCTCGGTCGGATCTGCCCGCGTGGTCGCCGATGCTGGCGGTGGCGGGTCCGTTGCCGGGGGCGGAGGTGGAGGCGGAGTACGGGTTCGAGCCGTTGTTCAACGGGGCGCGGGTGCTGGTGTACCTGCCGGGGGACGGGCAGGTGCGGTTGGTGTCGGGGATCGGGCAGGACGTGACGGGGGGGTATCCGGAGTTGCGGGGGTTGGCGGGGGTGTTGCCGCCGGGTCTGGTGGGGGTGCTGGACGGGGAGGTGGTGGCGTTGGGGAAGCATGGTGGGGTGTCGGTGGAGCGGTTGCAGCGGCGGATGAGTCTGCGGCATCCGGCGGCGGTGGCGGAGGCCGCGGAGGCGATGCCGGTGCGGTTGGTGGTGTACGACATCTTGTACTTGGGGGAGCCGGTGTTGCATGCGCCGTACACGGCGCGGCGGGCGTTGCTGGATGATCTGGGGGTGTCGGGGGAGCGGGTGGTGGTGCCGCCGTACTGGCCGGCGATGGCGAGTGAGGCGTTGCACTACATCCGGCAGGAGGGGTATGACGGGGTGGTGGCGAAGCGGTTGACCAGTACGTATCTGCCCGGTCGCCGCAGCCGTGACTGGATCAAGGTCAAGAACCTGCACGCCGACGGCTCCTGACGCCGACGGCCCTGACACCGACCGGACCCGGACCCGGACCCGGACCCGGACCCGGACCCGTCGAGCGTGGCCCCGCCCCAACCGGTGGCCGCCGGGCCCGGGGCGCCCCACGCACCGTCCGGGCCCGGCGGCCGCACGGTCACCGCCTGCGGGTGACCGTCTTGTGCTCGACGTAGCCGGTCAGGCCGACCGCGCCGTACTCGCGGCCGATACCGCTCGCCTTGTAGCCGCCGAACGGGCCGTCGAAGCTCATCGGGGAGCCGTTCAGGGTGACGGTCCCGGTGCGCAGCCGGCGTGCGACGGCCAGCGCGCGCTCGGGGCTCGCGCTCCATACGCCGCCGGACAGGCCGTAGTCGGAGTCGTTGGCGATCCGCACCGCCTCGTCCTCGTCGTCGTAGGCGATCACGACCAGCACGGGGCCGAAGATCTCCTCCTGGGCGATGCGCATGCCGTTGTCGACGTCCGCGAACACCGTGGGCGTGACGTAGTGGCCCTTCTCCAGACCGGCCGGCACCTCGGGACCGCCGGTGACCAGGCGGGCGCCCTCCTCGATGCCCAGCTTGATGTAGTCGATCACGCGCTGCTGCTGGTCGCGGCGGATCATGGGCCCGATGAAGGTGTCCGGCTCCGAGGGGTCGCCGACCTTCAGCGACTCCACCATCTCCTTGAGGGCCGTGACGACCTCCTCGTAGCGGCTGCGCGGAGCCAGGATCCGGGTCTGCAGGATGCAGGCCTCGCCGTTGTTCGCCAGCGAACCGAAGCGCAGCCCCTGCATCACGGCGGGCAGGTCGGCGTCCTCCAGGACGACGGCCGCGGACTTGCCGCCCAGTTCGAGGCTGACCCGCTTGAGCTGCTCGCCGGCGATCGAGGCGATGCGCCGCCCGGCGCGGGTCGACCCCGTGAAGGCGATCTTGTCGACGTCCGGGTGGGAGACGAGGTGCTCGCTGGTCTCCCGGTCCGCGGGGAGCACGCTGAGCACGCCGTCCGGGAGCCCCGCCTCGTGGAAGAGGTCCGCCAGCAGCATCATGCTCAGCGAGTTCTCCGGGGAGACCTTCAGCACCACGGTGTTGCCCGCCAGCAGGGCCGGGGTCAGCTTGGCCGTGGCCGCGGAGAAGGGCGAGTTCCAGGGGATGACCGCGGCGACCACGCCGACGGGCTCGCGCCTGACGACGGTGTCGAAGTCCACCGAGGGGTCGGAGGGGGCGAGGACCTCCTCCCAGCCCAGCTCCGCGGCTGCCTTGAGGTAGGCCTCGACCTGACGCGTCAGGAACGGCTGGCCGGCCTTGGTGAACCAGCCCGCCGAACCGTTCTCGGCGGAGATGGCCGCCGCGATCTCGTCGGCGCGGGCCTCGCGCAGCGCGTTGACCCGGCGGATCACCTCCTGCCGCTCCTTGGGGTCGGTGCGCGGCCACGGTCCGTGGTCGAAGGCCTCGCGCGCCGCGGCGACTGCCGCGTCCACGTCCGCGTCGGCCGCCTGGGCCACCCGGCCGAGGAGCGACTGGTCGTGCGGGGAGCGGATGTCGAGGAGGAGGTCCGGGTCACTGGGGGTCACCCAGGAGCCGCCGATGTAGAGCATGTCGCGAACGTTCATCAGTCACGTCTTCCGGTACGAGGGGCGAGGTACGAGGGGCGAGGGGTCGGGACGGAGGGGGAGGGCGGGCAGGGTCGCGGGGTCACGCGGACAGGGGTGCGGCGGGGTGGTCCGTGGAGCGGCTGACGTGCGCCCACGTCCTGGCCTCCGTGAGCCGCGCCTCCTCCGCGCCCAGCGCGATCTCCAGGGCGTCGCTGCCGAGCAGCAGGCGGCGCGGGGGCTCCGCGGCGCCGACGACGTCGACGATCGCCCGGGCCATGCGGGCCGGGTCGCCCGGCTCGTGGCCGCTGTAGGCCGTGAAGCGCTCCTGCCACCGGCCGACGGTCTGCTCGTAGTCGGCGCCGATCGGGCCCGAGGTCAGCGCGGCGCCCGCGGCCCAGCCGGTGCGGATGCCGCCCGGCTCCACGATGGTCACCTTGATGCCGAGCGGGGCCACCTCGTTCGCCAGCACCTCGGAGAAGCCCGCGACCGCGAACTTGGCGGTCTGGTAGGCGCTGAGGCCCGGCGTGCCGCCGACGCGGCCGCCGATGGAGGAGATCTGCACGAAGTGTCCCGAACGCCGGCCGCGCAGTACGGGCAGTGCCGCCCGCGTCACGTTGACGACGCCGAAGAGGTTCGCCTCGACCTGCGCCCGGAACTCGTCCTCCGGGAAGTCCTCCACCGTGCCGTTGGTGGCGTAGCCCGCGTTGTTGACCACGACGTCGAGGCCGCCGAAGCGCTCGACCGCCGCCGCGACCACGTCCCGTGCCTGCGAGGGCGAGGTGATGTCCAGGGCGAGGCTCTGGAGCCGCCCGGGGTGTGCCTCCGCCAGGTCCGCCAGCGCCTCCGGCCTGCGCGAGGTCACCGCGACCCGGTCGCCCGCCTCCAGGGCCGCGACGGCGAGGGCCCTGCCGAGGCCCTGCGAACCACCGGTGATCAGCCAGGTACGTGCCATGGAAGGTTCCTCCTGTCCTGTGACGAGCGCTCCCGGGCCGATGGGCGGAACCGGGATCACTGTGGAAGCTCGTCGAGTAACTGCAACACCAACGTAGCACTATCAATTCCGGATGCAGCGGCCGTGAGGGTGATGTACGTCTAATTGCGACTCGCTGTTACGATGGCGCCATCATGAGAGCCGATGCCGCACGAAACCTCGCCGTGGTCCTGCGCACCGGGGCCCGGCTGCTGGCCGAGGACCCGGGCACCTCGATGTCCGCCATCGCCACCGCGGCGGGGGTGGACCGGACGACCGTCCACCGCCGCTTCGCCACGCGCGAGGCCCTGCTCAACGCCGTCTTCCACGCGAAGCTCGACTCGGCGGAGCGCGTCCTCGACGAGGCGCGGCTCACCGAGGCGCCCGTGCCCGTCGCCCTGCACCGCTACGTGGAGGGGATCGTCCCCGTCAGCCGCGAGTGGCCCGTCGACACACGCCGCATGATGCGGCAGGACCCCGACGCCGACCGCCGGCGCGCGGAGCAGAGCGCGCGACTGGACGACTTCCTGCGACGCGCCGCGGACGAGGGCCATCTGCGGACCGAGGCTTCCCCGGAGTGGGTGAGGGCGGTCCTCGACCAGCTGGTGGACTCCGTCGCCCACCGCTTCCCCGAGGTGGAACCCCCGCGGGCGGCGGACCTCGTGGTGGACGCCTTCCTCAACGGCTTCGGGCGGTCCTGACCCCGTCGGCCCTCGGGGGAGCCGGCCGTCCGGCCGGTCACCGCAGGGGCGGCACCGCGTCGATGTCGAACGGTTCCGGCGACGGCGCGGCGGCCTCGGGGTCCGGGAGCTGCTGCGCCGTCCAGATGCACTTGCCGTTCGGGGTGTAGCGGGTGCCCCACCGCTGGGACAGGGACGCGACGAGCTGCAGGCCCCGCCCGCCCTCGTCCGTCTCGGACGCGTGGCGGATGCGGGGCATCGTCAGGCTGTCGTCGGAGACCTCGCAGACCAGGTCGATGTCCCGCAGCAGCCGCAGCGTCATCGGGCCCCTGCCGTGGCGCACGACGTTCCCCACCAGCTCGCTGGCGAGCAGCTCCGTCGTCGGCGTCAGCTCCTCCAGGCCCCAGGTGGCCAGTTGCTCCCGTACGAGCCGGCGGGCCGTCCCCGCCGCCCGTGGGTCCTCGGGGAGCGGCCAGCAGGCGATCCGCTCGGTGGCGAGCGCGTGGACGCGGGCCACCAGGAGCGCGATGTCGTCGCTGGTGGTCCGCCCGATGGGGAGCAGCCCCGAGATGAGGGTGTCGCAGAGCGCGCCCAGGTCGGTGGCATCGGCGGCGGTCAGCAGCCGCGCGAGGTCGCCCAGGCCCTCGTCGATCTCGCGCTCGGAGGACTCGACCAGCCCGTCGGTGAAGAGCACGAGCAGGCTCTCCTCCGGGACCTGCAGCTCGACGCTCTCGAACGGCTGCTCCGCGGCGCCCAGGGGCGGGTTCGGCGCGGCCTTGGGGAAGCGCACGGTCCCGTCGGGATGGACGACCGCGGGCGGGGGGTGCCCGGCGCGGGTGACGGAACACGTGCCGGTGGTCGAGTCGTAGAGGACGTACAGGCAGGTGGCGTAGGAGTCAGCGCCGAGCCCGCCGACGATGTCGTTGAGGTGTCCCATGATCTCGTCGGGGGGCAGTTCGAGCCCCGCGAGCGTGTGGACCGCCGTGCGCAGGCGTCCCATGGTGACCGCCTCGGACAGGCCGTGGCCCATCACGTCGCCGATGACGAAGGCGACCCGGCCCGCGGACAGCGGGATCACGTCGTACCAGTCGCCCCCGACGTCCGCGCCCTGCTCGGTCGGCAGGTAGCGGGCGGCGAGGGTGCACGACGGCAGCCCGGGCAGTTGCTGGGGGAGCAGGGCGCTCTGCAGTTCCCGGGACCGGGTGTGCTCGGCGTCGTACAGCCGCGCGCGTTCCAGGGCGTGGGCGACCAGGGCGCTGATGGCGCTCAGCAGGGTGCGCTCCTCGTCCGTCAGGCGCCGCGGCCGGTCGAAGGCGAGCACGCAGACGCCGAAGGTGAGCCCGGACGCGGACAGCGGCAGGAAGGCCCACGACCCCTTCCCGGTCAGGTGCGGACGGTCCGCCATCGCCGGGTACCGCGCCGCGTACTCCTCCGCCGAGGAGACGAACACCGGGCCGCTGGTCGAGATGGCGTCCCACACCGGGTCCTTGGCGCCCCGGGGGCGGCCGTGCAGGTTGTCGAGGAAGGACTGCGGGTAGCCGACCGACCCGACGTTGTAGGCCCTGCCGTCCTCCAGGGCCTGCACCAGCAGCCCGGTGGCGCCGAACGGCGGCAGGACGCGCTGCGCGACGGCGTCCACCACGTCGCGCGAGGTCGTCGCCTTGGCCAGGGCCGCGGTGAGCTCCGCGATCCTGGTCGCGCGTTCAC
This sequence comes from Streptomyces sp. NPDC005722, assembly GCF_040630935.1. NCBI lineage: Bacteria > Bacillati > Actinomycetota > Actinomycetes > Kitasatosporales > Streptomycetaceae > Streptomyces > Streptomyces sp. NPDC005722. The sequence goes on from NZ_JBEXYN010000015.1 coordinate 141,483, forward strand.
CGGCGGCGCGTTCGGCGGCGGCGCGTTCGGCCTCGTGCCTGCGCCGCTCGGTGACGTCGGTGAAGTAGAGCGTCACCCCGTCCGGCAGCGGCACCAGCCGGACCTGGTAGCAGGAGCCCGTGTCCGGCATCCGGACGTCGAAGCTGGTGGGCACCGCCTTGGCCGCGGCCTCGCGGCAGCGGGACTCCAGCCCGGAGATCTGCCGGAGCGAGGGCAGCGTCCAGAGCACCCGGCCGAACAACTCCTCCTCGGAGGAGCCGAGCACGTCCTCCGCCTCCAGGTTGACGAAGGTGATGCGCCAGTCCTCGTCCGCGGAGAGGAAGCCGTCGCTCATGTACCGCAGGGCGCGGCTCAGCGCGTCGCGCGCGGACCGCGACTCGTTGCTCTCCCACGCCGTGCCGATCATCCGGTACGGCTCGCCGCGGTCGTCCAGGACGACCTTGGCGCGGGTCTCCGTCCACCCGTAGCTGCCGTCGGGGCGGCGCACCCGGTACTCGGCCTCGAACACCCCGCGGTCCCGGATCGCCTTCTCCGCGGCGGCGAGCGTCCACCGCAGGTCGTCGGGGTGGACGACCTTCATCCAGCTCTCGACCCGGGGCACGAAGTCGGCGGGAGCGGTGCCGTAGACGGCCATCGCCGCGTCGTCCCAGGCGAGTTCGCCGGTGCGGATGTTCCAGTCCCACGTGCCCACCTCGACGGCCTTCAGGGCCTGCCGCAGCCGGCTGCCGCTGGGCTCCTCGTGCGTGGGGCGGGTCGGGGGCGGGGCCTGGTCCACCCGCTCCTGCGCCCAGGCGGTCACCGCCTCGAGGAACCGCCACTGCTCCTCCGTGGGCTCCCCGCCCGTACCGGTCACGACGGTCAGCGACCCGACGGAACTCACGCCGTCCGACAGCGCCACGGACGCCAGCCCCGTGCCGGGCCAGCCCTTCCCCGCCGCCGGCCCGGGGCGGACGGCGCCGGCCGACCCGTCGGCGGCCCACACGCGGCCGCGCCGGCGTACCGCGCGGGCGGGGACCGCCGGGCTCTCGTGGTCGATGATCTCCCAGGGACGCACGGACCCCGGTGACAGGCCGACCGTGGACACCAGACGCAGCGCCGACATCGGCCCGCACAGGTGGACCGTGCCGCCCAGCCCGTCCAGCTCGGCGACCGCGTGCTGCAGCGCCAGCCGGAGCACCTCGCCCTCGGCGATGCCCTTCTCCACAGCGGCGAGCAGCGCCAATCGGTCGTTCACCATGTAAATGTACATTTCGGGAGGAAAGTAAGCAGGCGAGGGGGGCCTTACCCGACGCCCGGGGCTCGCCCGGGTTCCGGGGCGCCGCCGGACCCGGGGCCGTCGCCCGGTCCCTCCTGGAGGTGCAGGAGGAAGAGCGCGTTCAGCACGTCGTCCGACATGCCGGCCAGGACGGCCTCCGGCGTGGTGGCCATCGCGTGGGCGAGGTCGTCCACCAGGTGGGCCAGACCGTCGATGCCGGACTCCTGCCGGCGCGGGGCGGGGGCCGGGGCGGGGTCCGCGGGGCGGTGGTGGTCACCGGCGTCGCGATGGGTGGTGGTCGTCTGGTTGCTCATGCGCATCTTCCGAACGGGCGGGGGCCGCCGTGGCGGGAGGCCGTGCGAGGGGTGCCTGACACGGCCAAGGCTGCGTCAACGCGGCCGGGCCGGCCACGGATCGCTGTTCCTATGCCCACCGGTACCAGGCCGGGCGCGGGGTCGTGTCCCGCCCGTCCCCGGGCGGGACACGACCGGGCGTCAGGCGGCCCCGACCCGCCGCGCGACCTCCTTGCCCTTGGTGGTCGCGTCCTCCAGCGCCCGGGCCCACGAGGCCTCGGCCAGCGGGACGAGCTCGGCCATGGCCGGGTTCGAGGCCGCCGCGGTCAGCTCGGGGACGATGAAGTCCAGGTCGAAGCCCATGTACTCGCCGAGGATGGCCCGCAGGTAGTTCTGGACGTACTCGGAGGACTCCCGCGGGGTCCCCGGCGCGTAGGAGCCGCCGCGGCTGGCGACGACGGTGACCGGCAGGCCCTTCACGCTGGAGGTGTCACCGGTCGTGCGGCCGACCAGGAGCACGTGGTCGATCCAGCTCTTGAGGGTCGAGGGGATCGTGAAGTTGTACATCGGGGCGCCGAGGAGCACGGCGTCCGCCTGCTCCAGTTCCTCGATCAGGGTCAGCCGTCCCGCGAAGGCGGCCTCCTGCTCGGGGGTGCGGGACGCGGCGTCGACGAAGGCCGCGGAGAAGCCGTGCACGTCGAGGTGGGGGAGCGGGTCCGCGGCGAGGTCGCGGTGGAGCACGGTGCCGTCCGGGTGCTGCTCCTGCCATGCGTCGCGGAAGTTCAGTGCGACGGTGCGGGAGCGGGAGCCGGAGCCCGGGTGGAGGGAGGAGTCGAGGTGCAGCAGGGTGGCCATGTGAAGTTCCAGTCGCGTCAGGCGTGTTCGGGTCCCCGTGGGGCGGCTCCCCGGCGTCGTGTCGCCGGGGAGCCCCGTGGCCCGCGTCGCCGGGGGGTGGCGAGGTGCGGGTCCCACGGATCCACCGTGGGGCACCGGGGTGGCGCCGGACAAAGAGAGGATTAGTCACTAACTTTTAGTAAGTCGGCTTCATGTGCGACGGCGAACTCCGCTGACGGCGGCTGGAGTCGGGCGATCCGGTGGAGCGCCGGGGCATGCGGAAAGCCCCCGGTCCGGAGGGGCCGGGGGCGGCGCGGGCGCGGGTTCGGATCCGGGGCGCCTGCCCGGGAGCACACGGGTCGTGCGGCATGCGGAGCGTGGGACCGGCCGGGGTCGTCCGGGGAGGGCCTGCCGGCGGTCCGTCAGGGAGCGCCGGACGTACGGCCGACTCCGCTCTGCGGCGGGGGAGTTCGTCGTCCCGTCCTGCGTCGGCCCGGTGCGGTCACGGGCCGGTGGTTCGTCGCGCCGGGGCCGGACGGTACGGCGCCGGCGGTGCTTCAGCCGCGGACGGCCGTGGTGCCGGACCCGGACGCGCCGAGCGGGCGGCGGTGGGCGCCCGTGCCCGGGGTGCCGACGGCGGTGAGGCGTTCGCCGGCGGGCCGGCCGCGGTGCCGTCCGGTGCCGGACGCGGCGGCCGGGGTCGGCAGGCGCCGCATCGCCACGAAGGCGTTGGTGAGCAGGCCGCCGGACCTCGTCGTCGGGGTGGTCTCGAGCATGGTGTTCTCCGGGTCTCGTCGAAGGGGGCGGGGGCCGGCCGGTGCCGGGCCGTGCGAGGACGGGCGGCTCGGCACCGGCGTGGCTCCCTGCCCTGGCGGCCGGGACGTCGTCCGGTCGCGGGGGTGTGCGCGCTCCGGCGGGGAGTGCCGGATCCGGTCGGGCCTCAGCGGACGGGTCCGTGACCGTAGGACAGCCACACGGTCACCCAGTGGCCGTGGCTCCAGCGGGCCAGGCGGTGGCCGTCGAAGCGGTAGAGCTTGCCGTCGTACCCGTGCCAGTACTGCACGGCGTGGTGGCCGTAGTCGTAGTGGTGACGGGTGATCTCGTCGTTCCAGCGCCGGTCGGCGGTGCCGCTGCGGTCGCCGTACCCGCCGCCCCACGCCGCGCCGGTGATGGTCGCGGTCTGCCGCTCCTGACCCGTGGGCCGGGGGGCGGCGGAGGCGGAGCCCGTGGCGCCGAGCAGGGCGGTGCCCGCGAGCGCCACCGAGGCGGTGGAGGTGGCGATGATGCGCGTCCACTTGTTCATGACTGTTCTCTCCTTGCTGTGCCCCGGTGTGCGGGGCGTCGGACGACGGTCCGGCCGGTGGGCCGGTCCCCGTCGTGCGGGGGCGATTCCGCGGGGCCGCCGGGGCGGGGCTCCTGGTTCGCAGGCGCTGGATCCGTGGGACCGGCGTCGCTCTGAATCGCTGATGGATGGAACCTAACAGATGATTGATGGGCGTCAATCGTTTGTGCGGTGTGACCATCGCCTCGCGCAAGGAATCGGAAGAAGTGGAATAACCCGGCACGAAGATCCCTCGTCCGGATCGGTGCATCACCTTCGAAAAGGGGTGTGAACGGCCGCCGTAATCGTTGACGGTCATGGATTACCGGCCGATCACGATGGTTGGTGGCGCGCTATGATGGAGTCATGGCAGTGGACGAGATCGCGGTTGAGGGTGCTGCCGGCGGCGACCCGCTGGAGCAGCTCGGTTTCCTGCTGGCCCGGCACGGCGCCATCGCCGACAGCCGCGTCCGGCGCGCTTTCGGCTCCTGCGGCCTCGCGCCGCGCGCGGGAGCCACCCTGATGCTGCTCGGCGGGTGCGGATCCATGGGGCAGCAGGGTCTTGTCGCGGCGCTCGAGGTGGATCCGAGCATCATGGTCGCGATCCTCAACGACCTCGAGTCCGCGCAACTCGTCGAGCGCCGCCGTGACCCGGCCGACCGGCGCCGGCACATCGTCGCCATCACGGACCGGGGGCGCGGCGTCCTGGCGGAGGCCAGGGCCGCGGTGGACGAGGTCGAGCGGGGCCTGTTCGGTGACCTGTCCCCGGAGGAGATCGTGGTGCTCCGCGGACTCCTCGCCCGGGTGCGCACCTCGCCGGTCGACGACTTCTGCTCCGAGAACTGACCCCGGGCCCCGGGCCGCTGACCCCGTCCGGCCCTTACCGGCGCCGCGCGCACCGGAACGGCGACGGCACCCCCGGGGAAGCCGGAAGTGCCGGCGGTTCGGGACGTGACAGGAATGCCGGGCTGGGGACAGGGGCGTTCGGCTGTGGTCAGCCGGTGACCATCCCGGCGACCAGGTTGATGGTGGTGGCCAGGATGCCGGTGCCGAAGACGTACGACAGCAGCGAGTGCCGCAGCACCGTCGCCCGGATCGCCGGGCTGGAGACGTCCGTGTCGGAGACCTGGTAGGTCATGCCCAGGTTGTAGCTGAAGTAGAGGAAGTCCCGGTACGACGGCGGGTGCGGGGAGTTGAAGTCGATCCCGCCCGCCGCGGCCGCGTAGTAGAGGTACCCGTAGCGCGCGGCGTACATCAGGTGGAGCGCCGCCCAGGCCATGAACACCCCGGCCAGCGCCGTCGCCGCCGCGGCGTGGCCGCGGTCCGTGCCGCCGCGCAGGAGCAGGACGACGATGGCGAGCAGCCCGCACAGGGCCGCGCCGACGACCACGAGTTCCTCGACGACGGGCCGGAAGTCCTCCCGGCGGGCGTTGCGGTGGGTGGCGGTGGCGTCCATCGGCCACAGGACGAGCCAGCCCGTCACGACGAAGAGCGCCTCCGTCGCCGCGATCCCGGCGAGGACGCCCAGCGCCCCGTCCTCCAGGACGCCGACGGCCGCGCCGACGACCGCCCCGACGACGACCGCGCCGGCCAGCCGGGGAACCGCGGAGAGCGGCGAACTGGTCCTCATGCCGCATCACGCTACAACCCGGCGTCCCCGGCCCGTGGCAGCGGCACTTGGGGTGTCCGGAGGGGCCGACGGCGGCCCGGCGCGCCCCGGCCCCGCGCCGCGGACGGCGTGGGGCCGGTGCTTCCCGCCCGCGGACCGGGGGGCGCTCCCTCAGCCGAACTGGCCGGGCTGGTAGTCGCCGGCGGGCTGACGGTTGATGACGTTGACGCGGTTGTAGGCGTTGATGACCGCGATGAGGCCGATCAGGGCGACGAGCTGGTCCTCGTCGTAGTGCTTGGCGGCGTTCGCCCACACCTCGTCCGTGACACCGCCGGAGGCGTCGGCGATGCGGGTCCCCTGCTCGGTGAGTTCCAGGGCGGCGCGCTCGGCCTCGGTGAAGACGGTGGCCTCGCGCCAGGCCGCGACCAGGTTCAGGCGCACCGCGGTCTCGCCCGCGGCGGCGGCCTCCTTGGTGTGCATGTCGGCGCAGAACGCGCAGCCGTTGATCTGGCTGGCGCGGATCTTCACCAGCTCCCGGGTCGCCGCGGGCAGCCCCGCCTCCGCCGACACCCTGCCGGCCGCGTTGATGTGCTTGAAGAACGTAAGCGCGAGGGCGTTGCCGAACAGGTTCACACGGGCTTCCATGGTGGGCTCCTCCTGCGTGGTGACGGTTACGCAGCCATGACGGACGAGCCGGGGGAAATGTGACGCGCACTCGGATGTGACGTGGGTCTCCCCTGGGGTAGCGTCCCCCGCATGCCCGACGAGGAGTTCCGGCACCCGCGGCTCGCGGCGTTGTACGACGCCCTCGACGACCCCGGCCGGGGCGACCTCGACGCGTACCTCGCGCTGGTGCGGGAGCACGACGTGCGCCGGGTGCTGGACATCGGCTGCGGCACGGGGGTGTTCGCACTGCGACTGGCCGGTCTGGGCGTCGAGGTCGTCGCCGTCGACCCGGCCGGGGCGGCCCTCGACGTCGCCCGGGCCAAGCCGGGGAGCGCGCGGGTCCGGTGGATCCACGGCGACGCCACGGCGCTTCCGCCGCTGCGGGTGGACCTGGCGACGATGACGGCCAACGTCGCCCAGGCGATCGCCGGCCCCTTGGCCTGGCGGCGGACCCTGCGCGGGGCGTACGAGGCGCTGCGGCCGGGCGGGCGCCTGGTGTTCGAGACGCGGGACCCGGCGGCCCGCGCGTGGGAGGAGTGGAACCGCGCCGCGTCGCACCGGGTCGTGGACGTGCCGGGTACGGGGCCGGTGGAGCACTGGGTCGAGCTGCTCGACGTCAGCGGGCCGCTGGTGACGTTCCGGTGGACGTACGTCCTGGGTGCCGGCCGTGAGGTGCTGACCTCGATATCGACCCTGCGCTTCCGCGGGCGGGAGGAGGTCGAGGCGGCGCTCGCCGCGCAGGGGTACGTCCTCGACGGCGTACGGGACGCCCCGGACCGGCCGGGCAGGGAGTTCGTCTTCCTCGCGCGCCGTCCGGAAGCCTGACCGCGAGCCGGACCGCACGCCGCGGACCCGCATGCCGCCGACGCGTACGGCCGCCGGTGGACCGGCGGCCGTACGCGTCAGGTCGGGCGGGGAGGCGATCAGCGCTGGCCGAAGACCTTCTTGCCGGAGCCGAGGTCCAGGAAGACCGTCTCGCCGGTGGCGTCGGCCAGGGCGTCGTTGTCGGTCACGGCGTAGACGTGGCCGTCACCGCCCACGGTGAGGCCCTCGAGCTTCTCCTGGGTCCAGCCGTTGGTCGCCCGCAGTTCGGGCAGCACGTCGACGGCCAGCTTCTTGGGCAGCACCTGGAGCGGGCCCGAGGCGGCGGCGGACTTCGGCATGTCGACGGTGTACACGCGCTTGATCTTCGCGGCGGGGCCGTTCAGCTTGTCCCGCTCGATCAGGGCGAGCTTGTCGCCGACCGCGGTGATCTCGGACAGGCCGATCCAGTCGCCGGGGGTGTCCGTGGTGCCGATCCGGTAGCCGAACCAGCTCCAGGTGCCCGACGTGACGTCGTAGCGGCCGATCCGGACGATCCCGGCCGGGTCGCCCTTGACCTCACGCTGCAGGGTGGCCCAGACCACCTCGCGGCCGTGGCGGTCGGTGGTGGCGGTGACGCCCTCGAAGCCCTGCTTCGCCAGGCCCGCGGCCACGTCCGCCGGGAGCGTGACGACCTGCCGGGTCACGCCGTCGCGGTCGAGGCGGACCAGCTTGTTGCCGTCGCCGGTCGCACCCTCGACGGCGAGCCAGAAGCCGCCCTGCGGACGGGCGAAGACACCCTCGGCGTCGTAGCCGACCGGCTTGCCGTCGGCGTCCTTGACCGTGAGGGTCCGGGTGATGACCGCCGGCTTCCGCGAGGTGTCGATGGTCATGATCTTGGTGACGGAGTACGCCGCGTCGGTGACCGTGTACAGCTCGTGCGGCCGGCCGGGCACGGCGGACAGCGCGCCGAGCGCGCCCCAGCCGATCGGCGCGCCGGTGGAGTCGGAGGCCGAGACCACGCTTGGGAACGACGGGGTGCCCTTGCCCAGCTGGAACAGGCTCACCGAGGCCCGCACGTTGACCGAGGCGTCGTCCTCCTCGCTGGAGACCGCGAGCATGTCGCGCGACGGGATCGGCAGCAGCCCCTCGGGGCCGTTGGTGGTGGCCAGCATCTGGCGGAAGACCGGGGCGGTCGGGCGGCTGACGTCGTAGACGGCGACGAAGTTGCTGCGCTCGCTGCCGACGAAGGCGTACCGCACGCCGTGGAAGGTGGCGACGACCACGCCCTCCGGCTCGGTGCCCTTCTTGCCCGCGCGGTCCTCGTTGTGCAGGCCGTAGCGGACGGCGAGGCGCTCGAAGCTGTTGCCCGCGTCCCAGGCGACCTTGCCGGTGCGGCTGTCGAAGACGGTCCAGCCGCGCGTGCCGCCCTTCCAGTCGCCCTCGTTGGCCGTCGCGAAGTAGCGGTCGTCGATCCAGTTGACGGCGTCGGGCTCGCGCCGGACGTCGGTGATCGAGCCGGTCTGGTCGATGACACCGTCCTTGACGGTGTCGATGCCGCGGACCGTGGCCGTGCCGGCGCTGAAGGCCTTGGTGATGCGGCCCGTCGGCAGGTCCATCAGGACGATGCCGTTGTTCTCCTGCAGCGTCAGGACCAGCTGGTTGCGGTCGTTGACGGCGACGTACTCCGGCTCCGGGTCGGTGGGCTCCACGATCCCGGCGGCGGTCAGCACGGGCAGCGCGCTGCCGTCGGGGCGGGTCAGCGGCACCGCCCGGGTGCGCCAGTGCTGCGGCGAGGTGCCCTTGAGGTCGACGATCTGCACGAAGCCGGCCGGGGCCTGGGGCAGGTCGCCCTCCTCGCCGCCGGGCGGGGTCGCCTCCTCGTCGCGCTCGTTCTCGATCGCGATCGCGGCGTACCGCTTGTCCTTGGTGACGGTGATGGAGTCCGGCTGGCCGCCCAGGTCGAAGCTGGTGACCCGCTTGCGGTCGCGCAGCGATATGACGTCCAGACGCCCCGAGGGCGTGGCGTAGCCGCTGCTGGTGTTCACCACGACCAGCACGTACTGGCCGACCACGGCCACGGAGGTCGGTTCGTCCTCGGCGTCGCCGAGCGAGGCCAGCGACAGCGTGCCCAGCCCGCGCGGGCTGTTCGGCCTGGTGATGTCGAGGAAGCCGATCCGCCGCGCCAGGGCGTCGGTGTAGACCAGGGTGCGGCCGTCCTCGCTGACCGCCGAGATCTCGGCGACGGTCGCGGTGGCCGGGTCCTCGCCCGCGGGGCGGTTCTGGAAGACCGGGTAGGTCGCGGTGCGCTGGAAGGTCGGCGTCACGTGCGGGTGGTGGGCACTCGCCGGGCTCGCGGCCACCAGCGTGCCGGCAGCGACAGCCGCGGTCGTGAGCGCGGCGTAGGTTCTCTTGGGGAGCATCGTCTCTCCGTTGCGCTAACGGTCGGAAAGGCGATCATCTCGCCACCGGACCAGCACAATCGGGCGTCCAGGTGAACAACCGGCGAAGATCGTCCGCACGGAGTGGCCGGAACGCCCCGGTCCGTACCGGTGCGGGTCGTGAGCCCGGACCACCCTCGCGTCAGGCATTGGTGACGATCCGTCAACCGCGTCCTCGGGGCGCCCGCGGTGGGAGCGGCGACAGGGACGGCCACGGCGGCACGCGGTGACAGGCGGCCGGTGAACGGGAACGGCCGGAAATCCGTCGTGTGCCGGCGCTCCGTCGCGGGTGCGCCGCCCGATGCCGCGGGGGATCGTGTGAAGGTGTCCGGGAGGCGGTCTGGCCTGGTCCGTGGCGCTGTGCTTCCCTGGAAGGAACACTTCAGCAGGAGCACGGGGGAGCCGGCGGTGACACCCGAGGGCTCCAGCCACGTCCGATTCCGCACGCGTCGGCAGGATCGAGCCATCGTGGGCGGCAAGGGGTACCGGGGGCATTGGTCGATGGAAACGGCACCACGTGACGCGCACGGCGATGTCATGAACCTGCGCATCGAGGCGGAGCGGCTGCGCGCGCTCCCACCGTGCGCACTGGTGAAGTCGCTGCTCCGCGTCATGGAGGACCGGTCGGAGCAGGCTCCCGACCCGCACACCGGATTCGATTCCTCGTTGTGACCCCGGAGGGGTGAGGGCCCGGCGGGAGGTCGGTGATGGAGGCGACGCGGCCCATCCACGAGTTCGTGGTGAAGGTGCACGGCCGGTGCAACCTGGCTTGTTCGTACTGCTACGTCTACGAACTCCGCGACAGCAGCTGGCAGCACAAACCCGCCGTGCTGTCGCGTGCCCTCGCCGAGCGCCTGGCGACCCGGATCGCCGAGCACGCGGAGCGGCACCGGCTGCCGTCCGTCAGGGTCGTCCTGCACGGCGGCGAGCCCCTGCTGGCGGGGCGGGGCAGGGTCGAGCACCTGCTGCAGTCGGTGCAGGGGGCGGCGCACGGAATCACGTCCGTGGAATTTGCCGCACAGACCAACGGGACGCTGCTGAACCCTGGTTGGATGGACCTGTTCCGCCGCCACGGTGTGCGCGTGGGGGTGAGCCTCGACGGAGGCAGGGACGCCAGTGACCGCCACCGCCGCACACATGGTGGCCGCAGCAGCCACGCTGCTGCCGAGAGGGGGATCGGGCTCTTGCGGCGCGCGGAGAACGCCGGCTTATACGGCGGCCTGCTGTGCACGGTCGACCTCGCCAACGATCCCCTCGTCGTCTACGAAGCGCTGCTGAGCCACCGGCCCCCGCTCATCGACCTGCTCCTCCCGCACGCGACCTGGGAGTTCCCGCCCCCGGGCCACGACCCCGCGACGGCCCCCTACGGCCGCTGGCTGCGTACGGTGTTCGACCGCTGGTACGCGGCACCGGTCCGCGAGACCCGGATCCGGATGTTCGAGACGATCATGGACCTGGTGCTCGGCGGAAGGGCCACCGCCGAGGCCGTGGGACTCGACCGCCCGCCGTTCGTGGTCGTGGACACCGACGGCTCGATCGAGCAGCCGGACTCGCTGAAGGCGGCGTACGAGGGCGCCACCGCCCTCGGCCTGGACATCGGCGCGGACGACTTCGACACCGCCGCGGCCCACCCCCTCCTGCGCGACCAGGGCCGAGGGCTGGCCTCCCTGTCCGCCGAGTGCCGCGCCTGCGACGTCGTGCGGCTGTGCGGGGGAGGGTTACGGGCGCACCGCTACCGCCCGTCCGGCGGATTCGCCAATCCGAGCGTCTACTGCGCGGATCTCAAACTGCTGACCGAACACATCAGGGACCGGGTCACCGCCGACGTCCGCGCTCTGATCGGAGGGGCGTCATGACGGCCCGTACGCCGTCCGCCGGCACGGCCGAACGGTCCACGGCGGGTACCCGTCCGGCTGAACCTCCGGCGCGCCTCGACGGTGCCCGCGTACCCCGCCGCCCCCGTGGCCGGCCGGGCCGCCCACCGGGTCCGCTCCCCTTGTCCCCGCAACGCACGGGCGCGCCGAGCAGGCGCCCGTACGGGCGGTGCGGAAAGCCTGATCAGGAAGGGGTGACGGTCCGGATGCGCGCCCGTCTGTGGTGCTCGGATGTGGTATTTATCCGCTATTGCTCGCATAGTGATGCCTACGGTGAGCCGTCGGCGCCTATCGAGTCGTCCCCGCTGCCGCGCTCTTTGCGGGGCGTCCCGACCTGCACGACGGAGTCACCATGAGCCGGTTCTACCTGAGCCACATCCGCGGGGTCGACGAGGAGTGGACGGCGACCCTGTTCCGGGACCTCGCGGGCGCGGTCGCCGCGCGTACGGGCGGCTCGCCCGAGTCCGTCGGGGTGTCCGGCACGCCCCGCTCGCCCGAGGCCACCGTGGAGCGCATGCGCGGCGCGACCACCATGGTGGCCCTCTACGCACCGGGCTATTTCGGCCACTCCTACTGCGCCACCGAGTGGTCCTACTTCGAACACCGCGCCGAAGTGCTGTGGTCCCGGACGGGACGCAGCGCCGACGCCATCATCCCGGTGGTCTGGGCGCCGGCCACGGAGCCGCTGCCCGCCGTCGTACGCCGCAAGGGGCCGCTGACCGCCGACTCGCCCGCGTACGCCCGTGACGGGCTGCTCCACCTGCTGCGGCTCAAGGCCCGCTACGCCGAGGACTACCGGCTCGTGGTGGCCGCCCTCGCGGACCGGGTGGCGGCGGCCCTCGGGCAGCACCTCCCGGACGCCGCCGGGTTCGACGCGACCGGCAGGCGTCAGGCCACGCCCTCCCTGCCGCCGCCCTCGGGACAGCAGACGGTGAGCTTCGTCGTGGCCGCCGCCGCGGCCGACGACCTGCCGGGGGAGCGGACCGCCCGCGAGTACTACGGCAGCACGCCGGTCGACTGGTCCCCGTACGCCCCCGGACGGCCCGGGGAACTGGCCTCCCTGCTCTGCAACACGGCGGCGGAACTCGACCTCGCCCCCGACGTCCTGGCGCTCGAGGAGAGCACCGTGGAGCAGGTCGGCGCCGGCCCGCGCCAGGAGGAACTGGTCGTCCTCCTGGTCGACGCCTGGGCGGCCAAGGCCGACCGGCAGCAGCGCCTGCTGACCGACCTCGACGCGGCCGTGCCCGAGGGCACCGCGGTGCTGGAACCGCGCAACCAGGACGACACCCAGTCGTGGCAGCACGCGGAGGACCTGGACGCCGCCCTCGACGAGGTGCTGCCCACGCTGCGCGGCCACGCCTCGGAACTGGAGCGCTGGGGCCTGCGCGACGAGGAGAAGTTCACCGCCGCGCTCCGCAAGGCCCTGGTCCGCGCCCAGAACGACGCCATGAAGTCCGCACAGGTCGCTCAGCGCCTGCCCACACCCACCGGTGGCCTCGACTCGTTCCCCCTGCTTGGAAGGTCTTCCTCATGACGCACGACTCGGGCGGTCCCGGCGCCCAGGGGCCCGGCACCGTAGTGACGTTCTACTCGTTCAAGGGCGGCACGGGCCGCACGATGGCCATGGCGAACGTCGCCTGGATCCTCGCCACGAACGGCAAACGGGTCCTGGTCATGGACTGGGACCTGGAGGCGCCCGGTCTGCACCGCTACTTCGCGCCCTTCCTGCGCGACCCCGAACTGAGTTCCACACCCGGTGTGATCGACCTCGTGCGCGAGTTCGAGCGGATGAGCCCGCACCTGACGGACGGCCTGCGCACGTACGCCCGCGTCGACCGCCACGCGCACTCGCTGGAGTGCTCCTTCCCCGGCGGCGGCTTCATCGAGTTCGTCTCCTCGGGCCGCCGCACCCCCGAGTACTCCGAGAACGTCAACACCTACGACTGGCGCGGCTTCTACGAGAACCGCAACGGCAAGGCGTTCCTGCACGCCCTGCGCGAGGACATGCAGGCCGGCTACGACTACGCGCTGATCGACAGCCGCACGGGCTTCAGCGACACCTCGGGCATCACCACGCTCCTGCTGCCCGACGTGCTGGTGAACTGCTTCACCTTCAACGTCCAGTCGGTGGACGGCGGCGCCAACGTCGCCCGCGACGTCCGCAGGTTCGCCCCGCACGTGACGATCCTGCCGGTCCCGATGCGCGTCGACCCCGCCGAGCAGGACCGGCTCGACACCGCCCGGCAGCACGCGCGCAGCCGTTTCCAGGAGTTCCTGGACGAGTCCGCGCACCCGGACCCGGACCGCTACTGGGGCGACATCGAGATCCCCTACCGCCCCTACTACGCCTACGAAGAGGTCCTGGCGACCCTGAAGGACCCGATCCGCAACCAGGGCACGCTGCTCGCCGCCTACGAACGCCTCACCGCGGTGATCACCCGCGGCGAGGTCACGGCGATCGGGCACATGGCGGAGGAGCAGCGGGCGTCGCTGGTCAAGCGGTTCGACCGGGTCCCCGTGGCCGGCGCCGTCACGCCGCGCGTACGCATCGACCACGCCCTGCGGGACCGGCTGTGGGCCGAGTGGATCGCGGACCAGCTCAAGGCTGCGGGCGTCACCGTGACGCTGCGGCCCAGCAGCGCCACCGCGATGGCGCCGGTCCCGGCGACCGCCGCGGACACCGTGCTGGCGCTGCTGTCACCGGACTTCGTGAACACCAACGTCGCCGAGGAACTGGTCACCGTGGTCGAGGCCGCCGACCGCCGCGGCGACGGCCCGCGGATCCTCGGCCTGCGGACCCGCGAGTTCCAGACCCCCACGGCGCTGGCGAGCCTCCCCGGGTTCTCCCTGGTGGGGATGACGGCCGCGACGGCGCTGGAGCGGGTGACGGCGCTCATCGGGGTGCCGGCCCTCAACGAGCCGGTGACCGGCCGCACCCGGTACCCGGGCGAGGCCCCCTCCTCCTTCGAGGCCCCGCCCCGCAACAACCTGTTCACCGGCCGCGACCAGGAACTCGACAGGTTCTGGGACGACCTCGGCCAGGACTCGCTGGACGACGTCCACACCCCCGCGGACCGCCTCTTCCTCTACGGGCTCGGCGGCATGGGCAAGACGCAGATCGCCCTGGAGTACGTCCACCGCTTCGGCGCCCAGTACGACCTGGTGCACTGGGTCCCGGCGGAACAGACGGACCTGGTACCGCAGAGCCTGGCGAACCTCGGCGTACGGCTGGGCGTCCAGGGCGAGACCGCCGAGGACCTGGCGCTGGCGACCCTCGCCGAGCTGCAGAGCGGCCGGCGGGGCAAGTGGCTGCTGGTCTACGACAACGCGGCGAACGACGAGGTGGGCCGCCAGGGCGGCCGCCGGCTCGAGGACTACCTGCCCTCGACCGGGCCGGGCCACATCATCATCACCGCGCGGGAGTCCGACAGCGGCCCCGCCACCGTCGAGGTCGGCGTCTTCCGGCGGGCGGAGAGCGTCGCGCTGCTGCGGCGCCGGGTGGAGAACCTGTCCCGTCAGGACGCGGACCGGATCGCCGAGGAACTCGGCGACCTGCCGATGGCCGTGGAACTCGCCGCGGCGTGGCTGCGGGAGACCGGCATGCCGGTGGACACCTACCTGGACCTGGTGCGCAGCCGGGTCGGCGAGGTGCTGAGCGCCGGTCCCGCCGGGGAGTTCGAGCAGCAGACCCAACTGCCCGCCGTCTGGCGGCTGTCGGTCGAACGACTGCGGGCCGAGCGGCCCGCGGCGGTCCGCCTGCTGGAACTGTGCTCGTTCTTCTCGCCCGAGCCGATCGCCGACTCCCTGCTCTACAGCGACGGCATGCGCAACGAACTGGCGCGCTCCGACGCCGCGTTGCGCGACCCGATGATCATGGGTTACCTCATCCGCGACCTGAGCCGGTACGCCCTCGCCCGGCTGGAGGGGCGCTCCCTGCAGGTGCACCGGCTCCTTCAGGCCCTGGTGCGCGAATGGATGGCGGTGGACCCCGAGGCCCTGGTGCGCACCCGCAGCCAGGCCCACCTCGTGCTGGCCAGTGCCCTCCCCTCGCCCTCCCAGGGTGAGGACAGTCCCGCCTCGCGCCAGCGCTTCGCGGAACTGCGTCCGCACCTCGAACCCTCCGGGGCCGTCGAGAGCACCGACCCGCAGGTCGGCGAGTGGGTCGTCAGCCAGGTCCGCAACCTGTGGCTGGTCAAGGACCACCTGGCGGCGATCGGCCTGGGGCGCCGCGCCCTGGACGCGTGGACCGAGAACCGCGGTCCCGACCACCCGCTCACCCTCCGTCTGGCGGCGCAGCTGGCCAACCCGCTGCGCTCGATGGGTCGTTACGCCGAGGCGTACGAACTGGACTCCGACACCCTGCGCCGGCAGCGCGAGCACCCCGAGCTGGGTCTCGCCCACCCCCACACCCTGATCACCGCGCGCAACGTCGGCGCCGACCTCAACGGCCTCGGCCGCTACGCCGAGGCCTGCGAGTCCGACGCGGACACCCTGGACCGCTACCGCCGTTCGGTGGGGAACGACCACCCGGACACCCTCCGCGCCATCAACAACTACGGTGTGTCGCTCAACCTCATCGGACGCCCCCGCGAGGCACTGGTGCTCGCCGAGGAAGCCTATGTGACGGCGCGTCAGGCCCTGGGGGTCAGGAGCCCCGCCTGCTCGCGCTACGCGCTCGGTGCCGCCCTGGACCGCCGCGAGATGGGCGACTACCAGGGCTCCCTCGAACTGCTGCTGGAGACACGGCAGCACTACGTCGTCCTGTCCGGCGAGCACTCGCCCGACGTGATGCGCACGGACGCCTCGCTCTCCGTCACCCGCCGCAGGCTCGGTGAGTTCCGGGCGGCGGAGGCGCTGTCCCGTACGACGTACGACCAGTACCGGCGCCGGTACGGCGACCGGCACCCCGAGACGCTGGCCTGCGCGGCGAACCTCAGCTGCGACCTGCTCGCGCTGGCCGGCACGCAGGGCGACCCCTCCTTCGACGAGGGGCGGGAGATCGCCGAGCGGAACCACGCGAACTACCAGTCGACGCTGGGCGCCGAGCACCCGTTCACGCTCGCCTCGGCGACCAACCTGATCATCGCCCGCCGGCTGGACGGCGAACCGCTGGCCGCCCTCGACCTGGGCCGCCCGACGCTCGCCGCGCTCGAACGCCGGGTGGGCGCCGGGCACCCGGCGGCGGTCGCCTGCCGGGCGGACGTGGCGGGCGTCCTCGCCCAGCTGGAGCGGTACGACGAGGCGCTGGCGGAGGACGAGCACGCGCACCGGGAGTTCCTCGCCCTCTTCGGCGAACGGCATCCCCGGGTCCTCTGCGGCGAGTACAACATCGCGCTCGACCGGCTGCGCATCGGCGAGGCCGGGGCGGAGGACCGGCTGCGGGACATCACGCGCCGTTCCGCCGCGCGGTTCGGGGACACGCATCCGACGACCGTCGCCATGAAGGAACGGCGGCGGATCGACTTCGAACTGGAGATGCCGCCCATCTGACCCCGCCGGACCGCCGGACCGCCGGACCGCCGGACCGCCGGACCGCCGGTACGCCCCCGATCCCCGGGGGCGGCCCGGCGTCAGTTGCGGCCCGCGTACCGGCGCACGAAGGTGCGGATCGTGCGGTTCATCTCGTCCTCGTGCGGGCGGGGCAGCCCCTGCAGCCGGGGCAGCGGATCGGGCACGGTGCCGACGAGGTCGCCGTCGACCACGAAGAGGAACAGGACACCCGCCGGGAACTCCTCGCCGAGCCGCGCCATCAGGTCGGGGTCCGGCGGATGCGGCACGATCACCACCACCGGGCCGAAGTCGTGCTCGTGCTGGAGCAGGGTCTCCAGGTCGTGGACGTCCACCTCGGCCAGGTGGTCGCGGACACCGTCGACGAGGCTCTCCGCGACCCCGGACCCCGCGTCGATGGGCACCACGAAGTGGTCCCAGGCGACGGGCTGCCCGCTGGCGCGGTGGACGAAGCGCCGGGCGGTCTCGGTGGAGTGCGCGGGCAGCACCGCGGCGCGCGGCGCGGCCGGGGCCGTGAGCACCTCGTTGATGCGCCGGGAGTCGGCGGCCGGGACCCGGGCGTGGGTGACGCTGAGTTCGATCACCTCGCGCGATCCGGAACTCGCCTGGAGCGGCAGGAGTTCGGTGAGGGCCGCGCGCAGCGGGTCGTCCTGGGGTTCGCTGCGGCGCTCCGTGAGCAGTCCCTCCGCCACGCGGTGGTGCATCAGGGGCAGCAGGATCTCCCGCGACACGCCGAGCCTGTCCCCGGCGCGGCTGAGCACCGGCCCGTCGACCTCGCGCAGGTGCTGCACGACCCGCTGGTGCACCCGGTCCTCGTTCACCTGGGCCTTCATCAGCTCCAGTTGCGGTGTGATGTCCCGGACGACCTCGGCCAGGTCGCCGTCGGCGGGCCAGTCGATGTTCTGCCGCCGGGTGGGGCTCAGCGAACCCAGCCGGCTGGCCTCCAGGCTCTCCCGGTCGATCTCCGGGAGCAGCACGAGGATGATGGGGAAGCCGTCGTGGCGGTTGCGCAGTTCGGCCATCGCCAGTTCGTTCTGGACGTGCGGTGACTCGACGGCGTGCGGCGACGCGAGCAGCACCATGCCGTGGGCGTTGCCCATGCCGTCGGATATCGCCTCCATCCAGTCCTGGCCCGGCACCAGCGTCTCCCGGTCGATCACGATCGGCTCGCAGCCGGCGGACTCGAGCAGGCCGATCACGGATCTCCTGGCGGGCCAGCACGTGCAGGCGCAGCCGGGGCGTTCGCTGCGGCTGAGGAAGACCAGCGGGCGTGACGTCGTCCCGATCATGCGCCCGGCCGCCATCCGGGGTCGGTGTTCTCCCACAGGCTCAGCCAGTGGGTCTCGCCCGCGGCCACGGTGACCGGGTACCCGCCGGCCGACGGACGGACGGTGACCGGCCACCGCCCTCCGGCGGTTCCGGAGGCGCCCTCGTGTGCGGCGTCCGGCGACCGGTCCGGCGTACCGAGCGTGCCGATCCCGACCAGTTCCGGTCCGTCGGGGGGCGCCGGTACGGTGACGCCGACCGCCGCGTCGGTGGCGTTGCCCACGCACAGGACGGCCTCGCTGCCGTGCCGCCGCCACAGCGCCGTCACGCCCGGCACCGGCTCGGGCAGCGCGGCGTCGACGGTGCCGTGGACCAGGGCCTGCTGGCGGGCCCTGACGGACAGCAGCACGCGCAGCGCCTCCGCCCTGGACCCCGTGGCCGTCAGCAGGGCGACGGGGACCTCGTGGCAGCCCGGGAGGGCCAGCAGGACGCCCGGGTCGGCGGCCGGCCGTTCGGGGAGTGCCCAGGCCGTTCCGGGGGCGGCCGTCCAGGACCCGGGCAGCGGGAGCGGCGCCGGACCCACCGTCAGATGGACGGCGGCCCGTCCGGGCGCCTCCTGCGGTACGTCGCCGTCCGAGGGCCCGGGGCCGGCGGCCCCGATCAGCGCCGCACCGGGATAGGCGTCCGTCAGATGCCGCAGGTCGTCGGGCAGACCGGCGGGCCAGGCCGGCAGGTCCTCCAGCAGCAGCGCGTCGACGCGGGCGTCGAGGAGGCGCCGCGCCTCGTCCAGCACGTCGGCGGGAGCCGCCCCCGGAGCCGGCGCGCCGAACCCGGCGACGACACGCAGCCCGGCCTCCGCGGCCCGCTCCACGGCGAGTTCCGTGCCCCGGGGATCGGCCAGGACCGGCCCGGAGAGGCGGATGTGGCCGATGCCGCTGCGACGGGCCGCACGCAGCAGCTCCCCGGGCGGCGGGTCCGTCCCGGCGGCGGGGAGCGCGACGCCGACCGACTCCCGCAGCCAGGACGGCCCTGGAGCCCGTGGGGCGGACGCGGCGGCGGAGTGGGGCAGTACGAGGTGGACCCGGCCGTCCTCGGACCGTATCTCGACCGGTCCACCGGTTCCGGTGAGCATCAGGCGGCCCCGGCCGGCGGTGAACACCTCGCGCACCTGGAACGGCAACCGGGCACCGGGGAGCGGCGCGGCGCCGGGGTCCTCCGCGGCGCCGGGCGCGGGGCGGCGCAGCCGCAGCAGGTGCCGTCCGCCGTCCGCGGCGACCACCGCGGCGTCGTGGGCGGAGACGGCCAGCGCGGTGGCCGGCCGGGGCAGCCTGCCGAGCGGCACCGGGCCGGGCGCGTCGTCCTCCGGGCTCCGGGCCAGCCACACCCGCCCGTCGCCCGTGGCCCAGACGACGTCCCCGCTCAGCGGGTCGCCCGCGAGCGCGGTCACCGGCGACCCGCCGGTGGCGAAGGGCCGGGCGACCATGCCGTTCCCGGCCGCGGCATGACGGACCACGACCCGGCCCTCGGCGTCCGCGACCGCGACCAGGGCCGCCGAGACCGACGTCCACAGATGGGTGACGTCCGCCGGGTGATCGAGGGTCAGCACCACGCGCCGCGGGTCGCCGTCGGCCAGCAGGTGCACCTTCCGGCCCGCCGCCACGCAGAGGACGGCCGGGCCGCTGCCGGGCCCGCCGGGGGCCGCCCAGCCCAGTGCGGTCGGCGCGGGGGACCACGGATGGGTCGTCACCTCGCCCGAGGCGTCGAGGGCCGCCCCGACGACCTGGAGCCCGGAACCGCCGGCCGCCGCCGCCCTCGGCGGCCCCGCGTCGGCGACCGCCAGCAGGTCGGGCGGCACCGGGAGGTCCGCGACCAGGACGCGCCCCGACGCGTCGACCCGGATCTCGGTGCGGCCCCCCGCGCTGACCGCGAGTGCCCCGTGCTCCCCGGCCCAGACGCAGCGCACCACGTCGCCCAGTTCCGCCCGGGCACCGTCCAGGCTGCCGTCGAGCCGGGCCGCGGCCACCACGTCCAGGGCGGCGGCGGCCCGCCTGCGGTCGTGGAGGTCCAGGTCGTGCCAGGCCGCCCCGGGGAGGGCGGCCCGCAGCCGCAGCCTGACCCGGGCGGCCCCGCTCACCTGGCACACCTGGGCGTCGCGTTCCGGCGGCCTGGTCAGCACGATGCCGCCCGGCTCGGCGCGGACCCCGATGTCGACGTCCCCGTGCACCATCCTGCGGACCGTCGTCACCTCCTCGGGGAGCAGTCCCGCGGCGGCCGGCGTCAGTTCCAGGCCGAGGCGTTCGGCGGCGGCGATGCGCAGCCGCCGCGCCGGCGCGGAGTCCCGTACGGCGTCGGGCAGCCGCGGCAGGTGGCGGATCGCCCACCGGCCGGCCTCCAGGGACTCGGGGCCACCGGCGAGCACCCGGTCGAGGAAAGGCTCCAGCTCCCGCCGGATGTCGCCCTCGGCGGGCGCCGCCTGCGCCGTGCCCGTCCACAGGAGGGTCTCGAAGGTGCGCACGGCCAAGGGCGCGTCGTGGTGGGCGCGTTCGGTGAAGCTGCGGACCGAGGCCATCAGGGCGCGGTCGCGCGTGGCGAGTTCCCGGCGCAGCACGGCGGCCACCGCGGGTTCGAGCACCATGGTGAGGCCGCCCGCGGCCTCCACCAGGGGCGAGAACCACAGCTGGGCCTCCAGCCCGGCGCTGCTGCGCGGCACGAACCGCAGGCGCGCGGCACGCACGAAGTACGGCTCGGCCTGCGCCGCCAGGCTCAGCGACTGCGCCAGCCGGACGACGTCCGGCTCCTCCTGGCGCTGTTCGTGCACCAGCCTGGCTGCGGAACTCCGTCCGGCGGCCGCCGTCACCACGCGGGCCCCCGGCGGCGCAGCCGCCTGATCTGCGAGCGGGCCGACCACACCGAGGTGCGGCGGTCCAGCGGGACGAGCGCCACCATGCGGCGGACCGCGGGCGGGTAGACGTCAGGACTGAACGGGGTCAGACAGGTCACCGGGTGGCCGGCGTGCCGCAGCCGGCGGAGGAAGGCCAGCCAGTCGGCCGGAGAGGCCTGGTGGCGCGTCGCCACCGGAGGCCGCAGGTGGCCGAGGTCGGAGACGAGCAGCACGGGAGTCCCGGGCGCCGGGCGCACGGCCGGGTCCCACGCGCTGCCGCCGCCCGTGCCGGCGCCCTGCGGCAGTCGGAAGTCGAGGACCCGCAACTGGTCGGGGGCGAGCACCTGCCGGGCCAGCCGGGCCACCCACTGGTGGTCGTGGCGGAACGGCCGCATGGAGGGACTGCGGTCCAGCAGCACGTGCAGACCCGCCCGCGTGGTCGGACGGCGGCGGTACGGCAGGCGCAGGCCGCCGGGGGGCAGCCGGCCGCCGAGCCGCCGTACCAGCAGGTCGATCAGCCGGCGGTGGTCGAGTTCCCTGCCGAGCGCCTCGGTGGCCGCCACCGTGAGCATGATCGCCTGCTGGGTGCGCGGGTTCCACGGCGGTGCGAGCGGCCGCTCGCTGACCTCCTCGCGGTCGGCGAAGAGCGGCGTTTCCGGCCCCGCCGGCCCACCGTCCGTCTGTCCGGCCGGGGGTGGGGTCTCCTGGGGCGCGAAGGTGAGCAGCGACCGCCCTGCGGGGGCGGTGCCCGCCGGGGCCCCGGCCGGCGGCTCCGAGACGACGGCCTCGTCGCGGGGTGACGTCCGGCCGGCGGGAGGGACCCGTGGCGCGGGCCCGGGGTCCGGCCGGGGCGGCGCCGCCGGGCCGTCCGGCTCCGGGGGCCGCGGCGCGGGCCCGGGCAGACCCATGGCCCGGACCAGGGACAGGACACCGGCGGGGTCGTGGATGCCGAGGGCGGCGGCCGCACGCACGACGTCTCCGGCGTGCACGGGACCGCGGCTCACGCGAAGGCCGTCGGCTCGTAGGTGTCCTTGACCATGGCGAACCGCGCGACGTTGCGCCACAGTTCGGAATCGGCGGTCAGCCCCATCTCGTGGCAGGCGCGCAGCGTGTCCAGGTACTCCGCGGTGCTCGCCGCCGTCAGGTGACCGGTGCCCGCACCCTGTTCGACGAAGAGGTCGGCCACCTCGGCGCCGAGCTCCGGATCGAAGTCCGCGCCCATGTGCAGCCGCGCGACCTCCAGCAGGTGGTCGCGCCCGGGGACCCGCAGCCGCAACGGGATGCAGCGGCGGCGGAACGCGGCCGACAACTCGCGTTCCTCGTTGGTGGTGATGACGACCAGCGGCGGGCCGATCTCGGGGCGCACCGTGACCAGGCCGCGGTCCGGGCCCTCGAAGCGCAGGTTGTCCAGCGGGTCCAGCAGGGCGTTGGGGAGGTCGGGGTCCGCCTTGTCGATCTCGTCGATGAGCACCACGGCGGGGCGGTCGCGCAGTCCGGCCGGGGCCGCCTCGTCCAGCGCGGGGTCCAGTGCCTTCCACAGCGGGCCGGGCCGGTGGTACGGCTGGTCGCCGGGCGCGCCGAGCCTGCCCCGTGAGGCGTCGTTGAGCTGGCGGAACGCCTCCTCGCGCCAGAGCAGGTCCGGTGCCTCCGTGCGGGCGGTGACGACCTCGGAGTAGAAGCGGTAGCGCATGACGCGGGCCACGTTGGGCGCGAGCGTGGACTTGCCGGAACCGGGCGGGCCCAGCACCAGCAGGGGGCGGCGCGTCACCAGGGCGACGTTGACGGCGAGCACCGTGTCCTCGTCGAACAGGTACACCCGGTCGTCCCGGCGTCCCGGGGACCCACCGGCGCCGGTCTCCTCGGCGGCGCCGGGCGCCTGCGGGTCGAAGACCTTGGTGTACCGCATGTGCCCCCCGAGAACGTCATGCCACCACGCGCCGTGGCGCCACTGTAACGGACCGCGTCGCAGTCGATCTACAGGCCGGGAAGGCCCTCCGGGGGGCCCGGCGGCGCGTGCACGCGCACGTCGGCCCGCCCCACGCGCGGGGCGCGGACGGTCTCGGCGCCGCCCGGCGCGCCGGCCGTCACCAGGTCGATCCTCCGCAGCCATGCCGCGTCCCGGAGGGGGCGGAGGTCGAGGGACGGGTGCCAGGGCGCGATCGTCAGGAACATCACCGGGGAGCCGCCGAGTGAGCTCAGGTCGTGCAGCCGGGGGCAGTCGGCCAGCCGCAGCGAGCGGAGCGAGGCGCAGCCGCTCAGGTCGGGCACCGCGGTCATCTCCGGGTGGTCCGAGATCACCAGGCTGCGCAGTCCGGGGATGCCCGCGAGCGCGGCCCCCAGATCCCCGAGCGGCCCCCGGCACCAGACCTCCGGCGCCGTCTCCCCCCGCTCGGCCAGGCCGGCGAGTTCGCCGGCGGAGCGGACGAGGAGCGGACCCGCGGGCGGTCTCCCCGGTGCCGCCCCGGCCGTCAGCCGCCGTCCGGTGGCACCGTGCTCCAGCAGCCCGGGGACCTCGGGCAGCGACTTGCGGGCCGCGCTCAACTCGGCCACCAGCCGGGCGAGTCCCGAGGACCCCGTCCGTTCCACGTGACCGGCGAGGACGGCGTCACCGGCCGGGCCGGGGTGGGCCGCCAGGTGCTCCGCCGCCAGGTACTGCCGTACGGAGTCGCCGGCGAAGGCGATCGTCGCCGGAGCCGGCGAGAACAGGATGCCCGCCTCGTCGGCCAGTTGCGACAGCAGCCGGTCGGGGGGAACCGTGCCCGTGAGGCCGGGCGTGCCCAGCCCGTACAGCGCGTCGAGCGCGGTGCCGGCCGGGAGCGGGGCGTCCCCGGCGCCGAGCGTCGCGGCCGCCAGGCCGCCGGCCGCTGCCCGCAGGACGCTGTCGCGCACCCGGGTGCGGGTGTGGGCGGCCTCCCGGTCGGGGCGCCAGACGGCGGCCACCGCGGCACGCAGCAGGTCCATGCGGTCCGGTCCGCGCTCACCCGCGGCGCGTGCCGCGTGGCGGACGGCCACCGCGGCGGACGGCCAGCGCACGGCGTCCGCGAGCAGCGGGTCGTCGGCCACCGACGCGAGCGCGGGACCGCCGCCGGGGGTGACCGCCAGGGGGTCGCCGCCGGCGAGGAGGGCCTCGCGTTCCGCACGGTCGAGGGGTTCGAGGAGCACCGGGGTGAAGACCCCGTCGATCCGGTGCCAGGGCACCGAACTGCCGTTGGCCTCCACCAGGATCACCGCGTCGGGGTAGCGCTCGGCCGTGCGCAGCAGCCACTCCCAGGCCGCGGGGCGCATGTGGACCGGGGCCCGGTCCAGGCCGTGGACGGCCAGCAGCGCCCGCCCGGCGCGCAGTTGTCGGGCGCTCCAGCCGGCGGGCTCCCGCGCGGCCAGCGAGGGGGCGGCCGCCTGGACGATTCCGTCGGGGGAGGGCAGCCCGCCGGCGTCCGCCCGCAGGGTGAACGCCACCTGGCACCCCCAGGGCGCACCGCCCGGGCCGGCCGCCACGCGGTCCGCCAGGTGCCCGAGCACCGCGCTGCGCCCGGAGCCCGCCGGTCCGATCAGCAGCAACCGCCGCCCGGCGGCGGCCGGTTCCCCGGACGGGGTGTGCCGCCGGGACGGACCGTCCTGCCAGCTCAGCCGTCGGCCCAGCGGGTGCCCGCCGTTGGCGCCGGACGTGGTGCCCGTCAGCAGGCCCCGGTACAGGCCGGTGAAGCGGGCGTCGTCCGAGGCGAGGGCCGGGGGGAGTTCGGCGGGGATGTCCTCGGGGGCGGGACCGCTCCCGCCGGGGGCGTCCGTGGTGAGCCACCGCGTCAGGTTGCCGAGCACCTCGTCGAGGGCGGCCCGGTGGCGCGCCGCCTGCATCGTCATCAGGGCGAGTCCGTGGGTCCGGTACTGCGGTGGCTGTCCTGCCGTGAAGGTGTCGGCCTCGGCGACCACGGCCGGCATCCGCTGGGGCACGGGTTCCCAGAGCAGGGGCAGCACGATGCCGCTCTCCGGTGCCCCGCGGGCGCGGTCCAGGCTCGTGCGGTGGGCCAGCATCGCCCAGTCCGCGTCGGCGGGTCCCTCGCTGAAGTAGGCGGGCGAGCACAGGACGAGGACGCGGTCCGCCGTGGCCACCCCGGGGGAGCCCGGGCCGCGTGCGCCGTCCGCGGGCGTCCGGACGAAGCGGACCGGGGAACTGCCCAGCCGACGGTCCAGGTCGTCCAGGAAACGCGCCACCCAGGCCTCGTCCCTGCCATGCAGGTAACTCACGGCGTAGGTGTACGTATTCTTCATCCCCCACCCGTCCGAACCGGTACGAACGGGCGCGGTCACGGACGCCCGCACTGGCGTCATCATGGAAGAATCCGCTGACGTCTCGTCATGACCCGTTCCGCAGCACATGTATGACTGGCTATCACTTTATATGCACGACTCATTGATGGGTGGGGTCGACCCCGCGGCGCTGTCCCGTTCCGGCCCGCGGGCGCAACCGGCCCCGGACCCCGGGCCGGCCCCCGCCCCGGCCCAGGGGCTGGGCAAACGGCAGGAGAACCTGCTGACCGGGGTCCTGCGCGGGATCCCGCTGATGGGACAGGACACCATGGTCCCGTTCGCCGAGGCCGACGTCCGTTCCTGCCTGGCGCAGTTCCGGCCCTCCGAGCACGGCGCCGCCGCCGGGCTGGTCAACCGTGTGCGCCCGTCCCTCCTCGACGCCGTCGTCGGCCGTACGGCCCGCCTCCAGGGCTACGTCCGCGGGCTGCCGGAGGGGGGTGTCGAGCCGCTCCTGGACGTGGTGAGCAAGGCGGTCTACGGGCCGCTGGCGCTGCGGGTCGTCTTCGGGGCCTCCGTACGCATGCCGCTGCGCGCGATGAGCTACGTACTGCCCGCCGTGCTCATGGCCGAACGGATCCTGGCGGTCACCGGACGGCTGCCCTACCTGCAGGTGCTCTACGTCGGTGAACTGGGCGCGCGCATCAACGCCCTGCCCGCCCCGGTCGTCGCGGAGGAGGGCCGGCTCCTGGTCGAGCACCTGGGCCGGGTCCTCGGCCGGGGGCCGATGGCGGGCCACTACGGGCTGTTCACCGACCTCCCCCTGCCCGCGGACGAGGACCCGATCGGGGACCTCCTCACCCGGCTCCGGGAGGAGCCCCGAGCGGAGATCGCCCGGCGGCTCCACGGGAAGGGCGGCAGCCTCTCCGACCGGCAGACCCTCGAGTACGCCGCGGCCCACGTGCTGCTGCACGACCTCGGCCGGCTGCCGCTGCGAAGAGTCGGCGGCACCACGCCCCCCGACGCCGGGGCCGCCGGCGTGATCGACCTCGGCGGCGTACAGGAACGCCACTTCCACCGGGTCCGCGCGGTCTTCGCCCAGGCCCTCGGCCATGCCGCGCCGGGGCCCCTCGTCCTCACCCGCCACTCCGTCCCGCCCTACACGATGTCGCGCGTCGGCGACGTCGGCCTGCGCGAGTTCCTGGACGGCGTGCCGTACGACGAGGCCGCGCTCCCCGCGGCCGTACGGCACGACCTGCAACTGCTGCGCGCCGGGCGGGTGCTCGACCACCTCAGGTGACCCCGCCCCCCTCGTGCCCGCTGTCCCCGGTGCCCGCCCGGCGCGGCCGGTTCGCGGGCATCCAGCGCGCCGCGAAGTCCACGGCGTCCCGCAGGTCCAGCAGACGGCACCGGAGCCCGCTCACGGTGCCGGTGCGGGTGGTGCCCCCGGCCTCGTACGCGGCACCCAGCAGGGTGAAGTCCGAGTCGTCCAGGGCCACGTCCTCGTAGCTCCACCAGGAACGCCGCCCGCCCCTCCGGACGACGCAGCGGTAGGTGCGCCGGGGCGGGTCGGGCACCCGGTACTCGGCGAGGTGGAACGCGCTGCACACGTCGAACCCGACGCCGAGCAGCAGGACCTTCGCGCGGGCCCGGTAGAGCGCGGCCAGCGGGGACCGCTCGCCCAGGTGGCAGTCGGCGCGGTGCCCCGCCGTGACGGTGCCCCCGGCCGGGCCGTACGCGACGAAGGAGGTCTGCGGATGGGCGCTGCGCACCGCGCCCTCCCGGACGCGCAGGGTTTCCGAGAGCACCCCCATCCCGGGCGCGGGCGTCGACGCCGGGTCGAACGGCGGCATCGCGCCCCGCACGGCGGCGGCCTCCCGCGGGGTCAGCCCGGCGACCCGGGCCCGGTGGGCGGCGGAGGAGTCGGAGTTCTCGGGCGTGAAACTGGGCGCCACCAGCGTGCCCCGCGGCCCGAGGACACGCAGCAGCGCGTCGAGCATGGTGCGTGCGCGGGTGCCGCCCGCGCCGCGCAGCGAGGCGTGCACCAGGACGACGCCGCCCGGTTCGAGGCCGAGCGCCGTCAGGGACCGGGCCAGGGACCGCGCCGTGGGGCGCGCCGGGGATTCGGCCGAGGCCGCCGCGTCGTCGGAGCCGAACGTCATCCCGTACCCCCTTGGTCCCGTTCGGCACGATCCCGGTCAGTGTCCCGCCGGGACCCGCCCGCCGGGTAGGGGGCCTGCCCGGGCCGCGGGGCATGCGGGGCGTCCCGCACGGCCGGCCCCGCCCGTGGCGCGAGCGGGGCCGGGCGCGGGCCGTGCGCGTCAGGCGCCGGACGCGGCCTTCGCCGCCTCGAAGCGGGCGACGACGTCGTTCCAGTTGACGAGGTCCCAGAGCTTGGTGACGTAGTCGGGGCGGACGTTCTTGTACTGGAGGTAGTAGGCGTGCTCCCAGGCGTCGAAGACCAGGAGCGGGGTGGTGCCCTGGCCGACGTTGCCGTGGTGGTCGTAGACCTGCTCGACGATCAGGCGCTTGCCGAGCGGTTCCCAGGCCAGGACGCCCCAGCCGGAGCCCTGGACGGAGGCGGTGGCGACGGTGAGCTGCTTCTTGAAGGCCTCGAAACCGCCGAGGTGCTCGTCGATGGCGTCGGCCAGGGCCCCGTCGGGGCGGTCGCCGCCGTCGGGGGAGAGGTTCTGCCAGAAGATCGAGTGCAGGACGTGGCCGGAGAGGTTGAAGGCGAAGGTCTTCTCCAGGCCGACCAGACCCGTGGGGGTGATGGCGTCCTTGTCGCGGGCCTCGGCGATCTGCTCGAGGGTGTCGTTGGCGCCCTTGACGTAGGCCGCGTGGTGCTTGGCGTGGTGGAGTTCGAGGATCTCCCCGGTGATCGCCGGCTCCAGCGCGGCGTAGTCGTAAGGCATGTCGGGAAGCGCGTACGTGCCCATCAGGCACAGCCCCTTTCAGGCGATGTGATCGGTTGAGCCACCGTCAGCCTACGTCTTTATTGCGAGGAACTTGCAACAGCGACCTTTGTGCATCAGCATGTCCTTCAGGCGGGGTCGGCCCGTCAGCCTTCGGAGTCGTCGCACCCGCGGTCCCGGGTGCGGTCCTTCCCGCGGGGTGATCGTCTTTCCAAACCGGCAACCCGCCGGTCCCGGCCGGCCCCGCCCTCGCGGCACCCAGGGCACACGCCGCGCAACACCAGGCCATCCGCGGCGTCGAGGCGGAAGCCCGTCGCCTGTTCGGCGGCGAGCACCGCCGCCGCGAGCCGGTCGCCACTCATTCTGTCGACGAGACCGCAGCCACTGCAGACAGCGTGATGGTGGGGCCGGCGAGTGAGGCAGTACACGGTGGTGGAAGGTCCGTGGGTCATGCTCACCATGCCCCGCTCGGTGAGGACTTCCAGGGTCCGGTAGACCGTCGTGATGTTCACGGGCGTGCCCCGCTCGGCCAGGTGGACGCCGATCTGGTTGGCGGTGAGATGCCCGTCATGTGCGCGGAGCAGGGCCAGCAGGTTCAAACGCGGCTGGGTGCATCGCAGGCCGTACTCCCGCAGCAGGCTTGCCTCACGGCCGCCCGGGCGGTTCGCGTTCCACGCGTCTCTCGTCGCTGCCGTCGGGTTCATGCCTGCCTTCCCCTTGACCACTTCATTGCCCTATGAGCACTTGTTGTTAACTGCAAAGAGATTGCAGGTAATTTTCACTCGCGCCTAATTTGGCATGTCAGCAGGGATGTCCAGAAAGAGGCGCTCATGTCCACCGCACCGCCCGCCGCACCGGGAGCCCAGCCCCTGATCCACCGTGTCCGCCATGCGCTGAGCCCCCAGGAATGGGGCCGCGTCGGAGGGATGGCGGCGTTCGTCGTCGGCCTGCACGTGATCGGCTGGTTCACTCTGGTGGCCGTCGTCGCCCCGGAGCACTACAGCCTCGGCACGAAGTCCTTCGGAGTCGGCATCGGCGTGACCGCCTACACCCTCGGCATGCGCCACGCCTTCGACGCCGACCACATCGCGGCCATCGACAACACCACCCGCAAGCTGATGGGCGAGGGGCAGCGGCCGCTCTCCGTCGGCTTCTGGTTCTCCCTCGGGCACTCCTCGATCGTCTTCGGACTGGCCTTCCTGCTGTCGCTGGGTGTCAAGGCGCTGGCCGGGCCGGTGGAGAACGACGACTCCGGGCTGCACAACGTCACCGGCTGGATCGGCACGACCGTCTCCGGCACGTTCCTCTACGTCATCGCCGTCATCAACCTGCTGATCCTGGCCGGGATCTGGAAGGTCTTCCGGCAGATGCAGTCCGGCCACTTCGACGAGGCCGCGCTGGAGGAGCAGTTGAACAACCGCGGCTTCATGAACCGGATCCTCGGCCGGTTGATGAAGTCCATCACCAAGCCCTGGCAGATGTACCCGCTCGGCCTGCTCTTCGGTCTGGGTTTCGACACCGCCACCGAGATCGCTCTGCTCGTCCTCGCGGGCTCCGGCGCCGCCTCGGGGCTGCCCTGGTACGCGATCCTGTGCCTGCCGGTGCTCTTCGCAGCCGGCATGTCCCTGCTCGACACGATCGACGGCTCGTTCATGAACTTCGCCTACGAATGGGCCTTCTCCAAGCCGGTCCGGAAGGTCTACTACAACCTGACGATCACCGGACTGTCGGTGGCAGTCGCCCTCATCATCGGCACGGTCGAACTGCTCGGCCTGATCGCGGAGAAGGCCGGCCTGCACGGCGCCTTCTGGGACTGGGTCTCCGGCCTCGACCTCAACATCATCGGCTTCGTCATCGTCGGGCTCTTCTTCGCCACCTGGCTCGTGGCGCTGCTGGTGTGGAAGTTCGGCCGCATCGAGGAGAAGTGGACGGCGAACCTGCGCCCCGCAGAGCCGCACGCCGACTGAGCCCCGTGCAGGGGTCCGCCGACACCCACGCCCCCGGACCGCGCCGAACGGTCCGGGGGCGTTTGCATGGCAACAGATGCGTCTATTATGCAATTGCGAGTAGCTGGCAATAAGGGCGTCGGGAGGCGAACATGGTGGTCCTGGGCATCGAGTCGTCGTGCGACGAGACCGGTGCAGGGCTGGTGGAGAACGGCCGACTGCTCGGTCACGCCGTGGCGTCGAGCATGGACGAGCACGCCCGCTTCGGCGGTGTCGTGCCCGAGATCGCCGCCCGGGCTCACGTCCACGCCGTGGGCCCGGTGGTCCGGGCCGCCCTTGCCGACGCCGGGCTCGGCCTTCGGGACGTCGATGCGGTGGCGGTGACCACCGGCCCCGGACTGTCGGGGGCCCTGCAGGTCGGCGTCGCGGCGGCGAAGAGCTACGCGTATGCCCTGGATGTGCCGCTCTACGGCGTGCATCACCTGGCTGGGCACGTGGCCGCCGACACCTTGGAGCACGGGCCGCTGCCCAACCCCTGTGTCGTCCTGATCGTCTCCGGCGGCCACACCTCGCTGCTCCTGGTCCGCGACCTGGCCCGGGATCCGATCGTCCATCTCGGTGACACCCTCGACGACGCCGCCGGCGAGTGCTTCGACAAGGCTGCCCGCGTGCTCGGCCTGCCCTATCCCGGCGGCCCCGCCATCGACCGTGCCGCCCGTGACGGAGACCCCCGCGCGATCTCCTTCCCCCGCCCGATGACCGGGCCGCGTGACGACCCGTATGCCTTCTCCTTCTCCGGCCTGAAGACCGCGGCCGCCCGCTGGGCCGAACACCACCCCGACGGGAACGTCCCGGACGCCGCCGCCTCGCTGCAGGAGGCCATCGCGGACGTCCTCACCCGCAAGGCCGTTGCCGCCTGCCGCGCCCACGGCGTGCGGGACCTGGTCGTCGTCGGCGGAGTGGCCGCCAACTCCCGGGTACGGGCTCTCGCCGAGGAACGATGCGCCGCGGCGGGCATCCGGCTGCGGGTGCCGCCGCTGCGTCTGTGCACCGACAACGGCGCAATGATCGCCGCCGTCGGCGACCTCCTGGTGCGGGCGGGTGTGGAACCCGTGGCGTTGACGGTCTCCATCGACCCCTCCGCGCCGCTCAACCACGCCACCCTGGTTCCCGCGGCATGACCACCGACATCCGCCTCGTTACCACCGACCGGCTCCTGGCCCACGCCCCGGCGCTGCGCACCGCCTATCGGGAGGCGTTCTCCGCGCCCCCGTGGAACGAGGGCGAGACAGAAACGAACCGCTACCTCGACCGCCTCGCCCGGGACGTCACGCGACCCGGCTTCACCGCGGCCGTCGCCTGCGAGGGTGACAACCTCCTTGGCTTCGCCACTGCGTGGACGACACCGTCCCCGTTCCCCACAGGCCGCTCATACGACCTGGTCCGGGCCGCCCTCGGCACCGACCGCGCAGACGCCTGGCTGTGCGGCGCCAGAGAGGTCGACGAACTCGCGGTTCGACCTGCCGCCCAGGGCGCGGGCGTCGCCGCGAGTCTGCTGGACGCCGTCACGTCCGGTGCCCCCGGTGACCGGGCCTGGCTCCTCACGTCCGTTCAGGCCACCTACGCGCTGCGCTTCTACCGGCGCCGAGGCTGGACCCAGGCCACGCACCCCGCCGAGGGCGGCACCGGGGCCACCGTCCTCCTCGGGCCCCGCCACCCCGACCGCGCCGCAGCCGCAAGGCTTCTGTGACTTCCCTGGGCGCAATGCAAGCCGTGTACTACGGAAGCTGTGCCGTGCTGGACGTCGGTACCAGGTCGTCCCCGTCGTCCTGCAGAGTGGAGACCGCGCTGAAGATGTAGAAGCAGCCCGCCGTCACCACCGCGAGGCCGGCGAGGACGGGGGTCCACTTCCTCAGCTTGGCCGTGGCGGTGCGGCCCCGGAACTGGCGTTCCACGACCGCGAATCCCCGGATCGTGGCGACGCCGACGCCGGTGAGCGTCAGCGCCATACCGACTCCGAACGTGATGACGATGGCCAGGGCACCGAGCGCACGGCCCGTGAGGAGCCCGCTGACGAAGATCAGGAAGGCCGACGGCGACGGCAGCAGACCCCCGGAGAGGGCCAGAGCCGTCAGGCCCTGACGGGACCAGGGATTGGTCAACTGCTCGACGTGGTGGTGAGCGTGGGCGACCTCGTCCTGTACAGCCGTGTCGTGGCTGTGGTGTTCGTGCACGTGGGCATGCCCGTGGGAGTGGTCGTGTCCGTGGTCATGTCCATGGGCGTGACCGTGCTCGTGGGGGTGGTCGTGCTCAGACCCGTGGGAGTGGCCGTGCTCGTCCCCGTGGTGGTGTCCGTGAGAGTGCCCGTGCCCGCGGGCACGGCCGCGGCCACGGAAGTGCCGGTACAGCAGCCCCACGCCCACGATCGCGACGACCGCCCCCGCCGCGGCCTGCATCCACGCGGTGGCGGTCTTGGTGCTGACCGCCGTACTGCTGACCCCTACCCACAGGAGCGCGAGAACCAGCACCGAAAAGGTGTGCATCGTCGCGACGATGACGCCGAGGCGTGCGGCGTCCTTGTAGTGCCCCCGGGTTCCCACCAGGTAGGCGGCCGTGATGCTCTTGCCGTGGCCGGGAGCCACCGCGTGAGCCGCACCGACGCCGAGCGCGACGACCAGGACCACCCAGAAGAGGGACCCGCCGTCGAACAGGGCGATCAGGTGGTTGTCGAGACTGCCTATCCCTGTCATGCATTACTCCTGGTACCAGTGCCGGTGTCGGCGGGTGCTACGTCGTGCGCAGGTGAGCCCGGGCTCGGCGGAGCCGGGGACGCGGTCGCGGAGTGCTGAACCGAGGGGGGACGGCCACCGAACCGTGCCGCCTTGCGGCGCCGCGACCGCCGGAGGACGAATCCGCCGATGGCCAAGGCGGCCGCCAAGGTGCCGATGGAGAAGACCGCCACCGTCTCCTGGACGCTTCCACCGGAGGCCGTGAAGCGCACGTGCGTGGTCGGCCGGGCGGAGGTGAACAAGGTCTGCTGCGGCTCGGCGGGCCCCGCGGAGGTGAGCATGGTGCGATACGCCGGGTGGAGATCGGTGAGGGCGCTGATCGTGACATCCACGTCGACCACGGGGGCGGGACAGTCGAACGCGACCTGTGCTCCTCGAGCCAGGAAGTCCTCCATCGACCCCACCGCTCCGTGGCAGGGGTGGCCGGCCTGGCTCACCGTGATGTGCCGGACGAGGTAGTCGCGAACGGCCGGCGAGCTCTCCAGCCTTTCTGCGAAGGACAGGCTGGGGGAGCTTCCTCCACTGGCCTGGCCCTTGAACACTCCCAGCGACTGGCCCAGTGCCACCCAGTCGAGCTTGTCCGTGTTCCACGCGATCACGAGGCGGGAACCGTCGACGTTGACCTCGCCGGTGGACGGCGGGCCGAACGGGTGCGCGGACGCCGAGGGGGCAGGCCCGGCAAGAGTGGTGAAGACCGCCACTGCGGCAACTGTCAGTGCGGTGCGCAGCGTGCGCCGGGCTGACGGCCCCGAGCGGGCAGGCTGCTGAACGGACACGGGTGCGGATCTTTCGTGCGGCCGGGCTGGGGCTGAGTTCCCAGCGCGCTAGGAAGGTGGCGCTGAAACCGCACTCTGTACGACTAGTCGGACATTCTTTCGACGATCACATGGAGGTCAGATGAACTTGCCCCGGGCGACCAGCTCCGCGGGCGCAGGGATGCCTTCCCCATCACGGAGTTACGCCTATTGATACCCAAGCCCATGCGTATGCCATCAGACCGTGACCGGCGCGGCGGGCTTGCCGCATCCGATCTTGCGCCCCTCACCGCGCCGGCAAGGGGCGCTTCACAGTCCCTTGCGACGCTTCGGAGCGAAGCGGACGGGTGCCTGGAAGCGGGCGCGGCGGGCGGCGCGGCGGAAGGTGGTGAGGACGGCGGGACCGGCCAGGAGGACGCAGACGAAGTTGGTGACGGCCCGGCCGGTGTCCCAGCCCAGGGAGGTGGCGAGGTCGAAGGCGATGTAGCGGTGCCACTGCTCGGTGAAGGGCAGGCCGGGCAGGTAGGCGATGGAGCTGTTGGGGTCGAGGGAGAACGGCCAGAAGGAGAGGTTGAGCAGGAAGCCGAAGAGGTAGCCGGAGAGGGATCCGTAGACGGCCAGCATCAGGACTTCGCGACGTCCGGTGGCGCGGGGGAGGAAGCCGGCGAGCATGCCGACGAAGGCGCAGCCGAACATCTGGTACGGCATCCAGGGGCCGACGCCGCCGGTGATGAGGGCCGACGCGAACAGCGAGGTGCAGCCGAGGGTGAAGCCGAAGCCCGGGCCGTAGACCCTTCCGGCGAGGACGAGCACGAAGAAGACGGTCTCGATGCCGGCGGTCCCTGCGCCGAGCGGGCGCAGCGCCGCGTTGACGGCGGACAGGACGCCGAGCATGGCGAGCGCCTTGGAGCTGATGCCGCCCTCGGCGATCTCGGAGAGCACCACGCACAGCACGAGGACGAGCAGGACACCGAAGATCAGCGGCGGGGTGTAGGCCGCGCCGAACTTTCCGGGCGCGACGACGAACGGCCAGAAGAAGGCGACCAGTCCGAGGAACGCGGCGAGGGCCATGACGACGGCCACCCGGGGCGTGAGGCGGATGGCGGGCGCGGCGGAGAGGGTCATGGCATGTCACCGGCCTCGTCGGCGAGTGCGGTGGCGACTTGGCCGACGGTGAGGAAGGGGAGCGGGGCGAGGATCTTCGCGGTCTGTGGGGCGAAGACCGGTGAGGCGACGATGACGTCGGCCGTGGGGCCGTCGGCGACGATGTCGCCCTCGGCCATGACCACGACCCGGTCGGCGGCGCGGGCGGCGAACTCGACGTCGTGAGTGGAGATGACGACGGCCCGGCCCCCGGCGGCCAGGGCGTCCACGATGCCGATGAGTTCGGTCTTGGCCCGGTAGTCGAGGCCGCGCGTCGGCTCGTCGAGGAGCAGGATGCGCGGTGCCGCGGCAAGTTGGACGGCCAGGACCAGGGCCAGTTTCTGTCCCTCCGAGAGGTCGCGGGGGTGGGTGGTGTCGTCGATGCCGGGGGCCAGCCGGTCGAGGACGGCACGTGCTCCCTCGCCGGGGCCGGACTCGGCGTCGGCCTGGTCCAGTTCCTGTGTGACGCTTTCGAGGTAGAGGAGGTCGGCGGGGGTCTGCGGAACCAGTCCGACCAGGCGGCGTGCCTCGGCGGCGGACTTGGTGTGCGGGTCGGCCGCGGGCTCGGCGCCCGTCCCGGTCACCTCCACGGTGCCGGCGCGGCGGGGGCCGGAGCCCTGGAGTGCCCACAGCAGGGAGGACTTGCCGGAGCCGTTGCGGCCCATGAGTGCGGTGACCTCGCCTTGGTACAGGTCGATGTCGACCTCGCGAACGGCGGGGACCCCGCGGTAGGTCACCGTCACACCCCGTGCGGTCAGCAGCCGCTCCGGGTTCTGCGGTTGCGCCGACCGGACGGGCTTCGGGGTGTGCCCGGCCAGGCGGGTGCGCAGGGGGGTCGCGCGGCGCCGGGCATCGCGTACGGACAGGGGCAGGGGATCCCAGGCGGCGGCGCGGCCGAGTTCCACGATCGGGGGTGCGATGTCGGCCGTGCGCAGGATCCCGGCCGGCTCGCCGATGACCGCGCGGCCGTCTCCGGGCAGGTGGATGACGCGGTCCGCGTACTGCACGACCCGCTCCAGACGGTGCTCGGCCATCAGGACGGTCACGCCCAGGTCGTGGACGAGGCGGGTGACGGCGGCGAGGACCTCCTCGGCCGCGGTGGGGTCCAGCGCGGAGGTGGGTTCGTCCAGGACCAGGACGCGGGGGTGGGCGGTGAGGACGGAGCCGATGGCGACGCGCTGCTGCTGGCCGCCGGACAGCTCGTACAGGGCCCGGTGGCGCAGGTCGGCGAGGCCGAGCAGGTCCAGGGTCTCCTCGACGCGTTTGCGCATGGTGGCGGGCGGGATCGCCAGCTGTTCCATGGCGTAGGCGAGTTCCTCCTCGACGGTGTCGGTGACGAAGCCGTCGAGGGGGTCCTGGCCGACGACGCCGACGACGTCGGCGAGTTCGCGGGGCGGGTGGTGGGCGGTGTCGCGGCCGTCGACGGTGACCCTGCCGTGGAGGGTGCCGCCGGTGAAGTGCGGCACGAGGCCGTTGACGGCGCCGAGGAGGGTGGACTTGCCGACGCCGGTGTGGCCGACGACGAGGCAGAGTTCGCCCTCCTCCACCGTCAGGTCGACGTCGCGCAGGGCAGGGCCCGCCGCGTCGTCGTACTCGATGGTGACCTGGTCGAAGGTGATCACGTGGCGTCGGCCTTCTCGGTACGCGGCGCGGGAACCGCGGAGGGGTGTGCGCCTGGTGGCGGTGCGAGGAATCCGGCGGTGCCGGCTAGCAGGATCGCGCCGGTCGGTACCAGCGGGAGCGTGGGCCAGCTCAGCGGGTAGAACGTCGGGTTGAGCTGGGCGGGGTCGTAGCCGAGGCCCGCGAAGAGCAGCACGGCGGAGATCACGCCGCTGCCCGCGACGGCCCACTCCGGCAGCCGCCACGGGTCGGGCCGGTAGGTGGTGCGGGTGACGCGGCGTCCGCCCAGGCGCAGCCCCGCCACACACAGCACGGCCCCGGTGGCCATGGCGGGCAGGCCGAGGAAGCGGGGCGCGGTCGCGTCGAGGAGACCGTAGGCGCCGGCGCACAGGCCGCACATGCCGAGCAGCATCAATGCGCCGGTGAGGCGTCGGGAGCGGCGGGTGGCGGTGCCTGCGCGGCCGTAGCCGCGCGAGTCCATGGCGGCGGCCAGTCGCAGGGAGCGTTCGAGGGCGTCCTCCAGGACCGGGACGACGATGCCGCGCAGCGCCCGCAGGCCCTTGCCACGACCGGCCCGCAGCCTGCGGGCGCGCGTGACGCGTTGGACGCTCTGCACGAGTTGCGGTGCCACGCTGATGGCGACGGTGACTGCGACTCCGAGTTCGTACAGGGCGCCGGGCAGGATGCGCAGGGCCCGTTTGGGGTTGGCCAGGGTGTTGGCGGCGCCGATGCAGCACAGCATGCACGCCAAGCGGAGGCCGTCGGTGGCGGCGGACAGCACGGCCTCCAGGGAGACCGGGCCGCCGATCTGGATGCCGGCGTACCAGTCCGGGGTGGGGATGCGCGGCAGCGAGAAGAGGAAGTGGTCGTGCGGGGTGATGCCGGTGGCGAAGACGGCCCGGAAGACGACCCTGATCAGCACGACGGTCAATGCGAGGTAGAGGTAGTAGACGAAGCCGCGCGCCCAGGGCGCCTCGGTGCGCCGCGCGGTGACGACGTAGCCGAGGACGGCCAGGACGAGGACGAGCAGCAGCGGGTTGTTGGTGCGGCTGACCGCGGTGGCCAGGGCGAGCGCCCAGATCCACCAGGCGACGGGGTGCAGGGTGCGGGGCAGACGGCGGCCGCCCGTGTCCGGCCGGGTGCCGGGCACGGGCGGGGTCGCCACAGTGGTGCGGGTCATACGGGTCACTCGCTCCGATGGCGACGGCGTCCGGACACGACCGCGGCGCCGACGATCAGCGCCGCCAGCCCGCCGCCCGCGATCAGCGGCACGAATGAGCCCGCGTCGTAGCTCGCGTCGGCAGCCGGGGCCGCGTCGACGACCCGGGTGCTCGGGCTCGGCGACAGGGTGATCCCGGCCGGGGCCGAGCTGGGCGACGGATCCGGGGACGGGGTCGGCGATGTGCTGGGGGCCGAAGGCGTCGGCGACGTGGTGTGCTTGGGCGTCGGCTTGGGCGTGGGGGTGGCCTTGGACGGCTTCGCGTTCTTCGTGACCGGGACGGGGCCGGTGTCGGTGCCCGGCGGCAGGGTCGGCGCCTTGGCGGTGGAGGCCGGCTTGCCGGCGTCGCCCTGCGGCTCGGTGTTGTGGGCGCGCAACTGGTCGGGGGTGACGGTGGGGCGGCCCTGGGTCCCCTCGATGTTCGTGGCGCCGAAGGTCCACAGATCGACGCTGCCGGGCTTGGGCTTGTAGAGCATGGCGCCGAGCTGGCTGTACTCCCAGTCGTTCTGGCCGGGGTCGGCGTGCCAGTACGACCAGTAGGCCGAGGCGGGCGGGGTCAGGACGCAGTTGTCCTCCCGGGCGGTCGGGTGCTGCGTGCCGTTCTTGTAGCCGCTGTAGCTGATCCGGCAGATGAAGGCGGGGCCGTCGTGGCCGGTGCCGACCGTGCGCCAGCCGCCCTGGTTGAGCAGTTCGTAGCCGGTGGTCGGCGTGGTACCGCAGGAGCGGAGGATCGGTCCGCCCCAGTGGCTGAAGTCGACGGCGAGGACCGCACCGGAGGTGGTGGTGCAGCGGCCCATCGCCTGGGGGTCGGCGGCGGCCGGGGCGGTGGTCGCCCCGAGCGCCGCGAGCGTGAGGCCGAGCGCCCCGGCGAACCGGGCGGCCGTCCGCGTCAGGTCACGCAGCGCCTTCACTGTCCGCCTCCCGCGTCCGCGCGACGGCGGGCGACGACCACGGCGCGCCAGCCGGCCAGGACCAGGCCCGCGGAGAGCGCCGCGAGCACGCTCACCTGGACGCCGGTGGACGCCAGGGCGCCGCCACCACCGGTGCCACCGGTACCGCCGGTGCCGTCCGGCGTGATGACGACCGGGGTGCTGGTACTCGCGGTGGGCTGCGGCGAGGTACCGCTCAGGTCGCGGTCGAGCGTGCCGAAGGAGATGCCGGTCGCGCCGCCCACGGCTTGCGTGGAGGCCCGCAGGTCCGAGCCGCGCTGGCCCTCCTTGGCGACGTTGAAGCCGCCGTCGTCGTTCTGCTGCGAGGCCAGGAACCGCTGCGCCTTCGCGATCTCGCCGGCGTAGACGGTCGCGTCCAGGGACAGTCCCTGCACCGCCAGTGCCGCGGAGTTGACGGAGTTCCCGGCCGCGCCGGGGAAGCCGCCGTCCGGCAGTTGCTTGGACGCGAGCCACGCCAGCGCCTTGTCGACGGCCCTGTCCGCGCTCTCGCCGCCGGCCAGGTCCAGGGCCATGGCGGCGATCGCGGTGGAGTCCACGTCGGAGTCGTCGGTGGCGGGGATCAGGCTCGGCCAGGCGCCGTTGTCCTGCTGCAGGCTCTCCAGGTACGCGATCGGCTTCTCGGCCGCGGTCTTCTCCCCGGCGCGCAGCTGCGCCATGATCGCGAGGGACTGCGAGAACACCGACGGGGCGTAGGTGTAGGCGCCCTTGGCGGGGCACGAAGTGTCCGGGGCGGTGCTCGGTTCCGTGCAGACGGCCGTGTCCAGGGCGGCGATGAGGTCCTTGCCGCCGAAGTCGCGGGGGTCGCGGCCGACGGCCTCGGCCAGCAGGGCGGCCTTGCCGATCGATGCGCCGCCCGCGTACGGGGTTCCGATGCCGGTCCAGTCGTTGACCGTGCGGCCCTCGCCGTCCTTGCCTCCGTGGTCGAGGAAGTCGACGATGCCGCGCAGCTTGGCGTCGTTCAGGCCGGTCGCCGCCAGCGCGTAGGCGCCGTCGATCGTGAGGCCGAAGTCCGCCCGCTCGGTGCCGGGGCCGGCCGTGTAGTACTGGCCCTGCTTCAGGTTGTCGTCGCTGGTGAGGTAGGCGACGCCCTTCTTCAGGTCGGGCCCGTCACCGGCGGGGGTG
Organism: Streptomyces sp. NPDC005722; assembly: GCF_040630935.1. NCBI lineage: Bacteria > Bacillati > Actinomycetota > Actinomycetes > Kitasatosporales > Streptomycetaceae > Streptomyces > Streptomyces sp. NPDC005722. Next base: position 180,933 of record NZ_JBEXYN010000015.1, read on the forward strand.
CCGGGGCCGCCGGTCGGCGTGGGCGAGGTCGGCGGGTCCGTCGGCTCGTCGGGCTTCGCGGTGAGGTCGACGAGGCTGGTACGGGCTCCGGCGAGGACCGCGGGCGGCGCCGGGTACAGGGAGGACTCCGTGGCGCCCTCCTCGAATCCGAACCCGCCGTCGTCAAGTTGCTGCCGGGACAGCCACCCGACCGCCGCGTCGGCCAGGCCGGTGTCGCCGAGGGCGCGCAGGGCCTGCGAGGCCCAGGCGGTCGCGGCGACGCTGCCGGTGGTGGCGCCCGTGTAGCCGGGGAACGAGCCGTCCTCGCGCTGGGCCTTCTTCAGGTAGGCGCGGGCCTTGGCCACGGCGTCGTCGTGCCCGTCGGCCTTCTGGAGGACAAGGGCGACGAGTGCGGTGGTCGCGGGGTCGCCGTCGCAGAACTCGCCGGGGCGGATGAGGATGCTGGTGACCCCGCCGTCCTGGCACTGGACCTGGGTCAGCCGGTCCAGTGTGTCGGCCGGGGGCGTGACGCCCGCACGCAGGAGCGCCAGCACGGACAGGGCTTGCCCGTCGGTGTAGGTGGCGTTACGGAAGTCGCCCTTGGCGGTGCAACCGGGTGTCGGCTCGCCGGACTCGGGGCCGGCGGCGCACACGTTGCCCTCGAGGTCGCCGGTCAGGTCATGGCCGCCGAAGTCGGCCGGGTCGCCGCCGGTGACCTCGGCGAGGAGGGCCAGGCGGGCGGCGGCGGTGGCGTCGGGGGCCTCGTCCGTCCCGGCGGGGTAGGCGTAGTCGTCGGTGTGGGCGGCGAGGAACGCCGTGATCTTGTCGACGGTCTCGCTCTTGCCTTCGGCGGCGGCCAGCGCGTACGCCGTCTCGGTCGTCAGCAGGTAGTTGGGGGTTTCGGCGCCGTCGTCGACGATGCGCTCCCCGGCGGTGAGCTTGCCCCTGAGCCAGGCCGCCGCACCGTCCAGGTCGACGTCCCCCGGCTCGCCGGTGGGCTCGCCGGTCGGGTCCGTCGGGCCTCCGTCACCGCCTGCGCGGACGTCGTCGGGGCTGAAGGAGGGCTTGCCCGTGCTGCCACCGATGTCGGTGCCGCCGTACACCCACGCGTCGACGTCACCGTCGTGGAGCTTGCGGTCCATCGCCCCGAACTGGCTGTAGGACCAGTCGTCCTGGCCGGGTGCGGCGAGCCAGTACGACCAGTACGCCGTCGCCGGCGGGGTCAGCACGCAGGTGTCCTTGTCGGGAGTCGGGTACTGCGTCCCCGAGTTGAACGTGCCGAGGCCGATGCGGCAGATGAACGCCGGGCCGTCGTGCTCGGTGCCCTCGGTGGTGAAGCCGGCGTCGTGCAGGAGCTCGTAGCCGGTGTTCGGCGTGGTGTCGCAGCCGCGCTCCACGGTGCCGCCGAACGGACCGAAGTCGACGGCCACGATCGCGCCCCTGGTCCCGGTGCACTCGCCGATGGGGTCGGCGGCCGCCGACGGGACGGTGAGAAAGGTCACCCCGGCGCCCACCAGCAGGAACAGCGTGGATATCAAGGCCGGCAGACGCCGTGCTCCCCGCGCCGCCGCCCGTCCGTCTCTTCGCCTGTCGGTTCCCACCACGGCCCCTCGTCCTCGTCCCGGCACGGACCGGGTGTGGTTGAGGGGCCTCCACCGCGCGGGCAGGCCGCTGCCGGGTGAGACCGGTCGAACCACGCCGCAGTCCACGACGGCGTCTGTCGCTGTTGAACACGCTCCAGGCATTCCGGCTCGCCCGGACGGTGCCGGGCCTACGGTTGCGGGTCAGCGCCGGGTTTCGACCGGCTTCCCCTGGAACCACATTGCGTATCAGCCGGATTGCAGCACGCGACCGAATCCGGCGTCAAGAGCGCCTGCCCGGGGCAATGGCACGCGCCCGGGGCGGGGTTGGCGGGCCCGGCCGGGGTCGGGTAGCGTCCTCCGCTGCCGTGTGGGGGAACCCGGTGGGAATCCGGGGCTGACGCGCAGCGGTGTGGGACGGCGAGCCGTTCCGAGCCCGAATGCCCACGCGGTGCTGCACCCTTGGAAGCCGATCCACGCGACCCGGACGGCGGCCACGCCCGCTGCTCCCGGCGCAGATCGCGAGGGCCCGGCAACGTGGACCGGCGTCCCTCACCCCAGGAGCAGGCCTTGTCCCTCGCCACGTCCTTCCGCCGCCCGGCACTCGCCGCGGCCGCCGTGCTCGGAGCGTTCGTCCTCACCGCGCAGCCGGCGCTCGCGACGTCGACCCCGGCGCAGATCGCCACCTCGAAGACCAACGGCGTCGCTTACCTCAAGACCTTGCAGGCAGCCGACGGCTCGTACGCCGGCTCCGGCCTGTCCAACGAGTGGGCCTTCAGCGCCTTCGCGGCCGCCGGCACCGCCGCGGTCGACGTCACCCCCGGCGGAGACACCAGCAAGAACGCCAGAACCGTCTACCGCAACTTGCTGTCCACCACGGCCTGGCCGTCCGCCTCCCCGGTCGTGACCGACTACGAACGCGCCACGCTCAACGCCTACGCCGCCGGAATCGACCCGGCCCGCGTCAGCGCGTCACGCAACCTGGTCGCCGACGTCTACGGCTACTGGCAGACCGCGGAGACCGGCTACTTCGGCCCGTCCGCCAACTTCAACGGCACCGTCTTCGCCGCCCTCGCCCTGAACGGCGCCAGGACCCAGTCCGGCACGGCACGCATACCCCAGGCCCTGCGGGACGCCGTCGTCACCCGCATCCGCGCCAACCAGCACAACGACGGCGGCTGGAACTTCAGCAAGGCCGAGGGCAACCCCACCCAGCTCGCCGCGACCAGCGACATCGACATGACCGGCGCCGCCATGGCCGCCCTGTGCGTCTCCGGCGTCCCGAACACGGACACCGACATCGTGCAGGCCAAGGCGTTCCTGAAGAGCAAGCTCGTCGCGGGCAGCGGCGCCTTCAACGCCATGTTCGGCGTGAACACCGACTCCAACGGCTGGGCGGTGTCGGGCCTGAACGCCTGCGGCATCAACCCGCAGACCGGCGACTTCCTCACCTCCATGGGCAAGACCCCGGTCGACTTCCTCATCTCCCAGCAGTTCAACCCCGGCGGCGGCTTCAAGTACCTCCCGAGCGACACCTCCCCGCAGGCCTACGCCTCCATCGACGGGCTGCGCGCCGTGGCCGGCGGCGGTTTCACCTCGGCCCCGCCCGTCCCCAGCACATCGGGCGCCCCGCAGTGGGTGAGCCAGGCATCCTTCACCTCCGGCACGGCCACCAAGCTGGCGCTCACCGTGGACGACGGCGCGGGCAACCTCAAGGTCTGCTCCGTCACCCTCACCCCGACCGGCACCACCACCACGCTCGGCGCCGTCCTCGACGCGGCGGCCACCGCGGCCACGCCCTCCGGCTGCGTCACCTCCGTCACCCCGTCCTCCGGCACGGGAACTGTCACCGCCGTCAACGGCAAGGCCAACAGCGGATCCAATACCTGGAAGGTCAGCGTCGACGGCTCCTCCTTCGCCACCGCCACCCGCGGCAAGGTCGTCAACGTCGGCGACACCATCGCCCTGCGCTGGGGCGCCTGACCCCAGGGGTGTGGGCGCCCGCCGGCCAGGCGCCCACACCTCGCCCCGACCGGGAAAGTGGGGCACCCGCCATTCCGGAATGTGAGCGCCGCCGCCCACGGCGGGCGATTGACGCCTAGGGTGGCTGGTGCAGCTGGTTCGCCCCGTCCGCCAGGCGGGATGCGTCGTAAGAGGGAACCCGGTGGGAATCCGGGACTGCCCCGCAGCGGTGAGTGGGAACGACCGCCGTCATACGCACTGGGCCCGGCCGGGTCTGGGAAGCGACGGCCAGTAGGAGTCTGCCCCGGCAGACGCGCCCGCGAGTCCGAAGACCTGCCCGCTGCCCGTGCACGTCCACACGTGCGCGGACATCTCGGTGACCTCGAGGGCGGGTCGGCGTACACATCCGGCGGACGAGCATCCGCGCTCGCGCGCATCCTCCGTCCGGGTCGTGTCCCCCTTCGCGCTCCCGTCCCGTCGCCGGGATCTCAGGGAGTCATCTCGCGAAGGAGATATCCGTGACAGCGAAGTCCGCAGCCGCGGCGGCACGGGCCACCGTGTACGGCTACCCCCGTCAGGGCGGTAACCGAGAACTGAAGAAGGCCGTCGAGGGCTACTGGAAGGGCAGTGTCACCGCCGACGCCCTCCACGAAACCGCGGCCGATCTGCGCCGCACGAATTGGCGGCAACTCGCCGCAGCCGGCATCACCGAGGTCCCGACCGGCGACTTCTCGTACTACGACCACGTCCTTGACACCACGGTCATGGTCGGCGCCATCCCCGAGCGGCACCGCGAGGCTGTGGAGGCCGACGAACTCGACGGCTACTTCGCCATGGCGCGCGGCACCCAGGACACGGCGCCGCTGGAAATGACGAAGTGGTTCGACACGAACTACCACTACCTCGTCCCCGAACTCGGCCCCGACACTGTCTTCACCGCCGATTCATCGCGGCAGGTCGCGCAGGTGAAGGAAGCGATCGCTCTCGGTCTGATGCTGCGGCCGGTCCTCGTCGGCCCCGTGACGTACCTCCTGCTCGCCAAGGCCGCCCCGGGCGTCGCAGCGGATTTCGAGCCGCTGACCCTCCTCGACCGGCTCCTCCCGGTCTACGCGGAGGTCCTCGCCGACCTGCGAGCCGCGGGCGCCGGTTGGGTCCAGCTCGACGAGCCCGCACTCGTCCAGGACCGCAATGCAACGGAGCTCGGCGCCGCCGAACGCGCGTACACGAAGCTCGGCGCGCTCACGGACCGGCCGAAGATCCTCGTCGCGTCCTACTTCGACCGGCTCGGCGAGGCTCTGCCCGTGCTGGCCAAGGCACCGGTGGAGGGACTCGCGCTCGACTTCACCGAGGCGGCCGCAGCCAACCTGGACGCGCTCGCCGCCGTGGGCGGACTGCCCGGCAAGCGGCTCGTGGCCGGTGTGGTCAACGGGCGCAACATCTGGATCAACGACCTTGAGAAGTCCCTCGCCACCCTCGGCACCCTGCTGGGGCTGGCGGACCGGGTCGATGTGTCCGCCTCGTGCTCCCTGCTCCACGTCCCCCTCGACGCCGCCGCGGAACGTGACATCGACCCGCACATCGCGCGCTGGCTGGCCTTCGCCAAGCAGAAGACCGACGAGATCGTCACCCTCGCCAAGGGCCTGAGCCAGGGCACCGCGGCCATCGCCGGGCAGCTCGCCGCCAACCGCGCCGACCTGACCTCCCGCACGACGTCGCCGATCACCCACGACCCCGCCGTGCGAGCACGCACCGCCGCGGTCACCGAATCCGACGCCCGCCGTTCCCAGCCGTACACCGAGCGGGCGGCCGCCCAGCGCGCCCACCTCGGCCTGCCGCTTCTGCCCACCACCACGATCGGTTCCTTCCCGCAGACCACCCAGGTGCGCACTGCGCGAGCCGACCTCAAGGCCGGCCGGATCACGACCACCGAATACGAGGAGCGCATCAGGACCGAGATCCGCGACGTGATCGCCTTCCAGGAGAAGGCGGGGCTCGACGTCCTCGTACACGGTGAAGCCGAACGCAACGACATGGTGCAGTACTTCGCCGAGCAGCTCACCGGCTACCTGGCCACCCAGCACGGCTGGGTGCAGTCCTACGGCACCCGCTACGTCCGGCCGCCGATCCTCGCCGGCGACATCTCCCGCCCTGAGCCGATGACGGTGCGCTGGACCACCTACGCGCGGTCGCTCACCGACCGCCCCGTCAAGGGCATGCTCACCGGCCCGGTCACCATGCTCGCCTGGTCCTTCGTCCGCGACGACCAGCCACTCGGCGACACCGCACGCCAGGTCGCCCTCGCCCTGCGCGACGAGGTCACCGACCTGGAGAGCGCGGGCACGTCCGTCATCCAGGTCGACGAGCCCGCCCTGCGCGAGACGCTGCCACTGCGGTCGGCGGACCGCGCGGCCTATCTCGCCTGGGCCACCGAGGCCTTCCGGCTGACCACCAGTGGCGTGCGCCCGGACACCCAGATCCACACCCACATGTGCTACGCCGAGTTCGGCGACATCGTGTCGGCGATCGACGACCTCGACGCCGACGTCATCAGCCTGGAAGCCGCCCGCTCCCACATGCAGGTCGCCCGGGAGCTCGCCGCCCACGGCTACCCGCGCGAGGCCGGTCCGGGCGTGTACGACATCCACTCGCCCCGCGTGCCGGACGCGGACGAAGCTGCCGCCCTGCTGCGGAAGGGGCTCGAAGCCATCCCCGCCGAGCGGCTGTGGGTGAACCCCGACTGCGGCCTGAAGACCCGAGGCTGGCCCGAGACCCGTGCTTCCCTGGAGAACCTGGTCGCAGCGGCCCGTACCGTGCGCTCGGAGCTCTCCTCGTCCTGACGCGCCTGGCCGGCCGGGAGGGGTGTGTATCGCGCCCCTCCCGGCCCCAGCACCTACTCGCAGGCGTTCGGTGTCACCACGAGACGAACCGGTGCCGGACTCCCACCGGCTTCCGCTCTGCCGTCGTTCAATTTTCCTGGGTCTTGTAGTGCCATGCAGGCAGGTCGAGTTAGCGCATGGTCGGCCGCAGTCGGCCCTATTCTGCCTTTGTGGCGGTGGCCTTGAAGAAGGTGAGGTGGAAGGTGCCGCCCGGCTCTGCGACGCGCGCGAGATCGGCGGTTCCCTGCTTCCACTGGCACTGCGAGCCCAGGCCCACGGCGACCGCATCGTCCTGCAAAGTGGCGATCATCGGGTTGTAGACGTCGCGGATGAACGGCCGGGCTGTCGGGTTGGCGTCATCAGCGTAGACCAGGCGTGGCTCGACGCGGATCGCGTTGAAGCCGGCTCCGGCGAGGGCGGGATGGAGCCGACGGCCGTACTGGGCGTCGCCGCCCGCGAGAGCCTGAAGCAGGATCATGTTCTCGATCACGGCGCAGGCATCAGGGCTTTCGGGATGGAAGGCGAGGGTTCCGTTGTCGCCCTCGAAGACGGTCAGGGTCCCGCCGGGGTGCAATACCCGGCGCAGTTCCGTGAGAACGCGATGAGTGTTGGCCACGTGCTCCAGGACGAAGCAGACGAAAACGTGTTCAAACGATTCGTCGGGGAAGGGCAGAGCGGCGAGGTCGCTTCGGCACCATCGCACTCGATGGTGGCCGGACATGGCCTTGATGTGCGTACGCGCCCGAACCAGTGAACGTTGGTCCCGGTCCACGGCCACGACGTGAGCGCCAGGGCTGGAACGAAGAAGCCTTGCTGTCTGGCCTCCTACCCCGCAGCCGGCTTCCAGGACTCTGCTGCCGGGCGGGTAGACAGTGCCTTCATGGATGAGTGCGGCCATCGCCTCGGCCTGTTCAGTGAGCCTGCCAGCCTCGGTCTCAGAGTAGCCGTGGACGTACCCGCTGCTCGAAGTTCGCCTGTGACCATCGATGAGCATCGTGTGTTCTGCCATGAGTCCACCCCCTGGTTCGAGATCGGGCTTCGGACGACGGCCGTCTGTGTTGTAGCGCCGCGAGCCCAGCCAGCAAACGATCATGGCGGTGATAAGGACACGCGCCCGCGCAGGAGCATTGAGGAAGATGAACGGATCCGCCGGTGTTCGACTCTTACCGGCGGTAACTGCCCGCGATGCGCTGTACGAGTGCCGCTCAAGGCCGTGAACAAAGCCAGTGGCGAGATGCGGCTTGCCGTTCTTCACAGAAGGCGCTCATGCTGAGATTGCCCTGGCTGCCCTGCTCCCCGGCCTAGAGTCTGAGGATGCGCATCGTGTCCCTCCTCCCGGCGGCCACCGACATCGTGGCCGAACTCGGCCTGTCCACTCACCTGGTGGGGCGGACGCACGAGTGCGATTGGCCGGCTGAGGCGGTGGCCTCCGTTCCCGTCGTGACCGGTGCCGCGTTCTCGCCGGACGACCTGAGCAGCAGGGAGATCTCGGATGCCGTCGGAGGGGCCGCCCACTCCGGTTCCTCGCTGTACACGCTGGACACGGAGGCGCTCGCGGCCGCCGAACCGGACGTCGTGCTCACCCAGGACCTCTGCCAGGTGTGCGCCGTCTCTTACCAGCGGGTGAGTCAGGCGGTGCGCGTCATGGACACCGACACCCGAGTCCTCAGCCTGGAACCGCGCACCCTGGACGACGTCCTGGACTGCATGGTCACCGTGGGCGAACTCCTCGGAGTTCGTGAGCGCGCCGAGCGGCGCCGCGAGGAACTGCGCCACCGGCTCGACCTCGTGTCCCAGCTGACGGCCGGCCGGCCCCGCCCTCGTGTCGTGGCGATCGAATGGCTCGATCCCTTGTGGCCCGCAGGGCACTGGGTGCCGGAGCAGATCAGCCATGCGGGTGGGGAAGCCCTGATCGCGGCGCCGGGCGAGCACACCAAGCCCATGACGTGGGAGACCGTACGTGAGGCCCGGCCAGATGTCGTACTGGTGCTGCCGTGCGGCTTCGCCCCCGAACGGACGCTGCGTGAGAGGGAGACGCTCACGGCGCTGCCGGGGTGGGCCGACCTGCCTGCGGTGCGGGCGGGCCAGGTGTGGGTGCTGGACGGCCCGTCCTACTTCAACCGCCCCGGCCCGCGCGTGGTGCGCGGCGCGGAGGTGCTGGCCCACGTGCTGCACGGCGTGCGGGCCGGGGAAGCGGTGACGTCGTCGGAAGCGCGGCCGTTCTAGAAGGCGGTCCAGGTGAAGGCGACCTTGTCCCCGGCCTTCAGCTTGAACTGGCATCCGCCGACCGGCGTCGGGACGCCGTTGACGGAGATGTTCCAGTAGGCGACGCCGTTGCCGTTGACGTTCTTGATGGTGTCGACGGAGAAGTCGTCGAACGAGGCGTACCAGGTTCCGTCCCAGGTGAAGTGCCGCTTGCGGGCCGCGTCGTCGAGGGCGGCGGTCGGCGTCGGTACCGCACTGGGGTTGGCGCCACCGTTGGTCCCGTCGCATCTGTGCGTACCGCCGGTCACCGTCGTGACGTCAGCGGGTTGGACCTGATGCGGGGGTTTGCTCCGGCGTCTGGGTTGGTGCCCACATAGACAAACGGCCACCGGCTGATCTTCGAAGTGTCGAAGCCTCGAAGGAGATCAGCACGATGACCGCACCTGACAGTCTGCCCCTCCACGCGCTTGCCGAGGAGAACCTCGCCGCGGCGAGTCCGGATCTGTTGCGCGCGATGGTGAAGACGTTCGCCGACGCGCTCATGTACGCGGAGGCAGATGCCCTCTGCAACGCCGAATACGGGCAGGTCAGCGACGAACGCGTCAACCATCGCAACGGATATCGCCCGCGCGAGTGGGGCCCCAGGGCCGGCACCGTCGAGCTGGCCATGGTGCAATCTGCGCCACATCGGATGGCGAAGCGTCGTTTCGGGTGCACTGCTTGCCGGCGGGTAAAAACCTCTACGCTTGAGGATTGGAAGCCTCATCGGGGGTGCGCATGACGGCGGAGCAATGGCATTGGGTGGGTCCCTTATGCGCGTTCTTGGGGACTGTCGTCATTGTGTTCATCACCCTGATGGCGTCACGGGCTTTCGAGGTATGCCTCGCGACGGTGCAGGTCCGGCGAATGAACAGGCTGACGATGGAGGAGCTGCGCGCTCTGGCCCGTCGGGACAGCTTCGAAATGCGGAGGCTCTACGCGCACGCCGTACAGATGCTCGACAAACGCCGCCATCGGGATGTCGCTCTGCTGTGGCTCAGACGGCTTGCCGCTGCCGCGAGCCTGCAATCCCGCCAGGAGGTGCCAGGCCTCGGCGTTCTGGCAGAGAAGCCGCTGGCCCCGGAGGCCGCGGTCAGCGTGGTCGAAGGTTTTGACAAGATCTTCAAGGCGCTTGGCCCGCCGCCCGAGGGCATGCCTTTCTCTCGACTGCCGGCACACGACGGGGGCGGGGGTAGCCGGCGGTGACCAACGAGATCGGGGATGCCACGCGGCATCCGAGCGGCCTTGAGCTCGCCCTCCAATGGGCGCAACTCCCCAGCGAGCATCTCGAAGTTGCGCTCAAGGCGTTGGAGCCACAACTGGTTCGTGAGCACGAGCACAACATGGAGGTCCTGCGCCTTCAGACGCAGGAAGCGGATGCCCGCCGCAGCCACATCCTCTACCTCATTGGCTTGGTTGCGGGCTTCGTCCTGTGCGCTGGATCGATTGCTGGTGCAGTGACTGTGGGGTTGGCCGGTCACGAGTGGCTGGCAGCCATGCTCTCGGGGCCCAGCATTCTCGCGCTGGCGACCCTCTTTGTGCTCCGCCGCACCGACAACGCGCAAACACGGGCTGTAGCACAAGCGCAACGGCAAGCGCTCACGGCTCTCGGGCAGCTTCCGCCGCTGCAGTGATTCGGCTGACCTTCGTGGCCGCGACCTGCACGGCAAACAACTACCCGCCCCTAGATGGAAACTAGCGGCTTTACCTTTCCCTTGCCGGGGTGCTTGATCGAGCTGATGGTTGGCTTCTTGTAGCTGAAGGCTGCCGGTGTTGACCCGGCCGTCGGAGAGGGTGACCTCGACGCGGTCGCCGACCCGCTTGACGGCCTCGGCGCGCGAGCGGGCCATGACGTTCATGCCGCGGCGG
>NZ_JBEXYN010000016.1:0-185319 GCF_040630935.1 Streptomyces sp. NPDC005722
GGCCGGCCGGACACCTCGACCCTCGCATTACTTTTGTGCCCGGGTGCGGGTGGGTGGGGGTGGGTGCGGCCGGTGAGTGGGTGCGGGTTCGTCTCGCGCCCTTCGGGCGCACAGCGGCCGGCTGCGGAGGGGAGGGTGGCGGTCCGGGGCTCGTCGGCGTGTGCGGGTGGGTGCATGGCCGGGGTTCAGGCGCCGGAGCGGGTTGCCTCTCCCCTGGCGGCGGTCTCGTTGCCGTCCGCGGGTGCAGATGGCCGCTTCCACGCCATCCGTGGGCGGTGGGCGCGCCCGCCGTAACCCGCGACTGCGGGTGATTCGGGGTGCTGTCGCGCGGTCGGCGGGAGATCGGGCCCGCTTTCGACGGTATGGACGTCGAAACAGAGCCCGATCTCGGATCGGGGAAGCACCCGCAGACGCCGGTTACGGCGGGCGCGCCACCCACCAACAGTGGGCGTGGCCACCGGCCATCTATACCCGCGGACGGCAACGAGACCGGCACCAGACGAACAACCGGCCCCGCTCCGGCGCCTGAACCCCAACCGACCACCGGGCCGCAGACTGCCGACCGGCCCCGGACCGCCACCCTCCCACCCGCAGCCCGCATCTTTGCGCCCGAAGGGCGCGAGACGGCGCGACAGCCGAAGAACCGGCGCACCGGCACCGGCACATCCGCGGGCCGGCCCCACCCGCCGGGCGGTGCCGATTCGTTAACACAAGGAAACGGATTCAAAACCCGAGGGGGCGTTCCGGCGTACACAATCCCCCCAGCCTCCAGCAGGTCGTCAGGTTGTCGCACCAACCCCGAGGAGCACCATGTCCGCTCAGGCCACCGACGTGGCGAAGGGCTCGCCACCACCACCGCAGAACGCACTCGACCGCTACTTCCGCATCGGGGAGCGCGGTTCGACCTTCGGCCGTGAAGTCCGCGGCGGCTTCGCCACCTTCTTCACCATGGCGTACATCCTCGTGCTGAACCCGATCATCCTCGGGAGCGCGAAGGACAAGTTCGGCCACGTCCTGTCGACCGGTCAACTGGTCACCGCCACCGCGCTGGTGGCGGCCGTCATGACCATCGTGATGGGCGTCGGCGGCAACCTGCCGCTGGCCATCGCGGCCGGCCTCGGGCTCAACGCCGTGGTCGCCTTCCAGATCGCGCCCCTGATGAGCTGGGACGACGCGATGGGCCTGATCGTCATCGAGGGCGTGGTCATCTGCGTCCTGGTGGTGACCGGGCTGCGCGAGGCGGTGATGCACGCGATACCCCAGCCGCTGAAACAGGCGATCAGCGTGGGCATCGGCCTGTTCATCGCCTTCATCGGCTTCGTGGACGCCGGCTTCGTCAGCCGCATCCCGGACGCCGCGAACACCACGGTCCCCGTTCAGCTGGGCGGGGGCGGGGCGCTGTCGGGCTGGCCGGTGCTGGTCTTCTGCCTGGGGGTGCTGCTGACGATCGCCCTGCTGGCCCGCAAGGTGAAGGGCGCCATCCTGATCAGCATCGTCGCCATGACCGTGCTGGCGATCGTGGTCGACGCCGTCGCGGACGTGAAGAGCTGGGGGCTGACCACGCCCAAGGTGCCCGACGACGTGTTCGCCGCGCCGGACTTCGGGCTGCTGGGGCACTTCAGCCTCTTCGGCGGGTTCGCCGAGGTCAGCTTCATCACGGTGGTGCTGCTGGTCTTCACCCTGATCCTGTCGGACTTCTTCGACACCATGGGCACGGTCGTCGGCATCACCGCCGAGGCGGGCCTGCTGGACGAGGAGGGCAAGGTCCCGAACCTGGGCCGGGTGCTGCTCATCGACGGTGCCGCGGCCGTCGCGGGCGGCGCGGCCTCCGCGTCGTCGAACACGGCCTACATCGAGTCGGCGGCGGGCGTCGGCGAGGGGGCGCGCACGGGCTTCGCCAACCTGGTCACCGGCGGTCTGTTCGCGGTGGCGCTCTTCCTGAGCCCGCTGCTGACGATCGTGCCGCTGCAGGCGGCGGCGCCGGCGCTGGTCGCGGTCGGCTTCCTGATGATGACCCAGGTCAAGAACATCGGCTGGGACGACTTCGAGATCGCCCTCCCGGCGTTCCTGACGATCGCCGTGATGCCCTTCACGTACTCGATCACCAACGGGATCGGTGCCGGTTTCATCGCCTTCGTGCTGCTCAAGGCCGTGCTGGGCAAGGCCCGGCAGGTGCACTGGCTGTTGTGGGCGGTGTCGGCGCTCTTCGTCGTCTACTTCGCGATCGACCCGATCGAGCAGCTGCTCGGGGTGAAGTAGCGCCCGGTGGGCCGCGGGGGCCGGCACGGCCTCCCGCGGCCTCACGGTGAAGACCCCGACCGGGACGGGGGCCCCCGGTCGGGGCCGCTGGCCGGACCGGCGCTCCGCGCTCGGCCCGTACCTGTCGAACTACCGGCGCGGGGGCGGAGTTCCCGCCCGTTCCGGATCCTCCGGTGTGACGTGGCGCACGTCCCCGGACGTGCGTCCCGCCGTGCCGGGCGGCGGCCTGCCGGCGGGCGCTGCCGCAGGAGACCGGCCCGCGACCGGACCGCACCGGCCGACGCGGCCGCGCCGCCCCGCCACCGAACACCGCTTCCCCGGACCGGAGTTCCGGGTGCGGGCGGGCGCGGACCGGGGGACCTCGCTGCCGCTGCCGGACGGGGACGTGGGCACCGGGGCGTGTGGGCCTCATGCGAGCGTTTGATCTCGATTCGGCAACAGCGGGTTTGAGTGGGGAATCCCCCCTTATCGGCGAGCCTGGTTGCTTGATACACATGGTTCCGCGCGTTCCTGTCCGTCGACGGTCGCACCACTCCCCCTCTGCTCGCCGTGCCTCCGGCCGTCCTCCAGGAACGCCCATGTCTTCGCGGACCGCGCCCTCGCGCGCCCTGCTGCCGCTCGTCGCCCTCTTCTGCGCCGGCTACCTCGCGCCGTACCTGATGCCGACCGTCGTCGGCCGCCTGACCACCGGGCTCGCCCTGAGCGGTTCCCAGGCCGGGGCGGTCGGCAGCGTGCTGCTGCTCGGCTCGGCCGGCGCCGGTTTCACGCTCGCCTCGCGGGTGGACCGGATCGGCCGGGCGCGGCTGGCCCGGTACGGACTGCTGATGATCGCGGGCGGCTTCACGACGGCCGCGGCCACCGGAGTCGTCCCGCTGGTCGTCCTGGGCTGCGTCGCCGGCGGCTTCGGCTCCGGCACCTCCTCGGCGGTGGCCGCGGTCGGGATCGCCGGGGAGCGGGAGCCGCACCGGGTGACGGTGCTCGGGCTGCTGGCCACCTCCGCGACGGCCGGGGCGCTCTACCTGGTCCTGCCGCGGCTCGGCGGCGGCCACGCCCTGCCCTTCGCGGCCATCGCCGCCGCCGCGCTGCTCGTCCTCCCGCTGACCCGGCGGCTGCCCGCCCGGCCCTGCCCGCGGACCGCGGCCGCCGCGCCGCCCGCCGGGCCGCCGCTGCCGCACGTGGGCGCCGGTGCCGTGCTCGCCGCGTCGATGCTGTGCTGGTCGCTCGCGCAGAACGCGCTGTGGGGGGTGAGCGGCCGCATCGGGCTGGACCGGGTCGGCCTGTCGGAGGCGGCGGTCGGCATGGTGTTCGCGGCCGCCCTCGGGGGTGGGCTGCTGGGCGTCGTGGGCGCGGGTGCGCTCGGTCCGCGCCTCGGGCGAGCGGTGCCCGTGGGGGTGGGCACCGTCGTGATCGCCGTGTGCGTGGCGGCCAGCGCCTCGGCCCGCGGCGCGGTGGCCTTCGCGGTGGGCGAGGTGCTGTGGAACACCGTCTACCCGGTGGTGCTCTCGTACGCCATCGGCCTGGCCGCCGCCCTCGACCCGCGCGGCCGCTGGGCGGTGTACGCCGGTTCGGCGTCCTCGCTCGGGGTGGCCTGCGGGCCGCTGACCGGTGCGCTGCTCGGCGCCCGGCTGGGCTTCCCGCTGATGGGCGGCGTCCTGGCCTGTCTGCTGCTGCTCTCCGCCGTGCCGCTCACCGTGGTGGCCCGGGGCGCCGGTTCCGGGGCCCGGGGCGCCGTGACGGTGGGGCGCCGTGCCGGCGCGGTCGTGGCCCGTTCCGACGTGGCGCGTTCCAGCGTGGGCCGGGCGGCCTGAACGGGAACCCGGATGCCGGGGCGCAGCGGCGTCTGGCAGGGTGCGGGCTCGTGAACGACACCGGAAGCATCCGCATCACCACCCTCGCCGAGCGCCCCGAGCTGCTCCCCCGGCTCTGGGAGATCTCCGAGGACTGGCCGGCCTTCGTCCCCCAGGACCCGGTCGCCGGGGCCCTGTTGCACCGGGTGGCGGAGGACTTCCCGCGCCACTGCGTCGTCGCCACCGACGGCGACCGGGTCGTGGCCCGGGGCTTCGCCGTCCCCTTCGACGCCACCGGCGAGGGCCGCGAGGAGACCCCCGACCAGGGCTGGGACCGCGTACTGGTGTGGGCGTACGGCGACCTGCGCGCCGGGCGGCCGGCGACGGCCGCGAGCGCGCTGGAGATCACCGTCGACACCGGTCACCTGGGGCGCGGCCTGTCGCACCGCCTGGTGGCCGCGCTGCGCGACGCCGCGCGGGAGGTGGGCCACGACGCGTTGTTCGCCCCCGTCCGTCCCACGGCCAAGCACCTGCGGCCGCGGCTCCCCATGACCGACTACGTCGGCCTGCTGCGCGAGGACGGGCTGCCCGAGGACCCGTGGCTGCGGGTGCACGTCAGGGCGGGCGGCGTCGTCGTGAAGGTCGCTCCGGCCTCCATGACGGTCAGCGGGACGCCGGCCCAGTGGCGGCGCTGGACGGGGCTGCCCTTCGACCGCGACGGCGCCGTCGAGGTGCCCGGCGCGCTGGTGCCGGTGCACTGCGACACCGCGCACGACCACGCCGTGTACGTCGAGCCGAACGTGTGGGTCCGGCACGCCACCGGCGGCCGCCAGGCCAGACCTGGCTAGCCCAGCGCCCGGTCGAGGTTGAAGGCGGCGCTGATCAGGGCCAGGTGCGTGAAGGCCTGCGGGAAGTTGCCGCGCTGCTCGCCGGCCCGGTCGATCTCCTCGGCGTACAGGCCGAGGTGGTTGCCGTAGGTGATCATCTTCTCGAAGGCCAGCCGCGCCTCGTCCTTGCGCCCGGCGCGGGTGAGGGCCTCGACGTACCAGAAGGAGCAGATGGAGAAGGTGCCCTCGTCGCCGGGGACGCCGTCCGGGCTCGCGAGGGGGTCGTAGCGGTAGACCAGGGAGTCGGAGACGAGGTCCTTGCCGAGGGCGTCGAGCGTCGAGAGCCACTTGGGGTCGGTCGGCGAGATGAACTTGGACAGCGGCATCATCAGCACCGAGGCGTCCAGCACGTCCTCGCCCTCGCTCTGGGTGAACGCGCCGCGCGCCTCGGACCAGCCGTTCCTCATGATCCGCCGGTAGAGGTCGTCGCGGGCCCCGTACCAGCGCTCGCGGTTGGCGGGCAGGCCGCGGTGGTTCGCCATGCGGATGCCGCGCTCGATCGCCACCCAGCACATCACGCGGGAGTACAGGAAGGGCTTGCGGCCGCCGCGGGTCTCCCAGATGCCCTCGTCGGGCTGGTCCCAGTTGTCGCAGACCCAGTCCACCAGTTCGCAGACGGTGTCCCAGTGCGCGCTGGAGATCGGCTTGCCCCACTTGTCGTACAGGTAGAGGGAGTCGATGAGCTCGCCGTAGATGTCCAGCTGGAGCTGGTGGACGGCGTTGTTGCCGACCCGGACGGGTGCGGAGCCCGAGTAGCCCTCCAGGTGGCCCAGCTCCCGTTCGGGCAGCTCGGAGCGGCCGTCGATGCCGTACATGATCTGCAGCGGGCCGGCCGCGCAGCGCGGACCGCCCCCGCAGACGCGGTCCGACAGGAAGTTCATGAACGCCTCGGCCTCGTCGGTGAAGCCCAGCCGCAGCAGCGCGTAGACGCAGAAGGCGGCGTCGCGGATCCAGACGTAGCGGTAGTCCCAGTTGCGCTCGCCGCCGATGCGCTCGGGGAGGCTGGTGGTGGGCGCGGCGATGATGGCGCCGGTGGGCGCGTAGGTGAGCAGCTTCAGGGTGAGTGCGGAACGGTGCACCATCTCGCGCCAGCGGCCCCGGTACTTGGACTGGGAGAGCCAGTGCCGCCAGTACTGCACGGTCTTGTCGAACTGCTCCTCCGCCTCGGTCAGCGGGCAGCCGCGCGGTCCGACACCGTCGCCGACCTGGTCCAGGGCGAAGACGGCGGCCTCGCCCTCGGAGAGCTTGAACTGGGCCCACACGTCCCGGCCGTCGTGCTCCAGCGGCACCGAGCAGGTCAGCGCGATGGTCTGCGCGGCGGTGGCGAAGAGCGCCTGCATCCCGCTCATGTGGACGGTGTGCGGCACGGTTCCGTAGTCGAAGCGCGGGGCCACCCGCATCCGGAACGGCAGCACGCCCCGCACGCAGACCACGCGGCGGATGAGGCGGTGCCGGCCGGCCTCGTGGGACTCGTCGACGACCGGCATGAAGTCCTGGACCTCGCCCATGCCGTCCTCGGCGAAGAACCGGGTGATCAGCACGTTGGTGTCGGGGAAGTAGAACTGCTTGGTGCGCGCGGGCACGTCCGCGGCCAGCTCGAAGCTACCTCCCCGGTCGGCGTCGAGGATGGAGGCGAAGACGCTGGGGGCGTCGAAGCGTCCGGAGCAGTACCAGTCGATGGTGCCGTTCGTGCCGACCAGCGCCGCGCTGCGCAGGTCGCCGATGAGCCCGTGGGCGGCGATCGGCAGGTACCGGCCGTCGGCCGGTGCGAACTCGGACCGGAGGGCTTCGGCTGTCACGGTGGCCTCCTCGCGCGCCGGGGAAGGGCAAAAGCCACCATTCAGACTAACCCTCCGGGTGCTCCTCCTTCTCGGTCAGCACCGCGCCGCCCTCCGGGCCTACGCCTCCCCGGCCGCCGCCTCCCCCGCCTGCGCCTTGTCCGCTCCTGCCGGCCGTTCGCCGACGTACTCGAGGACGGAGCGCGCCTCGGCCAGCCGCTGGGCCGCGACCTCGTCGCCGTCCCCGTCCTCCCCGGCGTACAGGGCGATCACGGCGCGGGCGCGCTCCGCGGCCGCGGCGGGCCGTCCGAGGTCGGCCTCCAGCCAGGCGGCCATCAGCTGGGCGGCGCTGCGCGCGGGACCCGGGCCGAAGAGCGCGATCGCATGTTCCGCGCAGGCCAGGCCCTCCTCGTAGGCGGCGCGGGCCGAGCCGTCCGTGTCGTCCTCGCCGGGCTCGCCGGGACAGGCACGGACGATCAGCTCGCCGGTCTGCCGGTGGGTCCCGGCCAGCTCGGCGCGCAGTTGCGCCGCGGCCGCCCCGTCGCCTGCCGCCGTCGCCGCGGCGAGGGCCTCCTCGGCTACCGCGGCGGCCTCGGCCATCGCGGAGCGGCCCGCGGCGAGTCCGTCCCGTTCGTCGTGGAGGGCGAGCCAGGCCCGGGCGCGCAGGGTGCGGACGAGCGGGACGGGGCGCCCCATCGCGCGCCAGAGCTCACCGGCCCGGTCGTACGCCTGGGCCGCCTCGCCGGCCAGGCCCGCCCGTTCCAGGGAGTCGGCGGCCAGGTTCGCGAGGACCGCGTGGTCCTGCTGCTCGTCCCAGCCCTGCGCGATCTCCGCGGCGAGCAGGAACTGCTCGGCCGCGGCCCGCGGCTCGTCCAGGTCGCGCAGCGCCTCGCCCAGCCACCAGCGGGCCTGGACGACCCGCCCGTCGTGGTGGGCCCGCACCAGGTCGGGCAGGGCGGTCTCCAGGACGGTGGCGGACTCCGCGGCCCTGCCCTCGCGCAGCAGCGCGCCGCCGAGGACGAGCCGCGCCCAGGCGCCCAGCTGCTCGGACACCTCGCCCTCGTCGGCCCAGTGGGCGCCCTCCAGGGCCTGGTCGGCGGCCTCGGCGTCGGCGCCGCGCTCGGCGAGCGCGGCGGCCAGCACGGTGTGCAGGTGGGCGCGGTGCACCGGGCCCAGGGTGGCGGCGCCGTGCTCCAGGGCGGCGCGGGCGGACTCCTCGGCGGTTGCGTGGTCGTCCCGCTGCAGCGAGAGGTCGGCGAGCAGCGCCTCGGGCTCGGCCGCGTACCAGGGGGTCGCCGCCTCGTGGTGGAGGCCGGCGGCCCGTGCGAAGAGCCCGGCGGAGACGTCCACCTCGCCGCGGGCGGCGGTGAGGCGGGCGTGCAGGGTGAGCGCGTCGGCGAGCCGTCCCGTCATCCGCTCCTCGGCGCGGTGCTCCTCGGCGAAGGCGATGATCCGCAGCAGTTCCGCCCCGGCCTCGGCGTCCGGCGGCCGGACGTCGAACCGGGCCAGCCAGGCGCCGGTGAGCTGCCGGGCGGTGGCCCGGCCGGTGTCGTACAGCTTCCGCAGGTCGTCGAGGGCGGTGTCGAGCGCGGCGACGTTGTCGGCGCCGCCTTCCGCGACGGCCACCGCGTAGGCGGCGCGGGCGCGGCAGGCGGCGGCCTCGCCGGGCTTGCCCGCGGCCTCGAAGAGTTCGGCGGCCGTGCCGAAGAGCGGTACGGCGGTGCCGGGATCGGCGAAGGCGACGATCCCGGCGCGGTCGGCGATCTCGGCGCGGTCGAGGACGTCCAGGGCGGTGCCGGTGCGCTCCGCGGCGCGGCCGGCGGCGGCCCAGGCGGCGCCCGCGTCGGGGTGCTGGGCCTCGCTCAGCCCGCGGGCCTCGGCGAGCAGCGCGGGGACGTCGTCGCCGCCCGCGGGCGGCGACGCGGCGGGGACGGGCGCGTGCCGCGGGCCGGCGGAGGGCGCGGCGAGGCGCTGGAGGGCCCGGACGCCCAGCGGGAGCCGCTCGACGAGCGGTACGGCGGCGAGGCGCTCGCGCATCCGGCGGCTGACGGCGTCGTTGCCGTTGCGTACGTCGAAGCGCGCGGCGACGGCGGCCGCCTCGCGTTCGGCGTGGGGCAGCAGTGCGCGGGCGGTCCATTCGGTGCCGGCGGGGCCGGGGACGCCGCGGTCTCCGTGGCCGAGGGCGACGAGGCGGCGCATGAGCAGCCCGGCGACGGCCAGGTGGTCCATGAGCGTGTCGGGGTCGCCGGTGTCGGTGAAGTACGCGGGGTGCTCGGCCAGGATCTCCAGCGCCCGCGCCTCGTTGCCGGTCAGGGCGCAGAACTCGACGTGGGAGGAGACCGCGCCGCGCATGCTCTCCAAGCTGCGCACCAGGCGGTAGCCGCGCAGGTGGTGGGCGCGGGCCTCGTCGAGCCGGCCGAGCCGTACCAGCGGCAGCAGCGAGGAGGCCAGCACGTTGTGCGGTTCGTGGGCGCAGGTGTACTGCCCGGCGAGGACGGGCCGCCAGGTGTCCAGTGCCTCCTCGTCGCGGCCCCGGTCGACCTGCCAGCCGCCCTGTCCGTGCAGTTCGCAGGCGTGGCAGTCGGCCATGGCGTCGCGGTCGGCGGCCAGCCACGCGGCGTGGGCGGCTTCGGCGCGGGCCGTGTCGCCCAGGTGCCGGGCGATGCGGAACTCGCCCTGGCGCACGGCACGTTCGGAGTGGTCCGCGAGGCGGTAGCGGTGCTCCATCTCGCGCTGCCACTTCTCGATGGAGGCGAGCGGCACGCCGGGCTGGTCGAGCATCCCGTTGGCCACCCACTTGAAGATCCAGTGCAGGTGGTGGGTGTTCTCGCCGTCGAAGTCCCCGGGCCGTTCGTCCCACATGCGCAGCAGGCGGGCGAAGGGCACGAAGAACTTGTCCTTCTCGCTGCTGTAGGCGTACGCGCTCGCGAGGTTGAACAGGGTGTCGAGGAGCAGCGGGGTGTCGCCGGTGGCCTCGGCCTCGGCGACGAGCCGCTCGGCGCCGGCGTTGCGGGCGCGGCCCTCGGGCTCCTCCCTGTTGTGGTGGAGCGCGCGGCGTACGGTCTCGACCGCCGGGTCCTGGGTGCTCATCGGCCGTCCTCCTGTTCGGCGTCGCCGGGTCTGCCCGCGGGGCCGTCCGCGGTCTGCGCCGCCCACTGCAGCAGGCCGAGGAAGGCGCGGTTGAGGAGCGCGGAGTCCGCGGGGCGCAGCGGGCGCTGGGCCATCAGCAGGGCCTGGCCGTACAGCGCCTCGGCGGCGGTGCCGACGAGTTCGGGGTCGCTGAAGCCGCTGATCCGCCGGACCAGCGGGTTGAGGTGGTTCAGGACCAGCCGGGCGCGTGGGGCGCCGCCGCGCAGCGAGCCGAGGATGCCCGCCCACAGCTCGTCGGCCTGCTCCTCCTCCTCGGCGCGGGCGCGTTCGTGGCGGGCGGCCCGGTCGTCCAGGTGGAGCGCGGGGACGGTGATCGGGTGGAAGGTGCGCAGCGACACGTCGCAGCCGAGCACGTCGAGCCGGGCGCGGGCCGCCGCGAGGAAGCCGGACAGGGCGAGTTCCTCGGCCGGGTCGACGGCGTCGAGGTGCGCGGTGACGGTGTCCGCGTCGAGTTCGGCGACGGCGGTGCCGGGACGCACGGTGGGCAGCAGCTCGACCAGGTCGGCGTCGTAGGTGTAGCCGCCGTTGACGACCCCGATGCCCTGCGCGGAGGCGATCGCGGCGACCTGCCGGTACTCCTCGACGGTGCGGGTGAAGTGGACGACGGGGTGGCGGCGGGCGAACTCGGCGAGCGAGAGCTGCCCGTCGGTGGTCTCGAAGGGCAGCCACGGCAGCATCGTCCGCAGCATCTCCGCGTCGTGCCGGGCAAGCGACTTGACGCCGAGGTGGTGGACGGCGAGGAACTGGGCGAGCCGTTCCTCGTCGCCCGCGGCGAGCTCGGTCAGCCAGCCGCGGATGCGCTCGCCGAGCGCCTCGCGGACGGCGGCGAGCGTCTCGTCGGCGTACAGGCTCTCCCGGGAGGCGGTGGGGCGCAGGCTGTCGGTGTCGATCACGCAGCGGACGAAGAAGGCCCACTCCGGCAGCAGTTCGTCGGCCCGGTCGGTGAGCAGCATGCCCTTGAGGTGGACGCGGTGGCCGGCGCGGTGGGCGGGGCTGACCGCGGCCGGCAGGACGTAACCGACGCCGCGCACGCCCGCGAGGGGGACGTCGAGGTCGATGACGTCGAGCGGCGTGAAGCCGAACTGCTCGTGGCAGTGCCGGGCGAGCGCGACCCGGCGGGCGGCCTGACCGGGGTGCGGGCGCTCCCAGACCGGCGGGCGCTCGGTGACGGGGGTGTCGCCGACCCGCACGTCGTACGGCAGCAGCGAGCCGAAGTCCTTGGCGAGGGCGAGCACCCGCTCCTCGGCGAGCCATTCCGCCGCGCCCGGCCGGGCGGTGAGGTGCACGGTCGTACCGGGCTCGGGGTGCTCCTGCGCGGGCAGCGTGCGGACGGTGTACGAGCCGTCGTCACGGGCGGTCCACTCCACCGGCGGGGCGTCCGGGGTGCGGGCGGACCGGCTGACGACGCGGATCTCCGCGGCGACGACGAAGCAGGCGAGCAGCCCGATGCCGAACTGGCCGAGGAACTCGGAGCGGGCGCTCTCCAGGCCGTCGCGCTTGGAGCTGCGGCCGATGGTGGCCAGCAGGTCGTGCACGTCGGACTCGGTGAGGCCGACGCCGGTGTCCTCGACGCGCAGCCGGCCGTCCGCGGCGTGCAGGCGCACCCGGGCGGGGGCGTCGGGCTGCCCGGCCCGGCGGGCGGTGATCGCGTCGACGCCGTTCTGCAGCAGCTCCCGCAGGTAGACCTTGGGGCTGGAGTAGAGGTGGTGGGAGAGGAGGTCCACCAGGCCGCGAAGGTCGACCTGGAAGGTGTGCGGTGTCTGATCTGCAGTCATCGTGGGGGCGCCGGTGCATCCCCGAGGAGGGAGGGCGGGGCGCGGGTAGGGCGATCGGGTGATCGCGGCCGCCGGATTGCGGACCATCGTATGGCCGCGGAGCCCGGGGTGACCAGGGGGTTTCGTGGTGCGGGACGGTGGGCGGGGAGCGCGGGGAACGGCCGGGCGCCGTGGTCGGGCCGGGGGCGTGGGCGTTGTCGCCGCCGCGCAGGTCCGGGCCTGGCCGCGCGCCGTGGCGTCGGGGAGGCACCGGTCCTGCCTGCCGGGTGTCCGGGGGCCGTGGGGAAGCCCGTGCCCATGCGCGTGTCCGGGGCGGCGCGGGGCGGTTGTTCACTGGGCGTTCGGATCCACGGCACGCGGCGCGAGTAGGAACGGGGACGGACGCGTTTCGGCGTCACGTCGGCGTGCACGGCTCGTACTTGGGAGGCCAGGATGACGGACGGATCCGGGAGCACGGTCGGACGGCGCTCGGTGCTGAGGGGCGGTCTGGCGGCCTCCGGGGCACTGCTGGTGCCCGCGGTGGCCGCGCCCGCGCTGGCCCTGTCGGGGAGACCGGCGGCGACGTCGGGTGTGCAGACCGGCGACGTGACGGCGTCGGGCGGCCTGGTATGGGTGCGGGCGGACCGGCCCGCGCGGGTGGTGGTGGAGACCTCGGCGACCGGCTCGTTCCGGCACACCCGGCGCTTCCACGGTCCGGTGGTCGGCCCCGGCACCGACTTCACCGGGGTGACCCGGCTGCACGGCCTGCCCGCGGGCGAGCAGGTCCACTACCGGGTCCTGCTGGCCGACCCCGACGACCCGCGCCGCACCGGCGCGCCGGTCACGGGCACCTTCCGTACGGCGCCCGACGCGCGGCGCGGCGGGGTGCGCTTCGTGTGGTCGGGCGACCTGGCCGGGCAGGGCTGGGGCATCAACCCCGACATCGGCGGCTACCGCATCTTCGACGCCATGGGCGCGGTGGACCCGGACTTCTTCCTGTGCAGCGGTGACAACATCTACGCCGACGGCCCGATCTCGGCGACCCAGGCGCTCCCCGACGGCAGCACCTACCGCAACATCACCACGGCGGAGAAGTCCAAGGTCGCCGAGTCCCTGACCGAGTTCCGCGGCAACTTCCGCTACAACCTGCTCGACGAGGCCCTGCGACGCTTCAACGCCCAGGTGCCGTCGGTCATCCAGTGGGACGACCACGAGGTCCGCAACAACTGGTACCCGGGCGAGGTGATCGCCGCCTCGGACCCGCGCTACACCGAGAAGAGCGTGGACGTCCTCGCGACCCGGGCGCGGCGGGCGTTCGCCGAGTACTTCCCCGTCTCCTCGCTGCGCCCGGACGGCGCCGGGCGGGTCCACCGGGTGCTGCGGCAGGGCCCGCTGCTGGACGTGTTCGTCCTCGACATGCGCACGTACCGCAACGCCAACTCCCCCGACGACCAGGCCCACGACGCGCAGGGCATCCTCGGCCGGGAGCAGCTGGAGTGGCTGAAGCGGGAGCTGTCGCGGTCGCGGGCGGTGTGGAAGGTGATCGCCGCCGACATGCCGCTCGGGCTGGTGGTGCCCGACACGACGGAGAGCCGGCCGAACATCGAGGCCGTGGCGCAGGGCGACCCGGGCGCGCCGCTCGGGCGCGAGCTGCAGATCGCCGAGCTGCTGCGGTTCGTCAAGCACCGCAGGATCACGGGCACGGTGTGGCTGACCGCCGACGTCCACCACACCTCGGCGCAGCACTACCAGCCGTCGCGTGCGGCGTTCACGGACTTCGCGCCGTTCTGGGAGTTCGTGTCCGGTCCGCTGAACGCAGGCGCCTTCCCGGCGAGCGCACTGGACGGCACCTTCGGGCCGGAGCGGGTCTTCGTGAAGGCGCCGACGGCGTCGAACGTCTCGCCCGCCGAGGGCTACCAGTTCTTCGGGCAGGTCGACATCGACGGCCACTCCGGCGACATGACGGTGCGGCTTCGCGAGCAGGACGGCACGGTGCTGTTCACGAAGGTGCTGCGGGCGGGGCTGGTCGGGCAGTAGCGGCGCGGGGTGCGCGGCGGTTCGACGGCCCGGCGGTGCGTGCGCGCCGCCGGGCCGTCCGGCGCGGTCCGGTGCGGTCCGCTGCCGTCCGCACCGCTCAGCGGGCGGCCGCCAGGATCACGTCCGCCACGGCCCGCGGCTGCGAGACCATGACCAGGTGGCCGGCGCCCGGCACCGACACCGTCTCGGCCCCCATGCGCCGGGCCACGAAGCGCTCCAGGTCCGGCGGGATGATCCGGTCGTCCTCGGCGACGACGTAGTGGCACGGGTGCTCACGCCAGGCCGGGGGGCCCGACACGAACCCGAAGCGGGCCAGATCGCTGGGCCCCTGGACGGCGGCCAGCACCCGGGCCTCCTCCGGTGCGACGTCCTGGCAGAAGTACTGCGGGAACAGCTTCTGCGGAAGCGTGAAGCGGCCCTGCCGGTCCACCTCGAAGTGTTCGGCCGAGGGGAGCCGCCCGAACGGTTCGCCCAGTGTCGCGGCGCTCTCGCCCTCGTCGGGCGCGAACGCCGCGACGTACACCAGGGCACTCACCTGGGGGGCGTCGTGCGCCGCCTGGGTGATGACGACACCGCCGAAGGAATGGCCCACCACGACCACGGGGCCGTCGAGTTCGTCGAGCACGCCGCGTACCTTGGCGACGTCGTCGCCGATCGAGCTCAGCGGCTGCTGCACGGCGACGGTGTCGTGTCCCGCGGCCTGCAGCAGGGGTATGACCTTCGCCCAGGACGACCCGTCGGCGATCGCTCCGTGGACGAGCAGAATGGTGGTCATGCGTGTGCCTCTCCTTGTGAAGGGCCGGCCCGCCGGCGTGGAGGCGCCGCATTTCCCCTTCCGCTGACCGCGGACAGGCCCCCCACTCACGGCACCGGACTGTTTCCCGGATCGTAGGGCGCCGGCATCGGGGCTTTCTGCGTCACGCGGGAAGGAAAGTCCGCCCTTTGGGGCACCGCATGTCAGTCAGGCCGGCAAACCCTCACGTCCTGCACCTCGATGTCGATCGACCAGTTGTCGCTCGCGGAATTGTCGGGATTCCTCCGGTGGACCCTGCGCCGCGTCGGGAAGACGATTCCGCCGAATTCCCGGTACGCGCCGACGTAATGGGCGACGGGGACCCCGACGTTGACGTCGACGTCGTAGTCGAGCCGGCGGAGCATGCCGTCGCCGCCGAAGTAGAAGGTCTGCTCGGCGCAGTGCGTGGCGATGTCCTCGGGGAACGTCACGCGCAGCCGGCGCCACACCTCGCCGCCCTCGCTCCACGGGGCCACCTCGCGGGTCCGGACCCCTGGGCGGGTGAACAGGAACGGCGTGTTCAGGTAGTTCCACATGGCGTACCCGATGAAGTAGCCGACCTGCACGGACTCCCACGGCGAGGACAGGTCGTATCCCGTGAAGCCGGCCCGGACGCCGGTGCGCCGTTCGAGGACCTCGTCACCGGGCGTCCGCAGCTCCACGGCGTCCTCGTCGGCGTGGAACGTCAGGTCCCTGCCCAGGGCCGTCCACGGGCTGAAGCGGATCCGCTCACGGCGGGTGTCCACCGTCACCTTCGCGCCGAAGGGCCTCTCCGAGAATCCCCTGATGCGCCAGAAGGGGCCTCCGAACACCACGTCCGCGTTCAGCGAGTCGATACCGGACCAGCGATCGGGTCCGCCGTGGGCCCGCAGGACGCGGTCGACCAGGTCGTTCATCTTCGTCTTCTCCAGGTGTCGGTATTCTTTTCCTGCGCTCCGTCACAGCAATCCGGCCCGGATCACATGGGCGACGGCATGGGTGCGGTTGCTCACCCCGAGATTGATGACGATTCCGTGGACGATGCTCTTGATGGTACGTTCCGAATAGTTCAGCCGACGCGCGATCTGCGCCGTGTCGAGTCCGTCCGAGAGCATTCCCAGCACCGTGATCTCCCGTGGTTTCAGGCCGTGTCCGTCACCCGTCCCGGCCCGGTCGACGTCTCTGATGCGGTGGACGAGGTGGCGCAGCAACTCGGGGGAGATGTCGGAGCGTCCTTCGCGTGCCGCGGCGACGGCCCGCCCGATGTGAGCGAACGTGACGCGCTCGCGCAGCAGGACGCTCACCACGCCGAGACCGATCGCCCTCATCAACTGCGGCTCGGAGACGGATTCCGCGACGAGGACGACCTGGATGTCCGGCTGGGCCTCCGCGACCTGCCCCAGGAGCGTCAACACCCGCTCCGGCGGCTCGCCGGAGAACGCGACGAGCACCTGTGCGTTCCGGCGGTGCTCCCAGGGCAGCATCCGTAGGCCGGGGAATCCGGACAGGGCCGCCACCGCGCCTTCGTACGTCAGCCGGTCCTCGGAGAGGACCGCGACGGGAACGGGATCACACGGGGCCGTCCCACCCCGGGCGTCGGGCGCGACGACCGCGGTGGACGCCGGCACGCACCGGGTCACGGTCGCCGGGTCTTGCCCGCTCAACGCATGTCACTCCGTTCCGTCGCGGTTCCCCGGCTCACAACCGGCTGACCTCGACGTACTCCAGGGTCAGCAGACCGTGGGCGACGTACGGGAGTCGGCTCAACCGCTCCTGAGCGTCGCCCGGTCCGTCCGCCTCGACCACGAGCAGGGCGCCGGGCCTGTCGTGGCGGCGCAGGGCCATCACCACGGTTCCCTCGGCCTTGAGTTCCTCGAGCACACGCCGCTCCTCCTCGGCGAACGGCGCGAGCCCGGCGGGCTCCGTCACCGTCCCGGTCACGTGCAGGTACATCGCTGTCTCCCAGTTCTTCTCGGTGGGCCCGCGCCGGCATCCCGGCGCCGGACCGGGTCGGCCGCGGGTGCGCCGGTTCAGCGGCGGGCTCGTGCCTCGGCCGCGCTGCGGGCCGACAGTTCACGGAACTCCTCCTGCGTGAGCCGTCGCACCGGGTACGGCGTGCCGTGCACCCAGCGCGCCGTCAGCTCGGCCAGGCGTGCCCCGTACCGCTGCGCGGTGACCCGGTCGCCGTGCGATCCGGCCGGGTCGGGACCCTCGTCGGCGTTGGTCTGGCCCATCGCGCCCAGCCAGGACCCCAGCCGGTTGACGTCGTAGCGAGTGCCACCGGTCCAGTTGTGGCCGGCCGAGTCGCCCACGGAGATCCACTGCATGTTCATCTGCGCGGCGAAGACGGCGAGTTGCTGCAGCGAGAACAGCTTGTCGCCGTTCTGGGAGGCGGAGTGGGTGAAGCCTCCCGCGAGCTTGTCCTTCCACTCCTGGCCGAGGAACGGGTGGAAGGCGCCTTCGAGGAAGGCCTTGAAGACGGCGGACAGGCTGCCCATGAAGGTCGGGGCGCCGAACACCACGGCGTCGGAGGCGCCGAGGAGTTCCATGGTCGGGGCGTGCGACCAGCGTCCGTCGGTGACCTGCTCACCACGGATCTCGATGAGGTGGACGTCGGTGCCCGGCACGGTCCCGGCGCCGCGGGCGATGTGCTCGGCCATCGCGCGGGTGTGGCCGTTCGGCGAATGGTAGACGACGGAGAGTGTGGCCATGATCGTTCTTCCTGGGTCGTGCTGAAGGGGGTTCGTGTGCGCCGGGCGGAGGGCCGCCCCGCGTCGTCGCGCATGCGTCTGCGTGCCGTACGCGGCGGGATCGGATCCCGGCTACGCGGCCGGTTCCACCGCGGCCAGGAACCGGTCGACGGTGGTCACCTCGTGCCCGTAGGTGGGGTAGGAGATCTCGAGGGCCGCCCGGTGCGCCTCCTCGGTGAAGTCCGCGACCGCGTCGCTGAGGAAGGTGACGTGGTAGCCGGCCTCCAGGGCGTGGCGACCGGTGCCCTCGATGCAGGTCTGCGAGGTCAGACCCGCCAGGACCACCTTCTCGATCGCGTGGGCCCGCAACTGCTCGTGCAGGCCGGTACCGGAGAACGCGTCGAACATCCGGTGGCGGCCTACGACGACGTCGCCCTGGCGCGGGCGCAGCGGCGGGTAGAAGTCGCCGCCGCGGCTGCCCTCCCAGAACACCTCGTTGTCCACGGCGAACCGGAAGCGCGGAAGGACGTGCCTGAGGTCGTCGAACACGCCTTCCTTGAGGCCGTGCGGCGCGTGGAAGACCGTGACCCCGGCCTCGCGCGCACCGGTGAGCAGGCGGGCGAGCCGGGATCGCAGACCGGACTCCTCCAGCACGGGGCCGATCTGGCCGGCGAGCTTCCCGTCCTCGGCGAGGAAGTCGTTCAGCAGGTCGACCGCGACCAGGGCGGTCCGGGCTGCCGGATAGCTGCGGGCATTCATGGGTGGTTCCTGTCCTGACCTGAGGTCGGTCGTGGGGGGATGCGGCGCTGACCGCTGCCGCCGCGGTGTCGGCCACCGTTTACATGATGACCAACATGAATAACTTAATCATGATGGCCGTCATGTAAAGTGTCAAGCGAAGGTCTCTGGAGGTGGTCATGCGGGTAACCCGTGAGCAAGCGGCTGCGAACCGTGAGCAGGTCGTCGTCAGCGCGGCCCGGCAGTTCAGGAAGCACGGCTTCAGCGCCGTGTCGATCTCCGACGTCATGAAGGCGGCCGGCCTCACGCACGGGGGCTTCTACGGCCACTTCCCCTCCAAGCAGGCACTGGAGTCCGAGGTCTGCCGACGCGGACTGGCCGAGAGCGTGGCCGCGGTCGACGCCGCGTTGGACGACGGTCCGGACCAGAAGCCCTCCGAGGCCCCCTCCTTCCTCCGGCGCTTCGTCGACACGTACGTGTCCGCGGACCACCGGGACACACCGGAGCAGGGGTGCACCGTGGCCGCGCTCGCCTGTGACGCCGGTCGCAGCGAACCCGCGCTCCAGGAACTCTTCGTGGAGGGGATCACGGGGATGGCCGACTCCCTGGCGCGGCTCCGGCGGCGGGATGCGCCCGGCGAGGAGCAGGCTGACGCCCCCGACCTCGCGACACTGTCGAGCATGGTGGGCGCGCTGGTCCTCTCGCGTGCCGTGGCCGGGGCCGACCCCGCCCTTTCGGAGGCGATCCTCGCGGCGACCAGGGAGCAGGTCGAGGCGCGGACCGCGACCCCCGGCACCTGAGACGCAGCGGCGCCCGTCCGCCGCCGCGCTTCGCGCACGTCCACGCCCGGTGGAGCGCCGACGCGGGCCGGGGGGCGGGGCGGTGGACCCTCCCACCGGACGGCATCCCGTGACCCCGCCGACCACCGGGCCACTCCCCCCTCCAGCACGGGCGGCGCCGGCGCCGCCGATGACGGCGACTCCACCGGAGTTCGCGCCAGGCCGAGGACGCCGTTCGCGTCCGACCGCCCACCCTGCACGAGGACCCGGCCCGGTTGAAGTGGGCGCGGGGCCCTCTGCACCAAGGGGACGTCCGGCCTTCCCGAAGGGACGGGTCAGCACGCCACCGAAGTGGTCGGATCCGCTCAAGAGCGGTCAACTTCCGTGGTGAGTCGTAGGGATGAGGCGGAGACCGCCGCACATCGTCCGCCCCCGGGCGATGATTCCGGGGCAGTGCGACGGTCTTCAACGGCGTAACCGCAGTGAGTTGACGTAGACGGAGGAGCGGGTCACATGCGCATCGTGGTCACCGAGTTCATCAGCCTCGACGGGGTCGTGCAGGGCCCGGGCGGGCCGGAGGAGGACACCGACGGCGGCTTCGCCAACGGCGGCTGGACGCACCCCTTCTTCGACCCGGAGGTCGTGGGCGGCGCCTTCGACGAGGCGGTGGGCAAGGCGGACGCGCTGCTGTACGGGCGCCGCACCTGGGCGGCGATGGCCGGCGCCTGGCCCGAGCGGGCGGGCGACCCCTTCGCGGACCGGATGAACGCGCTGCCGAAGTACGTGGTGTCCGACACGCTGGCCGACTCCGAGCTCACCTGGAACAACACCACCCGCATCCCCGGTGGGGAGGCCGTCGCCGGGATCAGGAAGCTGCGGGACACCCCCGGCGGGAACCTCGTCGTCATGGGCAGCCCCACCCTGGTGCGCGCCCTGCTCGGCGAGGACCTGGTCGACGAACTCCGCCTCATGGTCATGCCGGTGCTCCTCGGCGGCGGCAAGTCGGTCTTCCCCGAGGACGGCGGACTGCGCGCCTTCGAGCTGGTCTCGACGGTCACCAGCGACAAGGGCGTCAACGTCTGCACGTACCGGCGCGCCGCGCGGTAGCCGGGGCGGCGGGCGGGCCGCCCTCCCGCCGCACCCCGTCGGGGGCCGCGCGACGGGCCTGGCAGGGTGTCCCCGTGCACGCACACGACGGGGACCGCCCCGAGCCGTTGATCACCTGCTGGAACTACTGGCTGGCCGTGCCCACCGGCGACCAGGCCGGACTCATCGACGTGCTCGGCCTCGCCCACCCCAGGCCGGTGGGGTTCGCCGAGGCGTTCGCGGTGCTCGACGCGGACGCCCACGGCGGGGCGGGCGAGGACGGGATCCGTGGCGCGCGCGTCTACGTCTCCCCGGAGCTCGACGGCTGGACCCTCGTCCTCGGCGACTGGTGCAACCCCTGCGACATCGAACGCAGCGAGGAGGTCCTCCAGTTGTGCACGGCGCTCAGCGGCCGCTACGGCCGGGCACAGGCCTACTACTACGGCGCCCGGAACGACGGATCGGCGTGGCTGGTGGCCGAGGCCGGCCAGGTCGTACGGCGCTACTGCGAGACCGGTGACGGCGAGGACGAGCTACTGACCCTCGGCGACCCCCTTCCCCACGAACGGGCCCGCCGGGTGGAGCTGGGGCTGTCCGCGGAGTGGGACGCGGCTGAGGAAAGCGAAAAGGACGAGCAGGAGTGGCAGTGGGCCACCTTCGACATGGCGCCCGACATCGCCGCCACGTTCGGCCCCAGCCCCATGAGCCTCACCCCCGAGACCCCGGTGCGCGGCACGGGGATGCTCGCGCTGACGCCGTACGGAGTGGCACGCGGCGTCCCGCCGGGCCCGGAGGGCCCGGGGCTCTGACGTTCGCCCGCGGCGCCGCGCCCACGGGCGGCCGCGGACTCCGCGGCCGTGCACGACAAGCGGGGTGCGAAGGACGTCGTGTCGCCGGGCGGCGGGCACCCCGCGGGGCTTAGCATGTGCAAATCGACCGGGCAATACGGCGATTTCCAGACCTCGTGGGGCGACCAGGGGAGGGTGCTCCGCGGCGTCCCGACAGACCGGGAGGACGGCGTCGTGGCGGGTGATTTCACCTACGAGCAGGTCGGGGTGACCCGGACCGGCGGACCGACCCCGCCGGGGTTCCACCGCCTGCACGAGCGGATCCGGCTCGGCGAGGGCCCCGAAGTGCTGGCCGCGGCCGGACGGGCGCTGATGGACTGGCGGATGCACCGGGCGACCGGACTGCGGGTGCCCGCCGGTACCCCCGACGCGGCACCGGGCGTACGGGTGCCGCTGCGGATCGGGCCGCTGCGCGCGCCGTGCGAGGTGGTGTGGGCCGAACGCGGCCCGGAGCGCGTGGGGTTCGCGTACGGGACACTCCCCGGTCACCCGGAACGCGGTGAGGAGGCCTTCGTGGTGAGCCGCGCGCCGGACGGGTCCGTGTGGCTTGATGTCACGGCCTTCAGTGGACCGGGGGCGTGGTACGTGGGTCTACTGGGCCCCTTGGGACGCGTCACTCAGCGTGGCATCGCGCGCCGCTACGGCCGGTGCCTGCGCCGGTTGTCGCAGGACGGAACTGTTGAAAGGGGGAGTTAACCGACATGGGACACCCTTTACCCGTCGGTCACAACGCGTTCGTGCTCACGCAACACCAGTTCGGCATGGTGTTCGCATGCGAGAACTGACTTCCGCCACGGCGGCCCCCGCCGCCCTCGCGCGGCGGCAGCACCACTGGCGCCGCGACGTCATCGAACTCGCCGCGCTCTTCGTGGCCGTGGCCACCGCCGACCTCATCGCCAACCTCGTCGGGCACGCCCCCGACGGCCCCGCCCTGTTGTGCCTGTCGGCCGCCGCGCTCGGCGCGACCGCCGGCTTCCACACATGGTGGGCACGCCGGCACGTTCATTCTCCCCCACCCGACGGGAGCCACGCCGGGGACCGTACGACGGAGCCGGGGGAAAGCTCCGCCGACGAACGGCCCGACGCGGGAACCACGTTGTGGCGGGTCCGCACCACCGTGCGGGACACCCCGGGCAGCCTCGCCGCCCTCTGCGCCGCGCTGGCCGGGCGGGACGTGGACATCCTCACGCTCCAGACCCACCCCCTGGCCGAGGGCACCGTGGACGACTTCCTGGTCCGCGCCCCGGCCGCGCTCGCGCCGGGCGACCTGACGCGGGCCGTCGCCGACGGCGGCGGGCGGGACACCTGGATCGAGCGGGCCGACGCCCACGACCTCGTCGACACCCCGACCCGGGTGCTGGGCCTGGCCACCCGCACCGCCATGGACGCCGCCGAACTGCCCCTGGCCCTGCGCCAGTTGTTCGGCCGCTGCACGATCAGGTCCACCCCGCCCGGCACGGCCGGCCCCGACCCGGCCGAGGACGTCCTGGAGGGCACGGTCATGCGGCTGCGCGACCCGGCCGGCGGCACCGTGACCGTGGAACGCGCCTACCTCCCGTTCACCCCGACCGAGTTCGCCCGGGCCCGCGCCCTCGTCGAACTCGACGCGCAGCTCGGCGCCCGGCTGCCGGACGGCCGTGCCGTCCTCACCCTGCCGGAGGGCAACGAGATCAGCGTCCGCCGGGCGGGCCCCGAGGACCTCGAGGCCGCCCGCGAACTCCACGACCGCTGCTCCAGCGCGACGCTGGCGCGCCGTTACCACGGCCCGGTCGCGGACGTGGACCGCTACCTGACCCACCTGCTCAGCCCCCGCTTCGGGCGGACGCTCGCCGTGCAGACGGTCTCCGGCCGGCTCGTCGCCCTCGGCCACCTGCTGTGGGACGGCGACGAGACCGAGGTCGCCCTGCTGGTCGAGGACACCTGGCAGCGCCGCGGCATCGGCCTGGAACTGCTGCGCCGCCTGGTCGCCCAGGCCGTCGACGCGGGGTGCGAGAGCGTGTACGCGGTGACCCGGGCGACCAACACCGGGATGGTCGCGACGATGCGCCGCCTGGGTCTGCCGCTGGACTACCAGGTCGAGGACGGCACGCTGGTCATCACCGCGACGCTGTCACCGGCCGGCGCGAGCGCGTCGCTGCGCTGAGCGCGATGTCCAGGTCCTCCCAGAGGTCCTCGACGTCCTCGAGCCCGACCGACAGGCGCAGCAGCCGGTCGCTGACGCCGGAGTCGTGCCGGTCGCCCTCGTCGACGATGCGGTGACTGATCGAGGCCGGGTGCTGGATGAGGGTGTCGACGCTGCCGAGGCTGACCGCCGGGGTGATCAGCCGGACCCCGGCGATCACCTCGTGCGGGTCGCCCTGGACCTCGAACGCGACCATGGCGCCGCCGATCCGCGGGTAGTGCACCTTCACCACCCGTGGGTCGGCGGCCAGCCGCTCGGCCAGCGCGGCCGCCGTCGCCGAGGCGGACCTCACCCGGACCGGCAGCGTGGACAGCCCGCGCAGCAGCAGGTAGCCCGCGAGGGGGTGCAGCACCCCGCCGGTGGCGAAGCGGACCTTGCGCAGCACGCGGGCGAACTCCTCGTCGCAGGCGATGATCCCGCCGAGGACGTCGCCGTGGCCGCCCAGGTACTTGGTGGCGCTGTGCAGCACGATCCTGGCGCCGCTCTCCAGGGGCCGCTGCAGGACGGGCGTGGCGAAGGTGTTGTCGACCAGCAGCGGCACCTCGCCGCAGGAGTGGGCGACGGCCCGCAGGTCGACCTCGGCCAGCGTCGGGTTGGCGGGGGTCTCCACGATCACCAGGCCGGTGTCGGGGCGGATGGCGTCGGCGATTCCGGCCGGATCGGTCCAGGTCACCTCGGTGCCGATCAGGCCCCCGGTCAGCAGGTGGTCGCTGCAGCCGTACAGCGGGCGGACGGCCACCACGTGGCGCAGCCCCATCGAGGCGCGGGCCAGCAGGGTCGCGGTGAGGGCGGCCATGCCGCTGGCGAAGGCCACGGCCGCCTCGGCGCCCTCCAGGCGGGCCAGCGCGGTCTCGAAGCGGGCGACGGTGGGGTTGTCGAGCCGCGAGTAGACCGGCGGGCCGGTCAGTGCGGCGCCCGTCGCGGCGAAGTCGTCCAGGCGGGCGGCCTCGGCGCGGCTGTCCCGCGAGGGGTAGGTGGTGGACAGGTCCAGGGGAACGGCGTGCAGACCGAGGTCGGCGAGGTCTTCGCGGCCGGCGTGCACAGCCTCGGTGGCGAGGGCGCGGGTGGGCGCCGATGCTGTCGTGTCCATGGCCCGATGCTGAACAGCTACCGGCACGTAGCGGCAGCAGCCCGTGTTAACTTCGGCCGATGTCCGATTCTGTGCTTCTGGATCCGGTCGACCTCGAGATTCTGCGGCTGCTGCAGAACGACGCACGGACGACGTACAAGGACCTCTCCGCGGCCGTCGGCGTAGCGCCGTCCACCTGCCTGGACCGGGTCGCCCGGCTGCGCCGTACGGGAGTGATCCTCGGCCACGAGCTGCGGGTGGACCCGGCCCGGCTCGGACGGCCGCTGGAGGCGCTGCTGGCGGTGCAGGTGCGGCCGCACCGCCGCGAGCTGATCGGCCCCTTCGCGGAACGGGTGCGGGCGCTGCCGGAGTCCCGGGCCCTGTTCCACCTCACCGGGCCCGACGACTACCTCGTCCACGTGGCCGTCGCGAGCACCGGCGACCTCCAGCGGCTGGTCGTCGACGAGTTCACCTCGCGGCCCGAAGTCGCCCGCGTGGAGACCCGGTTGATATTCCAGCACTGGGACTGCGGCCCGCTGCTCCCGCCCACGTCAGGAATATGATCGTCAATGGTGATGACGGAGCGGGCCGCTCCGTACCAGGATGTGACCATGCCCGACACCACCGGCAGCGCGCTGCCCCGCCGGATCGCCGACGCGTACGTCGACGCGGTCACCGAACTCGACCCCATCACCGCCACGTACCTGGGGGTGCGGACCGGACAGGACCGGCTCCCCGACTTCACCCCGGCCGGGCTGGAGGCCCAGGCCGAGCTGGCCCGCCGCACGCTGGCCGACATCGACGCGGCCGAGGTGCCGGACGACGACGAGCGCCGCTGCGCGCGGCTGCTGCGCGAGCGGCTGACCGCCGAGCTGGCCGTGCACGAGGCCGGTGAGGGCCTGCGGGCCGTGAGCAACCTGCACTCCCCCGTCCACTCGGTGCGCGGTGTCTTCATGCTGATGCCGACCGCGACCGACGAGGACTGGGCCGACGTCGCCGCCCGGCTGCGCGCCGTCCCGGAGGCCCTGGCGGGCTACCGGGCGTCCCTGGAGGAGGGCCTTTCCCGCAAGCTGCCGGCCGGACCGCGCCAGGTCACCACGGTCGTGGAGCAGCTCGGCGAGTGGCTGGGCGAGGACGCGGGGGCGAGCTGGTTCGCGCAGTTCGTGGCGGAGGGCCCGCAGGCCCTGCGGTCCGAGCTGGACGCGGGCGCCGCCGAGGCCACCGCCGCCGTCGCCGGCCTGCGCGACTGGCTGCGCGACAGCTACGCCCCGGCTGTGGAGGGCACTTCCGACGCCGTCGGCCGCGAGCGCTACGCCCGCTGGGCCCGCTACTGGACGGGCTCCGACCTCGACCTGGACGAGGCGTACGCCTGGGGCTGGGAGGAGTTCCGGCGCATCGAGGCCGAGATGCGCGTCGAGGCGGAGAAGGTGCTGCCCGGCGCCACCCCGATGGAGGCCCTGGCGCACCTGGACGAGGCCGGCGAGGCCATCGAGGGCGTCGACGCGGTCCGCGAGTGGCTGCAGGGGGTGATGGACGAGGCCATGGCGGCGCTCGACGGCACCCACTTCGACCTCGCGGAGCCCGTCAAGCGCGTCGAGTCCCGCATCGCCCCGCCCGGCAGCGCCGCCGCGCCGTACTACACGTCGCCGTCGCTGGACTTCTCCCGCCCGGGCCGCACCTGGCTGCCCACCCTGGGCCGCGAGCGGTTCCCCGTCTGGGACCTGGTCAGCACCTGGTACCACGAGGGCGTCCCCGGCCACCACCTGCAGCTCGCGCAGTGGGTGTACGTCGCGGACCGGCTCAGCCGCTACCAGGCCACCCTGGGCCAGGTCAGCGCCAACGCCGAGGGCTGGGCCCTGTACGCCGAGCGCCTGATGGACGAGCTCGGCTTCCTGACGGACGCGGGCCGCAGGCTCGGGTACCTCAACGCGCAGATGCTGCGGGCCACCCGCGTCATCCTGGACATCGGCATGCACCTGGAGCTGGAGATCCCGCAGGACAGCCCCTACCGCCCGGGCGAGACCTGGACGCCGGAGCTGGGACGGGAGTTCTTCGGGCGCTTCAACGGCCTCAGCGACGCCATGCTGGACAGCGAGATCATCCGCTACCTCGGCATGCCGGGCCAGGCCATCGGCTACAAGCTGGGCGAGCGCGCCTGGCTCGCCGGCCGCGAGGCCGCACGCAAGGCCCACGGCGAGTCCTTCGACCCCAAGGCCTGGCACATGGCCGCGCTGTCGCAGGGCTCCCTGGGCCTGGACGACCTCGTCGACGAGCTCTCGAAGCTGTAGCGAGCGGGCGGTGCGCAGGGTGGCGGGGCCCGGGTCGGCCCCGCCACCCCTTGCGTGCCCGGGGGCCGGTACGCGGGGAAGACCGGCCGCACGCCCACCGCCGGCGCGGTCCACGGTCTCCTGGCGGCGCCCGCCCCGACGGGTCGGCGCCCGCCCCCGACAGGTCGGCGACAGGTTGCCTGCCGACGGCGAGGCCGGACGGATAGGGTGCGGGTATGGGGGTGTTGTTCGTCTTCTGCGCCGACGCGCTGCGGCCGCGCCGCGTCGACGCGCACTTCGCGGCCGAGGCCGACGCGGTGCGCGCGCTCGGCCACGAGGTGGCCCTGGTGGACCACGACGCCCTGCTGGCGGGCGACGCCACCGCCGCCTGCTCACGCGTCCCCCGCGGTGCGGGACCCGCCTGGTACCGGGGGTGGATGATGTCCTCGGAGCGGTACGCCGCGCTGGCCGCGGCCCTGGCCGAACGCAACGTCGTCCTGGGGACCTCTCCCGGGCAGTACCGACGGGCGCACGAGCTTCCCGGCTGGTACGGGACGTTCGCCCGGCACACGCCGCTCAGCACGTGGCTGCCCGTCGCCCCCGGCGGGACGCCTCCCGGCGCGGCGGAGCTCGCTGCGGCGACCGCGCCCCTCGGCGGCGGCCCTGCCGTGGTCAAGGACTACGTGAAGTCCCGCAAGCACGAGTGGGACGAGGCGTGCCACGTCCCCGCGCTCGCGGACACCGGGCGTCTGGCCTCGGTCGTCGCCCGCTTCGCCGCGCTCCAGGGAGAGGACCTCACGGGCGGCGTCGTCGTCCGGGCCTTCGAGCCCTTCGTCACGGCGGCCGGCGAGGCCAGGGTCTGGTGGACCGGGGGCGAACCCGCGCTCGTCACGGCTCACCCGGACACCCCGGAGCTGCGTCCGGCACCGGACCTGGAGGCGGTACGCCCCCTGGTGCGCGAGCTGGGCTGCCCCTTCGTGACCACCGACCTGGCGCTGCACGAGGACGGCCGGTGGCGGGTGGTGGAGGTCGGCGACGGGCAGGTCTCGGACCTGCCCGCCGGCGCCTCACCGACGGTGCTCGCCGCCGCGCTCTCCGCCCTGGCCGGCGAACGCGGCGGACCCGTCCCGTCCCACGGCGACCCGTCCGACCGATCCCCGCTGCGAAACGGTGCCGCCCGATGATCCCTCAGGCCTCCCGCGCCAACGGCCGCCTGGTGCTCAGCCACGGCCGGCTGACCCTGCGCGAGCAGGCGCCGGACGATGCGGCGCAGCTGGCCGACGGGAAGCCGGCCGGGCTGGAGTGGATCGACGGGGGGCCGGGCGAGGGGACCATCATCGCGGCAGGGATGGCGACGATCGCGGCGGCCGCCGGCGTGTTCGCCCCGGGGTGGGGGCTGTTCGTGATCCAGCGGTCGCGGGACGGCCTCGCGCTCGGCGGCATCGGCTTCCACGGCCCGCCCTCCGCCGTCGACGGGCAGGTGGAGATCGGCTACGACCTGTCGGAGTCCGCACGCGGCGCCGGGTGGGCGACGGACGCGGTGCTGGCGCTGTCCCGGTGGGCGCTGAGCCGTGCCGAGGTGCACTCCGTGCTGGCGACCACCGACCCGGGCAACGGCGCCTCGCAACGGGTGCTGGAGCGGGCGGGCTTCGGGCGGATCGCGGACCGCGACGCCCAGTGGGCGTACGAGTTGCGGCCGGTCGGCCAGGCCGCGCCGGCGTAATCGGCTGTCGCGGCACCCGCCCGCTGCGGCACCATCGGGACCGTGAACACCGCGCCCCCGACGCCCCGGACCCTCTTCCTGTCGCCCCGGGTGACCGCCACCGGCCACGCGCTGGCCGCCGCCGCCCGCCGGCGCGGCATGGCGACCCGCACCCTCCCGACGTGGCGGGTGCCGCAGGACGCGGCGGGCACGGTGGGCCCCTCGCTGTACGCGGGGCCGCTGTTCGCCGACGCCGTCGCCGGGGACCTGGGCCTGGGGCTGCTGGAGGCGGACGAGGACTGGCTGGCACGGCTGCCGTTCGAACTCGTCGGGCGGAACGTCGGGTTCACGACCCTGGCCGAGGCCCGCGCGCTGCGCCGGCCCGCCTTCATGAAGCCGCCGAACGACAAGAGCTTCCCGGCCAGGGTGTATCCCGACGGCAGCGGTCTGCCCGGCCCGGACGCGGTCGACGACGACGCTCCCGTGCTGGTCAGCGACATCGTGGCGTTCGCCGTCGAGTACCGGCTGTTCCTCCTGGACGGCGAGGTGGTGACGGGCAGCCGCTACGCGACCCGCGGCGAGCTGGACGTGGCGCCGCTGGACGGCGACCGACCGGCCGCCGAGGTACGGGACTTCGCCGCACGGCTCTTCGCACCCGGCGTGCCGGAGCTGCCGGGAGCGGTCGTGGTCGACGTCGGCCGGACCGCGGACGGCTGGGCGGTGGTCGAGGCCAACGCGGCCTGGGCGAGCGGCCATTACGCCTGCGACGCCGACGCCGCGCTGGACGTCGTCCTGCGGGCGGCGGCGCCGCTCGCAGGGGTCGCGCCGCGGGACCGCCGGTTCCTGCGGCCGGCCGTCTCCGTCGTGCGCTGAGGCAGCCCCGCGGCGGCCTCAGCAGCCGCAGTCGTCCGCGCCCACCGGGGCGGTCAGCGGGTCGGCGGCGCGCCGCACGGTGCCGTCGGCCGTCTCGTGGGCGAAGCCCTCGCGGATCCAGTACTCCATGCCGCCGAGCATCTCCTTGACCTGGTAGCCGAGGCCGGCCAGGGCGTGCGCGGCGCGGGCGGCGCCGTTGCAGCCGGGGCCCCAGCAGTGGACGACGACGGGCACGTCGCGGTCGAGGAGAGCCGCGGCGAGCCGCGGCACGTCCGCGGTGGGCAGGTGGACGGCGCCGGGGACGTGGCCCTGCTCCCAGGCCTCGGTGGAGCGCGAGTCGACGACGACGAATCCGGGTGCGGCGCCGGTCTCCGCCGCGGTGGCGAGGGCGGCCGCGACGTCGGACACGTCGGTGTGGAAGGCGAGGCTCGCGGCGAAGTACGCGGCGGCCTCGGCGGGAGCCGCGGGCGGCACGCGCAGCACGGGGTTGCCGGCGGTGGGAGCGGGGGCGGCGGTGGGAGCGGGGGCGGCGGTGGCGGCGGTCGGTGTCGTCATGGCGGTAAATCTACGAACCGCGGGCCGCCGCCTGAAGGGTCGTTCCCCGGTGTCCGCCTTGCCCGGCCGGGAATTTCCCTGGTAGCCAGGGGGTATGACCGTGGATTCCCTCGACGCCACCGACTGGCGCATCCTGGACGCCCTGCAGCGCGACGGCAGGGCCAGTTACGCCGAGCTGGCGCGTGCCGTGTCGATGTCCCCGAGCGCCGTGACCGAGCGGGTCCGGCGGCTGGAGGAGGCGGGCGTGATCACGGCGTACACGGCCGTGGTGGACCTGGAGCGGACCGGGCGCCCGATCCTGGCGTTCGTCCGGCTGCGCTACCCCCACGGCAACTACAAGCCGTTCCACGACCTCCTGGAGTCGACCCCGGAGATCCTGGAGGCCCATCACGTCACGGGCGACGACTGCTTCGTCATGAAGGTCACCGCCCGCTCCATGCGTCACCTGGAGGAGGTCACCGGCCGTGTCTCGGGCCTCGGTCCGGTGACGACGAACGTCGTCTACTCCTCACCGCTCCCCCGCCGTGCGGTGGCGGAGGGCTGACCCCCGCTGTCCCTTGACGACCTGCAACTGGGCGGGGACGCGCTGCCGCAGCTCGGCGACGTGGCTGACGATGCCGACGGCGCGGTCCCGTTCGCGCAGCCCGTCGAGGACGTCCAGCACCTCGTCGAGGGTCTGCTCGTCGAGGCTGCCGAAGCCCTCGTCGACGAAGAGCGTGTCGAGCCGGGCGCCGCCCGCCTCGTCCGTGACGACGTCCGCCAGGCCGAGGGCGAGGGCCAGGGAGGCGAAGAAGGTCTCGCCGCCGGAGAGCGTGGCGGTGTCGCGCTCGGTGCCCGTCCAGGAGTCCACGACCATCAGCCCGAGGCCCGACTTGACGTTGCGCGAGGCGCGGGCGTCGGTGTGGACGAGGGTGTAGCGCCCGGAGGACATGCGGTGCAGCCGGGCGCTGGCCGCGGCCGCGACCTGCTCCAGCCGGGCCGCGAGCACATAGGTCTCCAGCTCCATGCGCAGGGTGTTCTCGCCGGCGCCGGTGGCCAGGTCGGCGAGGCGCCGCAGCCGCGCGTACTCCTCGCGGGCCGGGGCCAGCGCCCTGGTGCCGCGCGTCGCCTCGGCGCGCAGCCGGTCGAGGGCGTCGCGGGTGGTGTGCGCGGCGGACTGACGGGCGGCGGCGCCGCGCAGCCGTGCGGTCGCGGCCTCCACGGCGCGCCGGGCGGCGTCGGGGTCGGCCGGGGGCAGCGCGGCGGCCTCCGCCAGTTCCAGCGAGGTGAGTTCGGCGGTGACCGCGGCTTCCTCGCGGCGCCACTCCTCCGCTCGCTGCCGCAGCCGCCGCAGTTCCGTCCCGGGGAGCACGGCGGCGGCCGCCGCCTCGGGGGTGGGGAAGCCGGCCTTGTAGGCGGCGTCGGCCAGGTCGGAGTCGGCCTCCTTGAGCGCGCGGGCCGATTCCTGCGCGGCGCGGGCCGCCGCCGCGGCGGTCGCCGCGCGCTGGGCGTCGGCCGCGAGCCGGCTACGGCGTTCGGCGACGGTGGCGTACGCGCCGCGGGCCCGCGTCAGCCGGGCGGCCAGCTCGGCGTCCTCCCGGTCGAGGAGTTCCCGGCGGGTGGTGAGGGAGGCGAGACGCTGCCCGGCCTCGTTGCGGTCGGCGGCACGCCGGGCGTGCTCCGCGAGGGCCCGGTCGAGCGCCTGGCGCGCCTGCGGCGCTTCCGCGGCGGCGCGGGCGGCGGCCCGGTACTCCTCCTCCAGCGCGGCGTGCGCGGCGGCGAGTTCGGGCTCCGGTTCCGCTCCCGCGGTGGCCAGGGCCGCGTCGCGGGCCGCTGTGAGGCGTACGACCTGCTCCTGCGCGGTGTCCCGGGCGGCGGTGGCCCGCTGCTGGGCCTCCTGCGCGGCCTCCTCGTCGGCGCGGCCCACCTGGTGACCGGTGGGGCGGGCCGGGTGGGGGTGCTCCGTGGCACCGCACACCAGGCAGCCTTCGCCGGGGCTGAGCCGGGCGGCCAGTTCGGCGGCGATGCCGTTGATGCGGGCCTCGCGGACGTCCTGCCAGTGGTCGCGGGCGTCGGCGGCGGTGTCGCGTGCCGCGCGCAGCCGGTCCTGCGCGGCGAGCAGCGCGGTGGCGTGGGTGTCGCGTTCCCGGGCGGCGTCGCGGCGGCGGCGGGCCCGGTCGAGGGCCCCGGACAGTTCGGCGGCGCGGGTGGCGGCGGACTGGGCGGCGTCCACGGCCCGTTCACGGCCGAGGCGTTCGGCCTCCCAGCCGTCGAGCCAGCCGGCCGTGTCGGCGATCAGCCGCTCGTCCTCGGCGGCCTCGCGCTCCACGCGCCCGCGGTCGTGGGCCAGTTCGGCGGCGCGCTGCTCGTCCCGGCCGGCGTCGGCGAGGGAGCCCAGCTCCTCCCGGAGCCGGTTCTCGTACTCCGCGAGCTGTTCGTCGCCCGCCTCGTACCGCTCGGTGGGCAGGCCCGCGCGGGCGGTGCGCTCGTCGGCGGCCGCGCCGGCCTGCCGGGTGGCGGCGCGCTCGCGCAGTTCCAGTGCGGGCACCACGGTCGCGGCCCGCTCCGCGGTCGCCAGCAGTTCCTGTTCGCGGTCGCGGGCCTCACGCTCGCCGGCCATGGCCTGGGTGCGGCGCCCGGCGGCCGCGTGCCGGCCCTGCCGTGCGGCGAGCTCGCGTGCTTCCTCGGCCTCGCGCTGGGCCTGCTCGTGCGCGGCCTCCGCGGCGGTCACCGCGAGGTCGGCGGCGTCGACGCGCTCGTAGGCGGTGGTGGCCAGGACGGCCGCCCAGCGCAGGATGTGCCCGGCCAGTTCCGGGTCGCCGGCGGCGACGCCGTCCGGCGACGGCCCGGCGAGGGCGTCGGGATCGTCCCCCGCGGCCTGGCCCATGCG
The DNA here is from genome assembly GCF_040630935.1 of Streptomyces sp. NPDC005722. NCBI lineage: Bacteria > Bacillati > Actinomycetota > Actinomycetes > Kitasatosporales > Streptomycetaceae > Streptomyces > Streptomyces sp. NPDC005722. The sequence goes on from NZ_JBEXYN010000016.1 coordinate 32,083, forward strand.
CTCGGCGAGCCGCAGCAGCTCCCCGTCCCCGGCGGCGACCCGCTGCTCGGCGGCCCTGCGCTCGGCCCGCAGCCACTCCTCGACGGCCTTGAAGCGGCGGGTGTCGAAGAGCCTGCCGAGCAGCGCGGCCCGCTCGGTGGCGGTGGCCCGCAGGAACGTCGCGAACTCGCCCTGGGGCAGCAGCACGACCTGGCAGAACTGCTCCCGGCTCATGCCGATGAGCTGCTTCAGCTCCTCGCCGGCCTCCTGGTGGGACTTGCTGAGCGCCCGCCACTCCCCCGCGGTGTGCTCGCGCAGCAGGGTGACGGCCTTCTCCATCGTGTAGCCCGTGCCGCGCTTCTTGGGGCGGGGCTGCTCGGGCCGCCGGGTGATCTCCAGCCGCCGGCCGCCCACGGTCAGGTCGAGCACGACCTCGGTGAGCGTGTCGCCCTCCGCGTGGTCGCTGCGCAGCCGGTTGCCCTGCCGGCTGCCGGGGACGCCGCCGTACAGGGCGAAGCACACCCCGTCGAGCACGGAGGTCTTGCCGGCGCCGGTCGCGCCGTGCAGCAGGAAGAGCCCGGCGGCGGACAGCTCGTCGAAGTCCACGGTGTGGCTGCCGGCGAACGGCCCGAAGGCGGTCAGGGTCAGACGGTGCAGGCGCATCAGTCGGTCTCCGCCCGTGCGGCGTCGCTGCGGACCGCGTCGAACGCGTCCCGCAGGACCGTCCGCTCCGCGGCGTCGGGGGCGGTGCCCCGGACGTGGGTCACGAAGTCCTCGGCGATCTGGCGGTCGGTGCGGCCGCGCAGGCGCTGCGCGTACGAGGCGTGGGGGTCGTCGTCGACGCGCTCGGGCTCGAAGGCCAGCGCGAGTGCGTGCGGGAACCGCTCGCGCAGGCGGGCCATGGGCTCGTGCGGGCGGTGCGGGTCGGTGAGGGTGGCCTCGACCCAGGAGTCCTCGTGCCGTTCGTACGCCGGGTCCGCCAGCAGCTCCTCGAGGTGGCCGCGGATCCTGGCGAGCGGCCGGGGGACGGGGCAGTCGACCCGCTCGGCGGTCACGGAGCCGTCGGCACCGAGGTCGACCAGCCACATGCTCTTGCGGTGGTCGGCCTCGGAGAAGGAGTAGGCGAGCGGCGAGCCTGAGTAGCGCACGCGCTCGGAGATCGTCTGGCAGCCGTGGAGGTGGCCGAGGGCGACGTAGTCGACGCCGTCGAAGACGCCCGCGGGGACGGCCGCCACACCGCCGACCGTGATGTCGCGCTCGCTGTCGCTGGGCGCGCCGCCCGCGACGAAGGCGTGGGCCAGCACGACCGAGCGGGTGCCCGCGGGGCGCGCGGCCAGGTCGGCGCGGACCCGTGCCATCGCGGCGGTCAGCACCTCGGCGTGCCCGGCCCGGTCGAGGGTGAACTCCTCGCGCACCAGGGCGGGTTCGAGGTACGGCAGCCCGTACAGGGCGACCGGCCCGTGCGCGTCCGCGAGGACGACCGGCGTTGCACACCCGGCCGGGTCGGTCCGCAGGTGGATCCCGGCGCGGTCGATGAGGCCGGAGGCCACGCCCAGCCGGCGGGCGGAGTCGTGGTTGCCGGAGATCATCACCGTGGGCACGCCGAGACCGGCGAGCCGGTGCAGCGCGTCGTCGAAGAGTTCGACGGCGGGCAGCGAGGGCAGCGCCCGGTCGTAGACGTCGCCGGCCACGAGGACGGCGTCGACGCGCTCCGCGCGCACCGTCGCCACCAGGTGGTCGACGAACGCCGCCTGGGCCTCGAGGAGTCCGACCCGGTGGAAGGACCGCCCCAGATGCCAGTCGGAGGTGTGCAGCAACCTCACCGTGGCTCTCCCGCCCGCATGTTCCGTTCCTCCGGCTCACGTTCCGCATGCTCCGCACGGGCCCCGGCGTCCCCACCGGTCCCGTGCGCTTCGACAGCAGGCTATCCGCCACCACTGTCAACGCGTCGGGCGAGTCCGAAGTCGGGCAAGGTCGGTCAAGCCGTGTCCCCGCCCGCCCGTACGATGTCCGCCATGACGGCGAGCGACTCCGGCAGACGACTGATCGACGGCCGCTTCGAACTGCTGGAACGGCTGGGCGGCGGCGGCATGGGCCTGGTGTGGCGGGCCCGGGACACCGCCCTGCACCGCGAGGTCGCCCTGAAGGAAGTGCGCCCGCCCGAACCGGAGTTGGCCGACGCCGACCCCGAGGCGGCGGCGAAACTGCGCGAGCGCGTGCTGCGCGAGGCCCGCGCGCTGGCCCGGGTGCACCACCCCAACGTCGCAACGATCCACCACATCGTGGACACGACGGACCTCGCGCACCCCTGGCTGGTGATGGAGCTGGTGACCGGCGGCTCCCTCCAGGACCGGCTGGCCCGCGGCCCGCTCACCCCGCCGGAGGCGGCCGCCGTCGGCCGCGGCGTCCTGGCGGGCCTGCGCGCCGCGCACGCGGTCGGCGTCCACCACCGCGACGTGAAGCCCGCCAACGTGCTGCTCCGGCCCGACATGACGCCGGTGCTCACCGACTTCGGCATCGCCACGCTCCGCGACTCGACGCGGCTGACGACCACCGGCGGGCTCATCGGCTCGCCCGAGTACATCGCCCCCGAACGCATCCGCGGCGAGGAGGGCAACCCCGCCTCCGACCTGTGGTCGCTCGGCATGCTGCTGTACGTCGCGGTGGAGGGCGTCCACCCGCTGCGCCGCGAGACGAGCATCGCCACGCTCGTCGCCGTCCTCGACGAGCCCCTGCCGCCGCCGGCCCGGTCCGGACCGCTCGCCCCCGTGCTGACCGCCCTGCTGGTACGGGACGCCGCCGCGCGGCCCGACGCCGACGTACTCGACCGGATGCTCGCCGACGCGGAGCGGGGCGTGGCGCCCGCGCCTGTGCCCTCCGCGCCCGTGTCCTCCGCGCCCGGGCCCGCGCCCGCGGACGCGGCCCCCGCCGGTTTCGGGCCCGCCCCGGCGACGTACCAGCCGATGGCACCCCACGCGTACTACCCGCCGCAACAGCCGACCCGCCCCACCCCGCTCCCCGCGCCGCGCGACGGCCGCGCCGGCCGCGTCGTGGCCGCCGCCACCGCGGTCGCGGCGGTGGGCGTCGCGGGCGTCCTGCTGTGGACCCTCCTCCCCCAGCTCCACGGCGACGGGGACGCGGGCGCGGCAGGCAAGGGCGGCACGACCTCGCCGAAGGGCACCCGGTCCTCCGGCGCCCCGAGTACGGCGGCTTCGAAGAAGCTGCTCTCCCCGGCCGGGGGCCGCTCCATGGCCGGGGTCGTGAAGTCGGTCTCGGGTGACACCAAGGTGCTGGAGCTCACGCTCTACCAGGACTACGCGATCTTCGACGCGCCCACGAAGACCGACAAGGAGATCTACGACAAGTTCCGGTACGCCGATGACAAGGCGTCGGTCTGGACCGACGGAAGCACCGTCGACGACACCCCGCTGATCGACCTGCGCACGGTCGCCTGGGACGCGCTCCCGGCCCTGATGCGCCGCGCCGAGAAGGAGTGCAAGGTCCCCGACCCCGAGTACGTCTACGTCATCGTCAAGTCCGAGCTGATCGGCAAGGCCCGCTACATGTCCGTCTACCGCGTGGACAGCCACCGCACCTGTTATGTGCAGGCCACCCTGCAGGGCAAGGTCACCGACGTCTACCCGGCCTGACCTCCCGGACGGGCGAACCCGGCGTCTACAGGTGACCGTCCGCCGTGCGGGCCCCACCGTCGGTGCGGTGGACGCGACGACACCGGCAGCCGGGGCGGCCGTCATGGTGACCGGCGTCCTCTCCGCCGGGCTGCGGCTGACCGGGCACGAAGCGGCCGCGCCGGCGGCGCCGGCACTGGTCGCGGCGGTGTGGGGGCTGCGCGCGGGCTTGTTCACCGCGCGGCCGGCCCGGTACCGGGAGCGGTGGTGGCGGGACGCCACGACGCCCGCTGGGCTCACGGTCCGCAGGCCGTAGGCGGCCGCCACTGACGTTCCCGGGTGGTCAGACGTCCACGAAGGCGCTGCCCGCCACCTCGACGCCCGCGGTCCCGGCGGAGGCGTCGGCGAGCCAGGCCCGGAAGGAGGCCAGTTCCTCCTCCGGCACGCCCAGCTCGATGCGTACCTCGGCCGCGCCGTAGGTGACGCCGCGCACCGTGCGGCCGGCGGCACGCAGGTCGTTCTCGATGCGCCCGGCCCGCTGGTGGTCGGCGACGACGGTGACCAGGGCGAGCTTCTGCCGCTCCACGGTGCCGAGCTCGTCGAGGGCCGCCGAGACGGCGCCCCCGTAGGCGCGCACCAGGCCGCCCGCGCCGAGCTGGATGCCGCCGTAGTAGCGGGTGACGACGGCGACGACGTCCCGGATCTCGCGGCGCAGCAGCACCTGCAGCATGGGGGTGCCCGCGGTGCCGCCCGGCTCCCCGTCGTCGCTCGCCTTGTGGATCCGCCCCTCGGCGCCGATCACGTACGCGTAGCAGTTGTGCGACGCCCCGGCGTGCTCCTTGCGGACGCGGGCGATGAACTCCTGCGCCGCCTCCTCGCCGGACACCGGCGCCAGCGCGCACAGGAACCGCGAGCGCTTGATCTCGCTCTCGTGGACGTGCTCGCGCCCGATCGTCAGATACCGCTCCACCACCCCGCCACCCTAATCCCTTGTCAGCGGCAGGGCCGGAACGCCTTTCGCCACCCGGGTGCGCGTGAGCACGGAGAGCGGCGCGCGGCATCCCAGCGCCACGTGTTCAACCGCATGCCCGGCCCGGCCACCGCCTCCGGAACCGCCGGCGCGATGAGACCGCCGCACGGACCACGTCCGGCCGCTCCCTCACTCAGGGATGACCAGACCCAGGGCACGCAGGCGCGGCAGGCAGATCTCCAAACAGGCTTCCACGGAGGCGGCGTCCGTGCGCACGAGCAGCTCCTCGTGGAACGGGGCGCCGCTCGCGACGAACGTCCACGGCTTTGTCCCACCGCGCAGACGTTCCGCATCCGCCTTGAGCAGTACCGTCACGCCCTGCTCGGCCAGCGCCTCCATGAGACGCACCACGTCCATCAGTAGACCTCACCTGCTCGAAAGGGGGATCACGCTACACGCACCGGCCGGTCTGCGACGTGGCGGCATGACGGCGTGAGGCGTCCACGGGAACAGCCCGGTGCGTCCTCTGGTTGACTGCTGCGGAGCGGAGTGAGGGAGGACGACGTGCACGGAGACGACGCGGCGGTTCGGGAGATCCTGACCGGTCTCGGGGACACCTGGGCCGTGGTGGGGCTGTCCAACAACGCCTCGCGGGCGGCGTACGGCGTCGCCGCGGTCCTGCAGCGCTACGGCAAGCGCGTGGTGCCGGTGCACCCGAAGGCCGAGACCGTGCACGGGGAGCAGGGCTACGCCTCGCTCGCCGACATCCCGTTCCCGGTCGACGTGGTGGACGTCTTCGTCAACTCCGACCTGGCCGGAGCGGTCGCCGACGAGGCCGTCGCAATCGGCGCGAAGGCGGTCTGGTACCAGCTCGGCGTGGTCGATGAGGCCGCGTACACGCGCACCCGGGACGCGGGGCTGCTCATGGTCATGGACCGCTGCCCGGCGATCGAGATCCCGCAGCTCGGGTAGCCGGGCTCAGCCGCCGGGCCGCTCCGCCGACTCCAGCTCCGCCAGCCGCCGCAGTGCCGGGCCGAGGGCGCGGCGGCAGGTGCCGAGCCCCTTCCAGGGGTCGCCGTCCTTGTCGAGGCGGTCCGGGAGGGTGCGTACGGTCCAGCGGCGGGGGCCGCGGGCCGGGTGGCTCATCGCTTCATCACCTCTCCGGTACGCCTCACCGCTGCGGGGGCGGGCATGCGGGATGCGCCGGAAACTCGCTGCGTGGCGCCCGGACCCGTGTTGTAGCGTGCGCGCATGCCCGGTCCCGTACGCCCCGCCCGCCCCGACGACGCCGCCGAGCTGGTGCGGCTGCGGCGGCTGATGTTCCTGGCCACGAGCGGGCGGGACGAGCCCGGTCCCTGGGAGGCGGCCGCCGAGGAGCGGGCGCGCGAGCAGCTCGCCGGGGGCGGTCCGCGGTGGCTGGGGGCGTTCGTGGTGGACGGCGGACCGGTGGTCGGTGCGCACCCGCACCTGGCGGCGTGCGCGGTGGGCCGGATCGAGGAGCGGCTGCCCGCGCCGGCGCACCCGGCGGGCCGGTTCGGCTTCGTCTTCAACGTCTGCACCGACCCCCGCTACCGGGGGCGGGGGTACGCGCGGGCCACGACGGAGGCGCTGCTCGGGTGGTTCGCCGAACAGGGCGTGACCCGCGTCGACCTGCACGCGACCGCGGAGGCCGAGCCGCTGTACCGCAGCCTGGGCTTCGCCGAGCACTCGACACCGCTGTCGCTGGACCTGTCACGGCGGCCTGCCGGCGAGGCGCCCGGCGACCCGGTCAGTGGACGGGCGGCTCCGCGATGAGGGCCGTGCCGACCCGGTGGAAGCCGAGCCGGGCGTAGATCCTGGCGACGTCCTCGTCCCCGGCCGACAGGAACACCGTACTCAGCCCGCGTTCACGGGCGTCGGCGACGAGCGCGCCGGTGACCGCGAGGGCCAGGCCGCGGCGGCGCGCGCTGGGCAGGGTGCCGACTCCGACGATCTCGCAGACCTCGCCCACGGGGTTGTACTGGCCCGCGCAGAGCGCCGTGCCGCCCTCGACAGCGGCGGCGTGGACGGTGAGCCCGGCCCGTAGGCGCGCCTCCGCGGTCGCCACGAGGCCCGGGGCGGCGTGCAGCGGGACCGCGGCGGCGAGTTCGGCCCGCCCGGCGGTGCCGATGGCCGTACCGGGCTGCGCGAACGCCAGGTGCGGGACGGTCAGCGCGCTGGGCAGCGCCGGGTCGCCGGGCTCCAGCAGCCGCACGCCGACGCCCGCGGGCAGCTCCGGCAGCAGAGCGGGAGGGGCGAGCGGGTCGAGCACCATCAGCGGATGCTCGTGCACGGCGAGCCCGGACGCCTCCGCCGCGGCCCGCAACGCCGGGGCGGTCTCGGCGATCCACTCGAAGCACTCGGGCACGCCCAGCTCGCGCTGGCGGGCCCGGACCCGGTCCACGTCGTCCCGGCCGACGGGACCGCCGTCCGCGTCCGGCGCCGGGCGGGCGTAGAAGGGCCAGCCGACGCCCTCGCGCACGAAGAGGGTGAGCGGACCGTGCTCCTCGGCGCGGGCGCCCGCCCGGGGAACGGCGTCGTAGTAGCGCTCCAGGCGGTCCAGCAGTTCCGTCACGCGGGGAGTCCCAGCCCTTCCAGCAGTTCGACACCGGGCAGCGACGCCAGCGCCTTGCCGGGCACGAGCAGCTTGCCGCGCCGCCGGCCGCTGCCGATGATCACGTACGGGGTGTCCGTGACCGAGGCGTCCACCAGCAGCGGCCAGCCGGCGGGCAGCCCGATCGGGGTGATGCCGCCGTACTCCATGCCGCTCTCGCCCACGGCGGTGTCCATCGGTGCGAAGGAGGCCTTGCGTACGCCGAGGTGACGCCGCACGAGGCCGTTCACGTCGGCCCGCGTGGTGGCGAGGACGACGCACGCGGCGAGCGTGACCTCCCCGCCGCGCTTGCCCGCGACGACCACGCAGTTCGCGGACTGCTCCAGGCCGACCCCGTACGTCTCGGCGAAGACCGCGGTGTCGGCCTTCTCGGGGTCGGTGTCGACAAGCAGCAGTTCCTCCACCGGCACCTGCCCGCTCCAGGCGGTCAGCGCGGCGGCGACGGGGGCCGGCAGCAGGTCGAGCCGTTCCACGGCGGGGTGGACGTCGGTGAAGGTGCCGATGGGTGCGCGCATGTCCGGCACGCTAACAAATCCCGGGAGTTGGCGGCGGACCGTCCCGAACGGCGAGCACGGGGGCCCGCCGCGCCCGCGCGTTGCCGGTGTGCCGCCGCGCCCCGACGGCGTACGGTCCTGGCCGGGGCGGCCGTGCCCGGGCCGTGCTCGTCGCGGCGCCGGAGGACTCGTCGGTGCGCTGACCCGGCCGCGCTCTGCGGGGCGACGGGAAGCGGCCGCTCCCCCGCCACCCGGTCGTCGCCGGCACGGACAGCCGGGGCGGGGCCTCGCCGCGTCTGCGGTTCGTCGCCGCGCGCCCGGTGGGATCGGCGGGTCCCCGCCGCCCTGCCTCGTTCGCCCGCGCCGCCGTTCACGCGGTGCGGTCCGGTTCGAGGTGCGACGCATCGCGCCACGCCCACCCCACGTTCGCCGCCGCCGGCAGTCGGGGCGTGCCCTGCCGCCTCTCCGGTTCGCCCTGCCCTGTCCGCTCGCGACGGCCGTGCCGACCGCCCACCGCCCCACCCTCACCGGCCGGACCGGCATCGCCTTCTTCACGGCAACGCGAAGGACGAGTCGGCGCCGGTCCGCTCAGCGAGCGGGCGCACGGGCGCCCCACCCACCACGCGGGGCGGCCGTGCCGCCCGCGCCACCGCCGTTGCCGGGTTTGCATCAAGGCGTGCCGTTTCGGCAGCCTGGGGGTGTGGGCGACACGAGGAAAGAAGTGCTGGACGCGGTCGGGCCCCGGTTGCGGGAGCTGCGGCGGCGGCGCGGCATGACGCTGGCGGAACTGGCCGAGCGGACGGGGATCAACGAGAGCACCCTGTCCCGGCTGGAGGGCGGCGGGCGCAAGCCGACCCTGGAGCTGCTGCTGACCCTGGCGGAGGTCCACGCGGTGCCGCTCGACGAGCTCGTCGGGGCGCCCCGTACCGGCGACCCCCGCATCCACCTCCGGCCGGTGACCCGGGACGGCCTGACGTACGTGCCGCTGAGCAGGCCCGGCGGGATCCAGGCGCACAAGCTGCTGATCCCGCCGCACCCCGGCACGGAACCCGAGTTGAAGACCCACGAGGGCTTCGAGTGGGTCTACGTGCTGGCCGGCCGCCTGCTGCTGCTCCTCGGCGACCGGCGCGTGGTGCTCAAGCCGGGCGAGGCGGCGGAGTTCGACACCCACGTCCCGCACTGGCTCGGCCCCGAGGGAGAGCAACCCGTCGAACTGCTCGTCCTGTTCGGGCGGCAGGGCGAGCGGGCCCATCTGCGGGCCCGCACCGCCTGAGCCGGGCACGACCGGGACGACCGGCGTTACCGGCGCCACCCGCGCCACCAGGGGCTCACACCCCCTGCCGCGGGTCCACCCCGTGCGCCCGCGTGCCGAGGACGCGCCGCGTGACCTCCGCCTCCATCGGGCCGCTGAACACCTCGGCGCTCCCGGCCCGGCGCGACCGGGCGGCCGCACGCGCGTCCTCGGCCAGCAGGTCCATGACGATGGCGGCGGCGGCCGTCGTCCCGGCGGCCGCGGCGACGGGGACGCCCGCCATCAGGTCGCTGACGTTCCCCGCGGCCCACACGCCGTCGACGCCGGTGAAGCCGGAGGCGTCCACCGTGAGCTGCTCCCCGAAGCCCGCCGGGTGCTCCCGTACGGAAAGACCGAGACCCCCGAGGAAGGACGCCCGGGCCGTGAAGCGCGGGGCGACCGCGAGGACGCGGAGGGGCACCACGTGCCCGGAGGCCAGGCGCACCCCGGCCAGCCGGTCGCCGTCGTCGGTCTCCAGGCCGCTCACGGCGCCGTCGACGACGCCCACGCGCAGCCCCGCGAGCTGCTCCCACTGATCGGGCGTCAGATTCGTGCCGGGGCCGAGGAACAGCGTCACGTCCTCGGACAACTGCCGGAACAGCAGGGCCTGGTGGAAGCTGCCGAGGACCCCGACCGCGGTGTCGCGGGCCTCCCAGCCGTGGCAGAAGACGCAGTGCACCACGTCCTTGCCCCACCGCCCCGCCAGGCCCGGCACGTCCGGCAGTTCGTCGACCAGGCCGGAGGTCACCAGGACCCGCCGGGCCCGCGTGCTCCGCCCGTCCTCGCACTCGGCGACGAAGACGTCGCCGTCGCGGCGGATCGCGGTGACGCGTCCGGCGGCGACCCGGCCGCCGTAGGAGGCGACTTCCTCCCGTCCCTTCCGCAGCAGTTCCAGCGGGGCGATGCCGTCCCGTCCCAGCAGCCCGTGCGCGGCGGCGGCGGGGGCGTTGCGGGGCTCGCCCGCGTCGATCACGAGCACCGGCCGCCGTACCCGGGCCAGGGTCAAGGCGCCGGAGAGGCCGGCGGCGCCTCCCCCGACGACCACCACGTCCCACACGCCGCCCGGAGCCTCCAGGCCGTTCCCGCCGCCGTCACCGTTGTCCTTCGTGTTCTCGTCCATGGCGGCACGATCACGCCGGCCGTGGGCGGGGGGCAATGTTCCATGCCGTTTCGGCAACGAAGCCGCGGTGGGTCGCCTGGAACGGTCAGGCCTCGGAGGTGAGCTTGTCCTCCAGCCCCGCGAGGAGTTCGGGCTCCAGCCCCGCGAGCGCGGCCAGTTGCTGGTGGGTGGTGCCGGCGGGGACCGGCCGCGGCGCGGGCGTGCGCAGCGGCGGCTCCCAGCCGCGCTCGGGCGTCCAGCGCCGGACGACCCGGGCGGGCGCGCCCGCCACCACGCAGTGGTCGGGGACCTCGCCGCGCACGATGGCGCCGGCCGCGACGACGACGTTCCGCCCGATCCGCGCCCCCGGCAGGATCACCGCGCCCGCGCCGAGCCAGCTGCCGGAGCCGATCTCGACGGGTGCGGAGCGCGGCCACTGGCGGCCGATGGGCTCGTGCGGGTCGTCGTAGGAGTGGTTGTCGCTGGTCACGTACACGTACGGCCCGCAGTAGACGTCGTCGCCGAACACCACCGGCCGGGAGGCGATGACGTGGCTGCCGCGGCCGAGGACGACGCCGTTGCCGAGCCGGACGACGGGGTCGGGGCCGAGGTCGAGGCCGGGCATCATCCCGGCCGTGAGGGTGACCTGTTCGCCGATGATGCAGCACTCGCCGAGGTGGATCCACTCCTCGCCGAAGATCGTCCCCTGCGGGAAGGCGAGGCGGGTGCCCGCGCCGATCCGGCCGAAGCGCAGCGGGCCCGGGCGGTCGGCGGAGACGGCACCCGCGTTCTGGACCCACCGCCAGCCGCGGTGCACCAGGCGCGAGACGGCGCGGCGGCGCCAGGCCGCCGCGGAGGAGAACAGGTTCTCGTTCTTCGGCACCCGATCACGGTACCGAGGGTGCGGGGGCGCGGCCGGGCGATCAGGTGTGATGTACGCCGCGTTCCGTCCAGGCGACGGCGACCCGCGCGGCGAGGCGGACGTTGCCGCGCACGGCGGCGAGGTTCGCCTCCAGGCTGGCGCCGCCGGTGTGCTCGACGAGGTGCCCGAGGAGGAACGGCGTGACGGCCTGCCCGGTGACGCCCTCGCGTTCGGCGGCGGCCAGCGCCTCCGCCAGGACGCGGTCGTGCAGCGCCGGGTCGAGCTGCTCGTGCTCCGGCACGGGGTTGGCGAGGATCACCGCGGACGGCGGGCCGTCGAGGTCGTCCTGGGCGGCCATGACGCAGGCGGCCTCGTCGGGCGTGCGGACCGTCCAGTCCACGGGCTGCCCGGAGCCGCTGAGGTAGAAACCGGGGAACTCGGCGGTCCCGTACCCCACGACGGTGACGCCGAGGGTCTCCAGCCGCTGCAGGGTGGCGGGCACGTCGAGGATGGACTTCACCCCGGCGCACACGACGGTGATCCGGGTGCCGGCGAGCAGCCGCAGGTCGGCGGACTCGTCCTGCTCCTCCGTCCAGCCGCGGTGCACGCCGCCCAGTCCGCCGGTGGCGAAGACCCGCAGCCCGGCGCGGGCGGCGAGGAAGGCCGTGGCGGAGACGGTGGTGGCGCCGCTCGCGCCGGTGGCGACCGCGACGGGCAGGTCGCGGTGGCCGAGCTTGCGCATGCCCTCGTCGCCGGCGATGCGCTCCAGGCCCTTCGCGTCGAGCCCGATGCACGGCACTCCGTCCAGCACCGCGATCGTCGCGGGGACGGCGCCCGCCTCGCGCACGGCGGCCTCGAGCTCCAGGGCCACCTGGTGGTTGCGGGGGCGGGGCAGGCCGTGGGAGATGATCGTCGACTCCAGGGCGACGACCGGGGCACCGGTTTCCAGCGCGATGATCACTTCGTCGGAGAACTTCAGCACGCAGTACGCGCTACCCGCGGGGCGATCGGCGCAATCACGGGACTACGGTGATCCCCATGACGGAGAGAGCCTTGATCGCGGACGTCGCCGGACGCTCACCCCGGCTGGACCCCGCCGCCTTCACCGCGCCGACCTCGGTGGTGCTGGGCGACGTGACGATGGCGGCCGGCGCGAGCGTCTGGTACCACGCGGTGCTGCGCGGCGACTGCGAGGCGATCAGCCTCGGCGAGGGCAGCAACGTCCAGGACAACTCGACGGTGCACGCCGACCCCGGGTTCCCGGCGGTGATCGGCGCGCGCGTCACGGTGGGCCACAACGCGGTGCTGCACGGCTGCGTGGTCGAGGACGACGTGCTGGTCGGCATGGGTGCCACCGTCCTCAACGGCGCGCACATCGGCACGGGCTCGCTGGTCGCGGCGGGCGCGCTCGTCCCCCAGGGCATGCGGGTTCCCCCGGGGTCGCTGGTGGCGGGCGTGCCGGCGAAGGTGCGCCGTGGGCTCACCGCGGAGGAGCGCGAGATGGTGCGGCTCAACGCCGAGCACTACGTCGCGCTCGCGGACGCCCACCGGGCCGCCTTCGCCGGGGACTGACGGCCCCGGGACCGGCCGCTCAGTCGGTGGTGGCCGCCGCCACGGCGTCCGCCTCGGGCGCGGCCTCGTGGGCGTTGGCCGCGGCCTTGGCCCGGCGGCGTACGACGAGGAACGAGCCGAGGCCGATCAGCACGGCGGCAACCAGGCCGAGCCACGAGAACCGCTTGAGCCACGGCTCGGCGACGATGCCCACGTAATAGATGACCGCCGTGGTGCCGCCCGCCCACACGATGCCGCCGAGGACGTTGGCGGTGAGGAACTTCCAGTACGGCATCCTCAGCACGCCCGACAGCGGGCCGGCGAAGATCCGCAGCAGCGCCACGAAGCGGCCGAAGAACACCGCCCACATGCCCCAGCGCGTGAACGACGCCTCGGCGGTCGCGATGTGCGCCGGCGAGAAGTGCTTGGGGAAGCGCCGCCCCAGTTTGTCGAGCATGGGCCGGCCGCCTCGGCGGCCGATGGCGTAGCCGATCGAGTCGCCCACGATCGCCCCGGCGGAGGCGCACACGCCCACCACCCAGGGGTCCACGTGCCCCTGCGAGGCGAGCAGGGCGGAACTGACGAGGATGATCTCGCCCGGCAGCGGGATGCCTAGGCTCTCCAGGCCGATCACGAGGCCCACCAGCAGGTAGACGCTGACCGGCGGGATCGTGCCGAGCCACTCCTGGACGTGCAAGGCCGCTTCCTCCCCCTAGGGCGGACGGGATGTCGGTCGACGCGCCGGTGCGCGCACGTCGTTGCAGCGTAGCCGACCCGGCCCGCGCCCCGTGCCGCCCCGTACGCCACGGGGCACCGCCACGGGGACCGCGGAGGAAGCCACGTGGCGGAGGTCACAGGGGCCCGCCGAGCCCGTAGCGTGTGCGCCCATGGGGCTGACCGGCATCACCGCCGCAGAGCGTGCCGCCGCGGGGCACCCGGCCGGAACCGCTCCGGCCGCACGAAGACAACGGACGTCGCAGTCCTGGAGCCGAACGCCCACCGCGTCCACGGGGAGTTACACCCGGAGCGAGACGGCCGAATACAACTCGCCGGCCCTGCTCAGCCGTTGGGGCGGAGGGTCCAGATGATGGTCATCTCGCCCGTGACCGCGCCGTCCTCGCGCCGGAGGGCGACCGTGACGGGGAACTCGGGGCGTTCGCCCTTGTCGAGTTCGGCGATGACGTCGGCGGCGGGGCGGCCGAGGCGGGCGGTGGCGGCGACCGGGCCCATGGCGAGCTTCTTGTAGCCGATCTCGGCGCGGACGGCGAGGGGGACGGCGCGGGAGAGGTGGTCGGCGAAGGCGGCGAGGACGACGGCGCCGCTGGCGGTCTCGGCCAGGGTGAACATCGCACCGGCGTGGGGGCCGCCGACGTGGTTGTGGTAGGCGGCCTGGTCGGGGAGGCGGACCACGGCGTGCTCGGCGGTGGTCTCCAGGAACTCGATGCTGAGGGTGGCGGCCATGGGCACGGTGGCCGCCATGAGCTCGCCTATCTGCGGCTGGTTCTCGGGCATGGGCCGGATGTTACCAGCAAGTAATCAGCGCTTCCATGGAACCGCGACCGCTCAACCCCTAGTGTTTCGAGCCATGTGGCCAGGACAGCAGCAGCCGGGGGGACCGCAGCATCCGCAGCAGCCCCCGCAGAACCAGCCCCAGTGGGGCCACCAGCAGCAGCAGCCCTCCCCGTACCAGCCGCAGCAGCACCCCGCCTACCAGCAGCCCCCGCAGACGTGGGGGCCGCCGCCGGCGCCGGGCGGGCCGCAGCCGCCCGGGGGGCGGCGGGGCGTGGTGGTCGCCGTGTCGGTGGTGGCCGCGGTCGCGGTGGTCGCCGCCGGCGCGCTGGTCGCCGTGAAGCTCACCGGCGACGACGAGGACCCGCAGGCCGGCCCGTCCGGCACCGGCTCACCGGTCGCCTCGCGGAGCGCGCCGCAGTCCCCCACCCCCACCCCCTCCGCGACGGCCGACGAGGAGGGCCCCGGCCCGGACGACGCCCGCGGCAACCCGGGCGAGGACACGGTCAAGCCCGTGGTGCCCGGCTGGCAGACCGTCGTGCGCAGCGACATGGGCGTCGCCTACGACCTCCCGAAGGACTGGACGGCCAAGCCGCAGGGCCTGCTCATCGGCTACGAGTGGGGCACCAACCGGGTCGTCACCGGGGGCGCGGCCGTCCTCGACGAGAAGTGGTGCGGCACCGACGAGCGCGGACTGGCCGGTGTGAAGGGCGGGAAGGGCGCCAAGAGCCTGAAGTCCGAGGCCGCCAACGAGGCCTACAACTGGGCGTACGGCAAGTACAAGAAGGAGGGCGGCACCAAGCTCACCGAGGCCGCCCCCCGCGCCTACACCAACGCGCAGGGCCTGCACGGTTGGACCGCCTCCACGCGCGCGACCGGGATGAAGGGCACGTGCGCGGCCGACGGCACCGCGTACAGCTTCACCTTCCTCGGCAAGGACAAGGAGGTCCGTTCCTGGCTGCTGATCGTGGACAGCGGCTACGCGGGCGCGATCGACGCCGCGACGGTGGCGAAGGTCCGCGACAGCGTCCGGCTGGTCGGCTGAGGCCGCGGCCCGCCCTCCGCCGACGGCCCGGAAATCGGTTTGCCAAAGCCCGGCCCAGCGACGATAGTCCCCGGGTGAAACCCGACGTCCCCCATCGGCTGCGGTTCCCGGACTGGGCCGGCCGCAACTTCCGGCTCCTGGCCGCGTCCGCCTTCGTGACCGGGATCGGCGCCTCAGGCGCCGTCGTCGCGTCGGCGTTCGCCGTACTGCAGGCGGGCGGTGACGGTACGGAGATCGGACTCGTCGCCGCCGCGCGGACGGTGCCGCTGGTCGTCTTCCTGCTCATCGGTGGCGCGGTCGCCGACCGGCTGCCGCGGCACCGGGTCATGGTCGCGGCCAACTGCCTCAACACCGTCTCGCAGGGCGCGTTCGCCGTCCTGGTGCTGACCGGCCGGGCCGAGATCTGGCACATGGCGGTGCTCTCCGCGCTGGGCGGCACCGGCCAGGCCTTCTTCGCCCCCGCCAACGAGGGCATGCTGCTGTCGACCGTCGACTCCGCCCACGCGAGCCGCGCCTTCGCGGTGTTCCGGCTCGGCGTCAACGGGGCCAACGTGGGCGGTGCCGCCCTCGCCGGGGCGCTGGTGGCCCTCGCGGGGCCGGGCTGGGTGCTGGCGGTGGACGCGGCGTGCTTCGCGGTCGCCGCGGGACTGCGCGCACTGCTGCGGGTCCCCCCAGCCGCGCTACGCGACCGCGCGGAACGGAGCGGCGGCGGTCTGCTGGGCGATCTGCGCGAGGGCTGGCGGGAGTTCGCCTCGCGGCGCTGGCTGTGGGGCATCGTGGTGCAGTTCTCCGTCGTCAACGCCGTGATCACCGCCGCCGACGCGGTGTACGGCCCGCTCGTCGCCCGCGAGCACCTCGGCGGCGCCGGGCCGTGGGGCGCCGCCCTGGCCGCGTTCGGCGCCGGGAACCTGCTGGGCGGGCTGCTGATGCTCCGCTGGCGGCCGCGCCGCATCCTGCTCGCCGGGGTGCTCTGCGTCTTCCCGTTCTCGCTGCCCGCCGCCGCGCTGGCGCTGGCGGTCCCGGTGCCGCTGCTGGCCTGCGCGATGCTGGTGGCGGGCATGTCGATCGAGGTCTTCGGCGTGACCTGGATGATGGCGCTGCACCAGGAGATCCCCGAGGACAAGCTCTCCCGCGTCGCGGCCTACGACTGGTTCGGCTCGGTCTCGATGATGCCGATCGGCACCGCCCTGGCCGGCCCCGCCGCGGACGCCTTCGGCCTGTACGGGGCGCTGTGGGGCTGCGCGGCGCTGACGGTGCTGCTCACCGGCGCCGTGCTCACCGTGCCCGAGGTACGGCGGCTGCGCCGGGTGGACGAGCCCGACGGTGGGCGGACGGTCGCCCGGGGCGGTCAGCCGACGCCGAAGGAGCCGTCGGGCGGGATCGGCGAGGGCACCGCGTCCTTGTCGTAGACCGGCCGCGCACCCCGTCCGAACAGCTCCAGCGCGTCGCCCTCCACCACTCTTGCCGGGAACACGTCGGAGGCGGCGCGCCGGGCGATCCGGTCCACGGGCAGCAGGGTGCGGCTCGCGGCCAGCACGGCGTTGCCGAAGCGGCGGCCCCGCAGCACCCCGGGCTCGGCGATCAGGCACACCTCACCGAACAGCTCGCGCAGGCCCGCGATCTGCGGCCGCAGGAAGTCGAAGGGCGCCGAGTCCGCGAGGTTCGCCAGGTACAGCCCGCCGGGGCGCAGCACCCGGGCGGCCTCGGTGACGAACTCGTACGAGGTCAGGTGCGCCGGCACCCGCGAACCGCCGAACACGTCCGCCACGACGACGTCCGCCGAGCCGTCCGGGGCGCCCTCCAGCCAGGCCCGGGCGTCGTCCGTGGCGATCGCCACACCGTCGCCGCCGCGACCCAGCGGGAGCCGGGTGGCGACGAGCCCGGCGAGCGCCCGGTCGGCCTCCACGACGCGCTGCCGCGAGCCGGGCCGGGTCGCGGCGGTGTAGCGGGGCAGCGTCAGGGCCCCGCCGCCCAGGTGCACGACGTCCAGCGGCGCACCCTCGGGCGCGGCCTCGTCCAGCACGTGGGCGAGCCGCCGGGTGTACTCGAACTCCAGGTGGGTGGGGTCGTCGAGGTCCACGTACGACTGCGGTGCCCCGTCGACGGTGAGCAGCCAGCCCGCGGGCCGGTCCACGTCGGGCAGCAGTCTGGCCGCGCCGAAGTCCACGTCCTGGCTCACGGGTATGCGTCCGTCGTCCTCCACGCTGCGATTCTCCCAGCACGCGCGGGGGCCCGGGGACGTAACCCCCGGACCCCCGCGCTCGGCGGCCCGGCTCAGTCCGCGCCGCTCACTCGTCGAGCGCCGTCACCGTGCCCGCGCCGACCGTGCGGCCGCCCTCGCGGATCGCGAAGCCGAGCCCCGGCTCCAGCGGCACCGCCCGGCCCAGTTCCACGGACATGTCGACGGTCGCCCCCGGAAGGGCCGCCCCCGCCTCGCCCAGGTCCACGTCGCCGACGACGTCGGCGGTGCGGACGTAGAACTGCGGCCGGTACCCGCTGGCGATGCCCGTGCGCCGCCCGCCCTCGGCGGCCGGCAGCAGGAAGACCCGGGCCCGGAAGCGGCGGCTCGGCGTGACGCTGCCCGGCGCGGCCACCACGTGGCCCCGGCGGACGACGTCCCGGGCCACTCCGCGCAGCAACAGGGCCACGTTGTCGCCGGCCTGGGCCTCCTCCATGGGCTTGCCGAAGGTCTCCAGGCCGGTCACCACGCTCGCCGTGTCCGCGCCGAGCACGTCCACGCGGTCGCCGACGCGGACGGTGCCCCGCTCCACCGCGCCGGTGACGACCGTGCCGCGCCCGGTGATGGTCAGCACGTTCTCCACCGGCAGCAGGAAGGGCGCGTCGGTGTAGCGGTGCGGCATCGGCACATGCGTGTCGACCGCGTCGAGCAGCGCCTCGACGGCCGCCGTCCACCGCGGGTCGCCCTCCAGCGCCCGCAGGCCCGACACCCTGACGACGGGCAACGTGTCGCCTGGGTAGCCCTGGGCGGACAGCAGCTCGCGCACCTCCAGCTCGACCAGGTCGGTGAGTTCGGGGTCGCCGGCGTCGGCCTTGTTGAGCGCGACCACGATGTGCTCGACGCCGACCTGACGGGCGAGCAGCACGTGCTCGGCGGTCTGCGGCATGACGCCGTCGAGGGCCGAGACGACGAGGATCGCGCCGTCGAGCTGGGCCGCGCCGGTGATCATGTTCTTCACGTAATCGGCGTGACCGGGCATGTCGACGTGCGCGTAGTGCCGGGTGTCCGTCTCGTACTCGACGTGCGCGATGGTGATGGTGATCCCCCGCGCGGCCTCCTCCGGGGCCTTGTCGATCCGGTCGAACGGCACGAACGCGGCGGAGCCGCGGGCGCTGAGCACCTTGGTGATGGCGGCGGTCAACGTGGTCTTGCCGTGGTCGACGTGACCCATCGTGCCGATGTTGAGGTGCGGTTTGGTGCGCACGTACGCCTGCTTGGGCATGGTTGCTTCCTCGGTAAGTCGATTCATCGCCTCGCGTGCGGGACCCCTGGACCGCGCCGACCCTCCCCCTGCGGGGTCCGCCGGACTGTCCGGGAAGGGTCAGATTCGGGCGCCGCCGAACGCGTTGGCCGAGAAAGCCTGTGCCGGGGCAGCCTGCAGCGCGTCCGCGACTGCGGACGTATCTGCGCTGAGGGCGTACCGGAACATGCCGCCGATCATCGGGCACACCCCGGCCGTCGGTCGAACGATTTTCCGCCGGGCTGCGCCTGGGCCCCGTGCGCCGGCACTACCTCCTCGGTGACCAGACCCTCCGGAACCCGGCTGACGGGGCATCGGCCCCACGGAGGACGACGAGGCGCGGATCGACCCGGCGGCCCTCGGCCGGTTCGTCGGCGCCCTGCTCGCCCGGCACCTCCGCACCCGGCGCGACGTCATGCGGGCGCTGGGCGAGGGATTCACGGCGACGGCACCGGTGCTCGCCGAGCGCGCCGGCGTGGACGCCGACCGGTCGGCCCCGGCGCCGGACGGCCCCCTCCGGGATGTCCGGGTGCCCTGGCCGCGGGACGTCCCGCTGCCTCATGCCCCGCTGACGCGGGCGAGGACGTACGACTCGGAGACGTCCTGTGGAGCGGCCTGTACTCGGCTGACTACGGGTGCCTTCGACGTGGCTCGAACCTCGAACATCGCCAACAGCGCCTCGGTTGGCGAGGCACCGTCGGAGGCACCGACGGCGTGCGGGATGTTGCTCCCCTGCGTTCCACGGCGTACGCGCTCAGTGATCTGGCTGGGGGAGGTAGGCAGGACAAGCGATTCGCAGAGCTCCAAGGGATAGTCGATGCCCAGCTCCGAAATCGACCACCACTTTAGGAGCGAGGTGGGGCGGTCTGCGGCGTGACCTGCAGATTCCCGGCCTTGGACGTAGTGGTCGGCGCCTCCCCCTGCGTGCCGCGATTCCCCGTGGCTTCCAGTCCGTTCTGGCACGGATGTGGCACGACCACTGTCTGACCCTCACCTTGTTGCCGTTCCTACGTCTCTAGCGTCGGATCGCCGGCATCAATACGCTCCCCTCATGAAACTGGGGGACACGGGGTTCGGCGTCCTGGCCACTGGTCCCGGCGGCTTGGCGCCTCTCAAGAACGACGACAGCGGCTGGGCATCCGGAATCTGGGGCCTTGTCGCGGTCCTGATCGTCCTGACGCTGATTGTGAGCTTGGTGATCTCCGTACGACGGGGCTCCTCTTCGGATGACGATGAATGATCCATCGCGCAGACCGCGCGATGCGCCGGAGCGGCTGGGGGCCAGTAGGAGGCTTCGCGCCATCATGATGAGCGGCTCTGGCGCGAGGGCCTTGGGGCACCAGTTTGGAAGACTGAGGCTGCGCACTCTCTCTGAGCTGCGGAAGTTGCCACCTGCGGCACAGCTTCTTTCGACCATGGTTTCCCGTGGTTCGCCGTTCCTTGCTGCTGCGTCTGTCACGTCTGTGGCACGGCTGCCCATAGATCGGGGCTGACCAGTCGGGCACGCGAAGGTACAGTCTGGGCCGATCGAGTGACCACCAGACGAAAGAGCGCGGCCGTGACACAAGAGGCGTGGAAGGACCTGGACGCAAGGGTGTCCGAGAGATTGACTGCCGTCTCAGACGGTGAGCGCGTTCTGTTCGCAGTAGCAGTCGCGGAACGCCTCATGCGGACGCACGAGCGGCTGCCGAGCGAGGACCAGTTCGGGTTCACCTTGAGTCTTCGGCCACTGCTCAACGCTCTATGGGAAGCCGCCCTCGGTGATTCGACGGCATTTGTGGAGGTCAAGCGCGGGCTCGGCTCTTTCTACCTCAGCGACTTCTGTCACAACGAGGGGCAGGACGGCCCCGACGATGCTGACGACTCCGCCGCCGCTGCCGTGCTCCACGCCGCCGAGGCCTATATGCACGGCTGCGCGGACTTCGCGATCTGGGTGAGCGGCCGAGCCGTCGAAGCCATTGATCAGCTGATGTACGAAAGTGACGACGACGGGAACAACCTCGAACAATCACTTGCAGACGAGTTGCGGCGGCAGTTGCGAGACCTCGATCGGATCGCAGTATTTGCGCGGGAGGTAGAGCACGCACGGATGGGCCTGAGCATCGACACTACGGCCCGACTTCGAGAGGCATTGCACGAGCCGCTGTCTCGGCTGGACGGCTCGGACTAGGGTCCCGCTGGCCGGACCGGCCCGTTTGGGGCGCACGCTTGCTAGTGCGGATCTGCTGGGCCGCCGGCAATGACCGAATGGCTTTGACGGCCGACTGTCAGCCCGCACGCACAGCTTGGCCGGCGCGGAGGGGCTTTGGGCTGGGGCTGCCATGGGGCGAGAGATCGGGGCCCGTAAGCTTGCGGCGACTCGGGCAGTCTGTGGGCCTGCCCGCAATAGCCCGATGTGGGCCCCGATCTTCGAGGCTCGCCCCATGGTGGCTGCGTAAAGCCGTGGAGCCGACCGCCCCAGCCAGAGCGGGTTTCCTCTCAGCACGGTGGCTCTATCGCCCCTCGCGCGCCGCCCGTACGATCTGCGGCACTCGGCACTGTCGACATGCTTGAACGCCGGCGTGGACGCGACCGAGGTCGCCGAACGGGCGGGTAACAGCGTGGTAGTGCTGCTCAGTCGGTACGCGAAGTGCATCGATGGGCGGCAGGAGGTTGCGAACCGCCGTGTTGAAGACCTACTGCGCGAGTACGAGTGAACAGCCTCTCCGAGACTGAGACCCCTGGCTTCATGCCAGGGGTCTCATCGTTTCCGGAAGTGTCCCAACTGCGCAGTCGTCACCCCCAATGGGTAACGATGGCTTCGTCGACGCTGAAGACCGCATCACAGTCGGCGCACTGCGCGGTGCCGAAGATGAAGGTCAGCTTGTGGGCGACGTCGGGATGGCCGTCTGCGATGGCGCGGGCGTGCAGCCTTTGCGCCAGCCCCTCCAGGGCTGAGGGGGCCTGTGGCTGTAGCGGCAGCCTCTTTGCCGCGGTCTGATTCATGTACATGCTGTCCGTGGTCGAGAAGTAGCCGTGCTCCCCGAACACGATGAAGTTCTCGGCTTCGCAGGCGGGGCAGGGAACTTCGTACTCCTCATCGTTCAACCCGTCGAGTTGTTCGCTCCAGACTTCGACACCCTCGAAGCTGAGGAGGGCCGACAGCAGGTAGACGTATTCCGAAGGGGTGTGGGCGAGTCCGGGGTCTTGAAGGGCTTCTTCCGTTAGTTCCACGAGCTCGGATATCTCCGAGGCGTGGGTTGCTCGCGGATCTTCGTCGCCGTACGGCTGATCTGTGCTGGCCACGATGGCGCCGGCCAGGATGAGCGGCATCCGTCGGTCGGCGGCCGACCACTCGCGCGCGAGCCGGGTCAGAGTCGGCAGTGCTGCATAGCTGGCCGAGTAGACGGTGCCCTGATGGCACAGCCGGGACCAAACATCGTCCCAGCCAGCGTGCTGCGGGTCCGGGCTCACGGTGGCGAGTAGGCCCGGGATGTCTTCTGCGGTGCCGTAAGCGTGGTGGAGTCGCGACCAGTCCGTCATGCGGATGATCCAAGCATCAGCAAGGCCGCGTCTCCGCGGCGACCAGGGAGATGACGTGAGCTCGTGGCAGCGCGCCTTCGAAAGGCCCCGGCCACCTGGGCGGATGCCTCAAGATCCAGTCCACGTACTGTCCACAGACCCCGTCCTACGGCCACTTTCGGCGGGCACGCGCCTGCGCATACGGGAAGACCCGCATCCAGCGTTGTGGCTGGTGGCGGGGTCTTTTGGCGCCTCGTGCGAGGTGCCCCCGGCAGGATTCGAACCTGCGCACGCGGATCCGCCCGTCGTTCCCGCTCACAGGTGCTTGCCCGCCTCCCGTACCGACAGCGGCGACAGCCGCTCCCCCTCCTGCGCGAGGAAAGCGCGCACGGCGCCGGGGTCGGTGCGGGCGTACTCGCGCAGTGCCCAGCCGACGGCCTTGCGGATGAAGAAGTCCCGGTGGCCCGCCTGCCGCAGGCAGTAACGGAACAGCCGCCGGGGGTCGGTGTCCGCCTTGTACGTCAACTGGTGGAGCAGCGCGGTGCGGGCGAGCCAGAGGTCCTCGTCCTCGATCCACTCGTCCATCGTGCCCACCAGGGCGGGGTCGGCGGCGACGAGCCGTCCGACGACGTGTGCGGCGAGCAGGTCGACGGTGTCCCACCAGGGCTCGGTCGTGACGAGGTGCCGGGCCGTGGCGAGGAAGTCCGTGGAGCAGCGCCCCACGTGGCGGCGCAGGTAGTCCACGGCGAAGTAGCGGTACTCCCGTTCGGGGAGCGCCCAGCAACGCAGGGCGACGGCCGTGCAGTCGGCCTCGTCCGGCCGCGGCGTGCCCGCGAGCACGGCGCGGGAGAGGGTGCGCCGGGCGGGCGTCGCGATGCCGAGGAACGGGAACGCGTCCCGCATGTACGCGGCGGCCGAGGCGGCCCGCACCGGGTCCGCGGCGCCGCCGTACGCCGTGGTCAGCCGCGGCAGGACGAGGTCCGCGAGGGCGCTGGCCGGCACGGCCTGGGCGGGAGGGGCCATGGCCCTACGGTACGCGGCGGCACCGGAGCGACATCGTCCTCCGCTAGGCTCGCGGGATGTCCGAGGTCACCGCCCTCTCCCGTCCGCGCCCGCGAGCGGCGTCGTGGGCCCGGCTGGCGCTGCTGGTCGTCCTGCTGTCCGGGGCCGCCGCCTCGGTGCTGGTGTGGGAGCCCCAGCGGCTGCTCGCGCACGGCTGGCCCGTCCAACTCACCGGTGTCGCGGCGGTGGTGCTCTTCGCCGCGGGCTACGGGCTGTGCGCCCTCGCCTTCGTGCCGCGCCCGCTGCTCAACGTCGGTGCCGGGGCGCTCTTCGGCGCCCAGGCCGGACTGCCCGCGGCCCTCGCGGGAACGGTGCTCGGCGCCGGCCTCGCCTTCGTCCTGGGCCGCCTCCTCGGGCGGGACGCGTTGCGCCCGTTGCTGCGCGGGCGGGTACTGCTCGCCGCGGACCGCCAGCTCAGTGAGCACGGCTTCCGCACGATGCTGGCGATGCGTCTGTTCCCCGGCGTGCCCTTCGCGGCGGCCAACTACAGCGCGGCGGTCTCGCGGATGCGGCTGGCGCCCTTCCTGCTGGCCACGGCGCTGGGCAGCGTGCCCAACACGGGGGCCTACGTCGTCGCCGGGAGCCGCGCCGCCACGCCCACGTCGCCGGTCTTCCTCGTCGCGATGGGCTTCATCGCGGTCACCGGCCTCGCCGCGGTCGTGGTCGCCGCCCGCACCCGCCGCAGGCGGTGACCTCGCGCTGGGAGGTTCCGCCTTCCAGCAGGGAGGGAGCCGGTCGTGGCACCGGTGCCGGTTCCCGGCGGATGATCAGGGCGCGGACACCGGCGTACGAGGCTCCGGCGCGGGCCGGCACCGGGCCGGGCGCGTCCGCACCCATCCGCCGTCGCCGAGGAGTCGTGCTGTGCACCGGACGTTCTTCATCACCGCCGTGGGCAGTGGCCTGGGCCGCGCCTTCGCCGAGGAGGCCCTGGCGGCGGGGCACCGGGTGATCGGTACCGTCCGAAAGGCCGAGCAGGCGGCGGAGTTCGAGGCGCTCGCGCCCGGCCGGGCCGTCGGCAGGGTTCTGGACGTCACCGACGAGGACGCCGTCGTCGCGGTGGTCGACGAGGTCGAGCGGACCGTCGGCCCGGTCGAGGTGCTGATCAGCAATGCCGGCTACGGCCTGGAGGGGACCGTCGAGGAGTCCACGATGGGCGACCTGCGGCGCCAGTTCGACGTCAACGTCTTCGGCAGTGTCGCGGTCATCAAGGCCGTCCTGCCGCACATGCGCCGGCGCCGCGGCGGCCACGTCTTCTCGGTGTCGTCCATGGCGGGCCTGACCGCCCTGCCCGGCGTCGCGTTCTACGGGGCCAGCAAGTTCGCGATGGAGGGGATCGCCGCGTCCCTGGCGCAGGAGGTCGCGGGCTTCGGCATCCGCGTCACCTCCCTGGCCCTCGGCTCGTTCCGTACCGACTGGGCCGGCCGCTCGATGGTGCGCGCCCCGCGCACCGTCCCCGACTACGACGCCCTCTTCGAACCGATCCGCACCGCGCGCCAGGCCAAGAGCGGCAACCAGACCGGCGACCCGGTCCGCGCGGCGCGCGCCGTGCTCCGGGTCCTGGAGGCCGACGAGCCGCCGCTCCACCTCGTGCTCGGCAGCGACGCCCTGCGCCTGGTCGAGCAGGGGCAACGGCAACTCGCCGGCGACCTCGCCGCGTGGGCCGACGTGACGGCGTCCACGGACTTCCCCGCCGATGCCTGACCCGGCGGCGGTGATCACGCCCCGCCCGGCTGCCGCGTTCCACCGGCATCGAACCAGATCGCGGAACAGGTGCGGGCACCGGGCCCCACGGCCGGTGGACCGTGCCGGTCCGGCCCGTGCACGACCGGCGAGAGTTCATCGTCGGCGACCTGGTGCGGTTGCTTGTTTCACGGCCTTCTAGCGCCGTGCGCCGCGGCGTCGGCGGATATGTGTCCGCGTGGCCTTTCCCCGGGACGAGGAACGTGGCGTGGACCTTCTTTCCGCGACTCTTTCCAGGTGTTCCGGCGTGAACCCGCCGTCGAAGGCGAGGGCGACATTTCCGCACACGAAGGCCGTGCCGGAGCGGTGACTCCCGACGCTCCCGATCACGCCCGAGGTAGGGCGAAGGCCGCCGGGCGCCGGAATTCGGGGCAGGCCGAAATGGCCGGTGAATTTCCCGAGGGTCGTGGCCGCAAAAGCACGGACCGCGGGGACCCGGGAATTCGGCCGCAGGCGGCGGCCTTTCCCGTCCGAAGGAGCGATGCGCGGTTGGGCGTCCCTATACTTTGGTATAGAAGTCCGCCGGGGACGCCCGATATGTTTTGATGCGGGCCGGGACGGCGCTTACGGTTGCGTGCGTGATCGATGTGAGACGGGCCCTGCACGGGCATCCGCGGCTCATGGACGCGGGCGTGGTGGTCGCGGCCGCCGGGCTGACGGTGCTCGTCATGCGGGTGCAGCAGTCGGGGCAGCACGTGTACCCGCAGTTGTCCAGCGGCGCCTTCCTCACCTCTCTACTGCCGCCCGTCTGGCCGCTCCAGGCGGCGCTGGTCCCGCTGCTGGCGTGCGTGGCCCTGTTCTGGCGCCGGCGTCACCCGGTCGCGCTGGCCCTGGCCCTCGTGGCGCTGACGGTGGTCTGCCCGGTGGTCGTCCCGCTGCTGGTGGCGCTGTTCACCGTGGCCGCCACCCGTCCCCCGCGGACGACGCTCCTGGTCACCGCGGTGGCGTTGCTGCCCGTGCTCGCGCAGTCCGTGCTCGCCTCGTACGCCGGGCCGCTGACCGCCGCCGCGGCGGTGTCCGCGGTGGCGTGCGTGGGCGGCGCCGTCGGCTGGGGCCTGTACGTGGCCGGGGTGCGGGAGCGGGCCGCGCGGGCGGAGCGGGAGGCGGACCTGCGGGCCGAGCAGGCCCGGCAGCACGCCCGGGAGGAGATCGCCCGGGAGATGCACGACGTGCTGGCCCACCGGCTCACGCTGCTCAGCGTGCACGCGGGCGCGCTGGAGTTCCACCCCACCGCGTCGCCGGCCCAGGTCGCCGAGGCGGCCGGGGTGATCCGGCAGAGCGCGGGCCAGGCTCTGGAGGACCTGCAGGACGTGCTGCGCGTCCTGCGCACCCCCACGGTCAGCGCGCACGCCGAGCCGCCGCAGCCCGCGGTGGCCGACCTGGAGCTGCTGGTCGAGGAGTCGCGCGCGGCCGGCGCCACCGTCGAGCTGCACCAGGACACGGAGGACCTGACGACCATGGACCCGGCCACGAGCCGAGCCGCGTACCGCATCCTGCAGGAAGCGCTCACCAACCACCGCAAGCACGCCCCGGACGGCCCGCTGCGGCTGTCGCTGACCGGCGGGGCCCGGCAGGGGCTGACCATCACGGCCCGCAACCCGGTACGGCCGGACCGCGCCGCGCACCCCGCGGGCGCCGGTCAGGGCCTCGTCGGGATGGAGGAGAGGGCGGCCCTGGCGGGCGGCACCGTGCGGCGCACCCTCACCGCCACCGGCTTCGCGCTCGAGGTCCGGCTGCCGTGGACCAGGTGACCCGCGTCCTGATCGTGGACGACGACCCGCTGGTGCGCTCGGGCCTGCGCATGATGCTGTCCGGCGCGCAGGACATCGAGGTGGTCGCCGAGGCCGCGGACGGCACGGAGGTCCTGCCGCTGGTCGACGCGCACCGGCCCGACCTCGTCCTGATGGACATCCGGATGCCGCGGATGGACGGTCTGAGCGCCACCGCCGAACTGCGGCGCAGGCCCCGGCCGCCCGAGGTGCTGATCCTGACGACGTTCACGACGGACGGCTACGTCCTGGAGGCGTTGCGGGCGGGCGCGGCGGGCTACGTCCTCAAGCACACGCCGCCCGCCCAGATCGTCGCCGCGGTGCGGAACGTCGTGGCGGGCGAACCGGTCCTCTCCCCGGCCGCCGTCAAGCAGCTCATCGGGGCCGTCATGGCCCCCGGCGACGAGGCCGGCGGCGCGGGCACCGCCGACCGGGGGGAGGCGGAGCGGTTGCTCGGCCTCCTGGGGCAGCGGGAGCGGGAGGTCGCGCTCGCGGTGGCGCAGGGCAGGACCAACGCCGAGATCTCGGCGGCGCTGTACATGAGCGTCGCCACCGTGAAGGCGCACGTGTCCCACATCCTCACCAAGCTCGGCCTGAACAACCGCGTCCAGATCGCCCTGGTGGTGTACCGGGCCGGCCTGGCCTGACGACGGGTCAGTCGCCCCGGCGCAGACCGGCGACGAGGAGCCCGGCCAGGCGGCGCGCGTCGTAGCGCGGATCGGCCTCCGCGCCGATGCAGAGGTTCCCGACGCCCCGCATGAGCGCGTACGCCTCCACGTCGGAGCGGATCTCGCCGGAGGCGGCGGCCGCGTCGAGCAGTCCGGAGCACACGGGCAGGAGGCGGTCGAGGAAGTAGGCGTGCAGCGCCTCGAAGCCGGCATTGTCGGACCGCAGCACGGCGGCGAGCCCGTGCTTGGTCACCAGGAAGTCGACGAAGAGGTCGATCCACCGGGCCAGCGCGGTGTACGGGCTCACGCCGCCGGCCAGCAGCGCGGGTGCGGCCTCGGCGCAGGCGTCGACCTGGTGCCGGTAGACGGCGACGATCAGGTCCGCGCGGGTCGGGAAGTGGCGGTAGATGGTGCCCGTCCCGACACCGGCCCGGGCGGCGATGTCGCGTACGGGGGCCTCCACGCCCGACGCGACGAAGGCCGCGGCGGCCGCCTCGAGCAGGCTCTCCTGATTGCGCCGGGCGTCCGCCCGCGGGGACCTCTCGACCACCGTGCCGCTCCTCCCACGAACCGTGCTTGCCAAAACGGAACCGCGTTCCGTATCTTTAATGGAACGAGGTTCCGTTTCCTCATGATGCCAGGGCGCTCGCCCCGGGACCAATCCGTGCGCGCTTGCGCCGCACGACGCCACCCACCCGCAAGGGAGAACACGCTCATGCAGTACCGCACCTTGGGCCGCACCGGTGTGCAGGTCAGTTCCCTCGCGCTCGGCGCGATGAACTTCGGCAGCATCGGGCGCACCACACAGGACGAGGCCACCGCCCTCGTCGACGCCGCCGTCGAGGCGGGGATCAACGTCATCGACACCGCCGACATGTACAGCGCAGGCGAGTCGGAGGAGATGGTCGGCAAGGCACTCGCCGGCCGCCGCGACGACATCGTGCTGGCCACGAAGGCGGCCATGCCGATGGGCGAGGAGCGCAACCACCGCGGCGGTTCCCGCCGCTGGCTCGTCAGGGCCCTGGAGGACAGCCTGCGCCGGCTCGGCGTCGACCACGTCGACCTCTACCAGATCCACCGGTGGGACCCGGCCACCGGCGACGAGGAGACCCTGTCGGCCCTGACCGACCTGCAACGCGCGGGCAAGATCCGCTACTTCGGCTCCTCGACCTTCCCCGCGTACCGCATCGTGCAGGCCCAGTGGGCCGCCCGCGAACACCACCTGGGCCGCTACGTCACCGAACAGCCCGGCTACTCCGTCCTCCAGCGCGGTGCGGAGACCCATGTGCTGCCGGTGGCCGAGGAGTACGGCCTCGGCGTGCTGGCGTGGAGCCCGCTGGCCTCGGGCTGGCTGTCCGGGGCGATCCGCGAGGGCCGCGCGGTCACCACCAGCCGCTCGTCCTTCATGCCGGAGCGCTTCGACACCGCGCTCCCGGCCAACCGGGCCCGGCTCGACGCCGTGGAGCGGCTCGCCGCGCTCGCCGAGGACGCCGGCCTGACCATGGTCCAGCTCGCCCTCGGCTTCGTGACGGCGCACCCCGCCGTCACCGCCGCGATCATCGGCCCCCGCACCCCGGACCACCTGCGGGCCCACCTCGCCGCTGCGGACACCGTGCTCGGCGACGACCTGCTCGACGCGATCGACGCGATCGTCGCCCCCGGCCTCGACCTCGCCCCGCACGAGAAGTTCGACACCCCGCCGGCCCTGCTCGACCCGTCCCTGCGCCGCCGCCGCGCCTGACGCCCGACCAGGGGGCCGGTCCCCGCGCCGGCGACGGCACCGGGGGTGGCCGGTGCGGCCGGCGGCGTCACCACCGCCGGCCCGGGCCGGCCGATCCGGGCCCGACGGACCGCTCCCGGCTAGGTCGGGTCGTCAAATGAGCTCCCCCAGCTGGCGCTGGGAGGTGCCCCCACCGCCCGGAGGGCGGGTCCCGCGGCTCCCCCGGCTTGCGCCGGGAGGTGCCCCCAGGTGCGGTGCATCGCAAGGCGGAGAGTCGTCCTCGTAGTGGGCTACTCGGACGATTCGACAACGCAGCGTGGGGGCACCTCCCAGCGCAGCTGGGGGAGCGTCGCTGAGCAGGGGGGCGTTTGACGACACGACCTGGGGCGTGCCGCGCGGGCCGCCGGAATGTAACGAAGAGGTGACGACGCCTACCGATCAACAGGGTGCGGGCCGGAGGATGGCGACGGCCCGTCAGGCACGGGCGGGCGACGGGTTGTCACGTCCTCACGAAGGAGTCCGCCCCATGACCGACACCTCCGGAACCCCGCTCGACGACGCGGTCGAACGCGCGCTGGGCAAGCTCGACCTCGACGCGAAGGCGCGGCTGCTGGCCGGGCAGGACATGTGGTCGCTGCCCGCGCTGCCCGAGATCGGACTGGGCCCGCTCGTCATGTCGGACGGGCCCATCGGGGTGCGCGGCGTGCGCTGGACCGCCGACGACCCCTCCGTCGCGCTGCCCAGCCCCACGGCGCTCGCCGCCACCTGGGACCCCGCCCTCGCCCGCCGCACCGGGCGGCTGCTCGCCCAGGAGGCCCGCCGCAAGGGCGTGCACGTCCTGCTCGCGCCGACCGTCAACCTGCACCGCTCGCCGCTGGGCGGGCGGCACTTCGAGGCGTACTCCGAGGACCCGTACCTCACCGGTGAGATCGGCACCGGCTACGTCGCGGGCGTCCAGGACGGCGGGGTCGGCACCACCGTCAAGCACTTCGTCGCCAACGACGCTGAGACCGAGCGCTTCACCGTCGACAACGTGATCGGCGAGCGCGCGCTGCGCGAGCTCTACCTCGCACCCTTCGAGGCCATCGTCAGGAACGCCCGCCCCTGGGGCGTCATGGCCGCCTACAACTCCGTCAACGGCACCACCATGACCGAGCACCACCACCTGCAGAACGAGGTGCTGCGCCAGGAGTGGGGCTTCGACGGCTTCGTCGTCTCCGACTGGGCGGCCGCCCGGGACACCGCCGCCGCCCTCGCCGGCGGCCTCGACGTGGCGATGCCCGGACCGCGCACCGTCTACGGGGAGGCGCTGGCCCGCGCCGTGCGCGAGGGCCGCGTCGAGGAGTCCGCCGTGGACACCGCGGTGCGCAACGTGCTGCGGCTGGCCGGCCGGGTGGGCCTGCTGGCGGACACCCCCGCGGCGGTGCCCGCCGGGCGGATCCCCGCCCCGGTCGACGGACCCGCGCTGGCCCGCGAGATCGCCCGCCGCTCCTTCGTCCTGGTACGCAACGAACCGCGCGGCGAGCGGCCCGTCCTCCCCGTGGATCCCACCGCCGTGCGCCGCATCGCGCTCATCGGCGCCGCCGCGCGCGACGCCAGGGTGCTGGGCGGCGGATCCGCGCAGGTCTTCCCCAGCCGGGTCGTCTCGCCCCTGGACGGCCTGCGGGCGGCGCTGCCGGAGGCCACCGCCCTGACCTTCGCCGTGGGCGCCGACCCCAACGGGGAACTCGCGCCCGCCGGGACCGGGTTCGCACTGCGCGCGGTCTGCCGGGACGTCGCGGGCGAGGTCATCGGCGGCTGCACCCTGCCGGGTGGCCACGTGCAGTGGATGGGCGGCGACCTGCCCGACGGCGTGACCCACGACGCCCTGCACTCCGTGGAGGTGACCGGCACCTTCACCCCGCGCGAGAGCGGCGCCCACCACTTCGGCACCCGCGGACTGGGCGGCTTCCGGCTCGTCGTGGACGGCGCGGAGGTCTTCGACGGCACCCAGGTCGCCGGCCCCGAGTCCGGTCCCTTCGAGGGGATGTTCGGCGCGCCCGTCGAGCGCGGCCGGGTCGAACTGACCGCGGGGGTGCCCGTCGCGGTCTCGCTGACGCACGTCGTCCCGAAGGACGGCCGGGGACCGGTCCGCGCGGTCGTCTTCTCGCTCGTCCACGGCGAACCGCGGCGGGACGGGGACGAGTCGATCGCGGAGGCGGTCGCCGCGGCGCGGGACGCGGAGGTGGCGGTGGTCGTCGTCGCGACCACCGAGCGGGTCGAGAGCGAGGGCTTCGACCGCGCCGACCTGCGACTGCCGGGCCGGCAGG
The DNA here is from genome assembly GCF_040630935.1 of Streptomyces sp. NPDC005722. Classification (NCBI taxonomy): domain Bacteria; kingdom Bacillati; phylum Actinomycetota; class Actinomycetes; order Kitasatosporales; family Streptomycetaceae; genus Streptomyces; species Streptomyces sp. NPDC005722. The sequence goes on from NZ_JBEXYN010000016.1 coordinate 63,392, forward strand.
ACGAACTCGTCCACGCCGTGGCCGCGGTGAACCCGCGGACGGTGGTCGTGGTGAACGCCGGCTCGCCGGTGGAGATGCCGTGGCGCGAGGAGGTCGCCGCGGTGCTGATCGGCTGGTTCCCCGGACAGGAGGCCGGCGCGGCACTCGCCGACGTGCTCCTCGGCGCGGCCGAGCCCGGCGGCAGGCTGCCCACCACCTGGCCGGCCCGGCTGGCCGACGCCCCGGTCGTGGAGGTCGTCCCCCGGGACGGGGTGCTCCGCTACGACGAGGGCGTCTTCGTCGGCTACCGCGCCTGGGAACGGGCCGGGACGGCACCCGCGTACCCCTTCGGCCACGGGCTCGGCTACACCGACTGGGCCTACGAGGACGCCTCCTTCACGCCCGCGCAGGGCCCGGCCGCGGACGGCGGGCCGGACCTCCTCGGCACGCTCACCGTACGGCTGCGCAACACCGGCGACCGGCCCGGGCGCGAGGTCGTCCAGGTCTACCTGGCGCCGCCCGCGGACGAGGACCCGGCGGTCGGCCGTCCGGCCCGCGTCCTGGCCGGATTCCTCGCCGTCGAACTCCCCGCGGGCGCCGCGACGCAGGCCCGCGTCGCGCTCACCCGCCGCGCCGCGCAGATCTGGGACCCCTCGGAGGGTGACTGGCGCCTTCTTGCGGGTACGTACACAGCCGAGGTCGCGCGCAGCGTCGCCGACCGCCGTCTCACGGTGCCGGTGGCCGTGGACGGCTGACCCACCACCCCGGGGAGGTCCCTGACACCCTCCCCGGGGTGCGGGGCCGTCGCCCTTCGCGTCGTGCGTCGCCGCGGGACGGACCGGTGCCGGACCGCCGGGCGGGCGTACGGCGGCGCGGTCGTGTGGTGACGGTTCGTCAGAGACCCGCGCCGGCAGGGTCCCCCGGGCGGACCCCGCCCGATTGCGGGCCACGTGCCGTGCCGTGACGCTCGTGCCGAACGCGCCCACCCCGGGCGTCCACCCGAGGAGCAGCGATGACGGCACGTACGCGCACCCGTCCGGTCCTGGTCGGCGCGGCACTCGCCCTGGCCGGCGCGTCCGTGCTGCTGACCGGGTCCGCGCGGGCCGGCGAACCGCCCGCGCCCGCCGTCTGCACGGTGAACGGCCGGCCGGTCACCGGCGGCGTCGTCGCCGGCACCGAGGGCTTCGACGAGATCGACTGCGCGTACGGCGTCCCCGCCGGCGTGGTGGTCGCCGGGGGCGGCGGCGTCGACGTGATCACCGTCCACGGCGGCAACGCGGGCACGGTCGACGGCGGCGACGGGGCCGACATGATCGAGGTCGACGGCGGGAACACCGGGCTGGTCGCCGGCGGCACCGGCGACGATCTGGTCGACCTGATCGGCGACGCCGAGGCCAACTCCGGCACCGTCAGCGGCGGGCCCGGCGACGACGTGCTCTTCCTGAAGGCCGAGGACATCGCGGGGACCGGCGTCGTCAGCGGCGACACGGGCTCCGACGTCTGCCTCTTCGACCCCGACCCCGCGGGCCCGCGGGACTGCGAGGTCATGGTCTGAGCCGTCCCGGCCGGGCGGGGGTTCGCATACCCTGTCGCGCATGCGAGATCTTGCCTCCGGGATACGGCTCTTCGTGGACGGCCAGCGCTGGGTGCTCCGGCACGGCCGCTGGTTCGGCTTCGGGCTGCTGCCCGCGCTGATCACACTCGTCGGCTACGCGGCGGCACTGGTCGCCCTCGCCTTCTGGGCCGACGACGCGACCGCCTGGGCCACGCCCTTCGCCGACGACTGGGACTCGCCGTGGCGCGGCCTGTTCCGCGGGCTGCTCACCGCGGTCGCCTTCGGCGGCGGCCTGCTGCTGGCGGTGATCTCCTTCACCGCGGTGACGCTCCTGGTGGGCCAGCCCTTCTACGAGTCCCTCGCCGAGCGGGTCGACGTCTCCGAGGGCGGTGCCCCGGACGCGCCCGACGTCCCGCTGTGGCGGGAACTGCTGCAGTCCGCCCGGGACAGCCTGCGCGTGCTGGTCCGGGTCGCGGCCTGGGGCGTCCTGCTCTTCGCCGCCGGCTTCATCCCCGTCGTCGGTCAGACCGTCGTCCCCGCGATCGGCTTCTGCGTCTCCGGCTACTTCCTCGCCCTCGAACTCACCGGCGTGGCCTTCCAGCGCCGGCAGGTGCCGCTGCGGGAGCGGATGCGCCTGCTGCGCGGCCGGATGACGCTCACCCTCGGGTTCGGGGTGCCGCTGATCCTGTGCTTCCTGGTGCCGCTGGTATCCGTCCTGCTCATGCCCGGCGCGGTCGCCGGCGCCACGCTCCTGGCGCGGTCCCTGATGCCGCCGCCGCAGGAGGAGCCGGAGCCGCGGGCGGAGCCCGGAGTGCCGGTGGGGCCGCCGGACCTCCGCAAGCCGTAGCGCCGGGAGCGAAGCGGAGGGAACCATAGTCCGCACCTGCCGCGTGACGTATGTCGGGAGGACGAGCACGCGAGGGGGAGGCGCGCCATGGCGCAGCGCACCAACCAGTACGACGACAACCCGCAGAGCTACCGCAGCTACTGGGTGGGCCGCGGCTACGAACACGCCGCGGAGGTGGCCGCGTTGCGCCGGCTGCTCGCGGGCCGGCACTTCGGCCACGCGGCGGACGTCGGCGGCGGCTACGGCCGGCTCGTGCCCGTGCTGCGCGAGTTCGCCGACCGGGTCACGCTGGTGGACGCCAGCCGCAAGCAGCTCAACGACGCGGAGGAGTACCTCAGGGGGCTCGCCGGGGTGAGCATGCGGCTGATGAGCGCGGGGGGCCTGGGCCTGCACTCCGAGAGCGTGGACCTGGTCACCCTGATCCGCGTCATGCACCACCTGCCCGACCCGCGGGCCGCCCTGACCGAGATGACCCGGGTGCTGCGCCCGGGCGGCACCGCCGTCGTCGAGACCGCCAACCTCGCGCACGCCGCCAACCGCCTCCGCTACGCGGCCCACCGGCGGCGGGTGCCGCTGTCCCCGGTCGACATCCGCTCCGCGGAGAACCGGGAGCGCGACAGCATCCCGTTCGTCAACCACCACCCGCGCACGGTCGCCGAGCAACTGGAGGCCGCGGGGCTGCGCGTGGAGCGCCGGCTGTCGGTGTCCAACCTGCGCAGCGCACGCCTGAAGCGGGTGGTCCCGCACTCGGCACTGGTACGCGCCGAGGGCGCCCTGCAGTCCCCGCTGGCCCGCGTGGGCTTCGGGCCGAGCATCTTCTTCCTCGTCCGCAAACCGGGCCGCGCCCTGTCGTCCTAGGCCCGACGGACGCCCCCGACGGGTGGCGTGGGAGACCCTCCGGGCCCATGAGGTGACGTGCCCCGTCGTGGGCGCGGCCCGAACGCTCCGGCGGCGCGGCCTCCCGCCACGCCGTGCGCGACGCCCCGCCCTCCGGGAGGGGCGCCGGGGCGGCGGCCTTGGGGCCTGCCTGGGACCGGTCAGCGGGCGGTCCGGGGGTTGAGGTGGGCCGGGCTTCCGGGAGGGGTGCCGGGTGCGCTTGGGGGCCTTCTCGGGGTGGAGGGGCGCTGGCTGTGGGTCCGCCTGGGGGACGGTCAGCGGGCGGCCCGGGGGTTGAGGTGGGCGGCCCGGCTTCCGGGAGGGGTGCCGGTGTCTCTGGGGCACGTTCTCGGGGCGGAGGGGCGGTGGATGTGGGGCCTGCCCGGGGGACCCGGTCAGCGGTGGGCCCAGGCCTCCCGCACGGCTCCGTGCCGCATGGCCGCGGCAGCGGGATCTGTGCCCCCGGGCCCGGCCGCCTGGCCGCGTTGCCGAGGGCACCACGCGGCGGGCCCCGGGCCGGGCCGCCTTGGCGGGGGGGGCCTGGCGGGGTGGGGGGACGGTGGGGCATGCTCCGGTCGGCCGACCCGTACCCGACCGTCCGGAGGTTTCCCGCGATGCGGTTGCCGCTCCACCCCGGTGTGCCCGCCGACGTCCCGCCGCCCACGGCCGAGGAACTGCGCCTGGAGGGCGAGGTGCCGCGCGAGATCCTGCGCCGCGGCGGCTTCGACGCCGCGGCCCCGCGGTTCGCCCGGGCGCTGGCGGAGGCCCGCGACCCGGCCGCGGCGGCGCGGACGGTACGGCGCCACGGGCGCGCCCTGTGGCGGGCCGCGGTGGACCGGGCCCAGGGCCGCGGGCCGGTGGAGGGCGACCTGAGCCACGACGACGACCGGCCGCTGTACTGGGCCCGGCTCGCCCTCGGCGCAGAACTGCGGCGCTGGGAGCCGGCGTTCCCGCTGCCCGCCGCCGTCCGCGCGGCGCTGCGGGCCCGCCTGGAGGGTGCCACGCGGGGACAGGACGCCCTCCGCCCGCCGCCCGCGGAGGGCGTCCTGCGCGTCCTGCTGACCGGCTTCGACCCCTTCCGGCTGGACGCCGACGTACGCCGCAGCAACCCCTCCGGGGCCGCGGCGCTCGCCCTGGACGGCGTCACGCTGGAGACCGCCGCCGGCCCGGCCCGCGTCGAGACCGTCGTCTTCCCGGTGCGCTGGGGCGACTTCACCGACGGCGCGGTCGAGCGGGTGCTGCGCCCCCGGTTCCGGCCCGGACCGCGCCGGGTCGACCTCTTCGTCACCGTCAGCCAGGGCCGGGACGGGCGCTTCGACCTCGAACGCTTCAACGGCGCCTGGCGCGGCGGCCACCCCGACAACGCCGGCCTGTCCGTCACCGGCCCGGTCCCGGTCGCCGTCCCTGGCCGGCAGCCGCAGTGGACGGCGTCCACGCTCCCGTACGCGGCGATGGCCGCCGCGGGCACCGGCGCCTTCCCGGTGCACGACCGCACGGCGGTCACCGAGGTCCCGGCCGGGGCGGGCGCCCCCGTCGCCCGTGACGGCGGCCCGACGGCAGGCTCCGCCGCCCGCGCCGGGGGCGGCGGCGACTACCTCTCCAACGAGATCGCCTACCGGGCGACCCTGCTCCGGGACACGCTCGCGCTGCCCGCCCCGGGCGGCCACGTCCACACCCCGGTGCTGCACTTCGGCCCCGGCAACACCGACCCGGCCGGCGGCACGGTCACCGACCCGGCCCTCGTCGCCCAGCGGCTCGCGGTCACCGCGCAGATCCGCGCCCTCCTCGTCGCGGCCACGGACACGCTGAACGCAAGCGCGACCGGGCCCGTATGAGACGCGGGAAGGCCGCAAGACAGCCGAACCGTGCACCACTTGTCCAATGAACAACCCATGTGCACCAGATGTGAGGGTTGTGCGACACGGTGGTGCGGGCAAGGGGAAGCGGGCCGCCGCGGCGCGGCCCCCGTGATCGAGGGAGGTCCTGCCGTGACCGTCGCCGTCGGCGTCACCGGTAATGCCACCGAGTTGTTCCGCGCCAACACCGCGCACAGTCCCTCGTACTTCGCGCTGCGCCGCGCCGCCGGCGGCGCGGCGTCCTCGGGCCAGGGACGGGACATCGTCGACTTCTGCATCCCGTGCAACCCGTACTTCCCGAGCCCGGCCATGTACGACAAGCTCCAGGAGTCGATGCGGGACATCCTCACCTACTACCCGAGCAGCACCGACGTGATCACCAACGAGCTGTGCTCGCTGCTCGGCCTCAACCCGCAGACCGTGGCCATGGGCAACGGCTCCACCGAGCTGATCACCTGGATCGACCACCTGCTGGTCCGCGAGAGCCTGGCCGTCCCGATACCGACCTTCGGCCGCTGGACCGACCAGCCGATGGAGACCGGCAAGCGCGTCGACATGTTCCTCCTCCCGGAGGCCGCCGGGTTCGCCCTCGATCCGGCGGCCTTCGTCGCGTTCGTCCGCGCCCGCGGCTCCCGTACGGCCGTGATCTGCAACCCCAACAACCCCGACGGCGGCTTCCTCCCCAAGCACGCCGTCGTGGCGCTGATGGACGCCCTGTCCGACCTCGACCTCGTCGTGATCGACGAGTCCTTCCTCGACTTCAGCGACGCCGAGGCGTGGCCGAGCGTCGCCGACGAGGCCGTCCTGCGGCCCAACGTGGTCGTGCTGCGCAGCCTCGGCAAGAACTTCGGCCTGCACGGCATCCGCTTCGGCTACCTCGTCGCCAACCCGGCGCTGGCCGGGAAGGTCCGCCGCATGCTGCCGAAGTGGAACCTCAACTCCTTCGCCGAGGCGGTGGTCTTCATGCTCAAGGACCACCGCGAGGAGTACGCGCAGAGCCTGCGCATGGTCTCCCGCGACCGCCAGGAGATGACCTGGCAGCTCGCGGCGCTGCCGGGGCTGACGGTCTACCCGTCGCAGGGCAACTTCGTCTTCGTCAAGCTCCCCGACGGCGTCGACGGGGCGGTGCTGCGCGACCGGCTGCTGGCCGAGCACGGGGTGCTGGTCCGCGATTGCGGCAACAAACTGGGCAGCAGCAGCCGTTTCATGCGGCTGGTGGTCCGCCCCCAGGCCGACGTCCAGCGGCTGCTCACCGGGCTGAGCACGGTGCTCTACGGCAGCACCTGGTACGCGGCTCCCGCTCCCGCGCCCGCGGCTGCCGCACCCGTCCAGGAGCAGCCCCCTCAGCCCCCGCAGCCCGTGCCGCAGCAACTGCCGCAGATCCAGGCCGCCCCGCCGGTGCAGGCCGCCGTACCGCCCGCGCAGTCGTTCCCGCAGATCCAGCAGGCCCCGCCGCCCCAGCCGCTGTACGAGCAGCCCTTCGCGCCGCTCCCGGGGCCTCCCCAGCCGGTCTACGAGGTCAGACCCGAGCCGCAGCCACAGCCACCATCCCAGCCGCAATTCCAGCCGCAATTCCAGGTTCCGCCCCAGGCCCAGCCGCAACCGCAGCGGCAGCCCCAGCCGCCGCAGCCGCGGCCCGAGGCGCCCGCCACGGAGATGTACCCGGCGCCGGCCGCCGAGGTCCCGCCGGCCTTCGCCTCGGTGCCGCCCGGCACTCCGCGGCCCGCGCTGTACTGGCAGGACGCCTCCTGACGCACCACGCCCGCGCGGGCCGGTCGCTCACCGGCCGGCGCGGGCGCCGGGTCACCTGGCCGAGCGGAACGAGCGGCTTTCCAGGGTCTTCCACGCCTGGCACGAGCTCTGCTTGCCGCTCGTCTCGTTGACGGTGCAGTGCGTCTCGACCACCCTGCCGTCCCGGGTGATCGCCTTGACCCACACGCCGGAGCCGACGGAGGTCACCGTGGCGCCGCAGACACCGCGCGGGTAGCCCCGGTTGTTGCTGAGCGAGTGCCAGACGAAACGCCCGCTGGGAAGGGTGCGGCCGCCGATGTAGAGGCGGCCCTCGAACACGGCGACGGAGATCTCCTGGTCGCCCCTGCGGAGGGTGGAGTCGATGCTGACGCAGGCGCCGTCGCGGGACCCGTCGTCGCGGTTCCCGCCCGGGTCGTCGCGGCGCTGCTGCTGCGGCCCGTCCCCGCGCTGGTTCCCGCCCTGCTCACCCCGCTGGTTGCCGCCCTGGCCGCCGTCCTCGCCCTGATCGCGCTGCCCGCCCTGCCCGCCCTGCCCGCCCTGGTCACCGCGGTCGTCCCGGCCGTTTCCGCCGTTCCCGCCGTTCCCGTCCTCGCCCTCGTCCCCGCCGCTGTCGCCCCGGTCGGTCTCCCGGCCGCCCCGCTGGTCCGAGCGCTCCCCGCCGTCCCCGGAGTCCTCGCGGCCGCCCTCGTCGCGGGCCTCCTCCTCGCCGCCGTCCCCGCCGTCCTCGTCGTCGTCCGCGGCGACGCCGCGGGTGGCGGGCGGCCTGGGGTCGTGGGCGGCCGTCCTCGCGCCGGCCGCGGTGGTGACGGTGCCGGGGGTCGTGGCGAGCACGGGCGCCGTCGCCGCGGCCGCGGCGACGGCGAGCGGCACGACCACGCCGGTCAGCCGTCCGTACCGCCGGAACCTGCGCGGCGATGGCGACCTGCCGTCAGGACTCATGGGGGACTCCTCGTCGAATGCGAAAGCCGCAGGGCTCGATCGACGGGATCCGTACCCCCCGGCGCGCGCACTGCCCGCCGCTGTCATTCCGGTGGCCCAGAACATTCCCGTACGGCCGAAGGGGCGTTCACCGGGTGCCGGTACCGAAGTCGACAGGCGGGGGCGCCCGGGAGAGAATCCCGGCCGCCCCCGCCCGCGGGGAGGGTGGCGCCGCTCAGTGGGTGCCGAAGGAGTGCACCGTGGTGGAACGGTAGGTCTGCCCCGGCCGCAGGACCGTCGACGGGAACGCGGGCTGGTTGGGGGAGTCCGGGAAGTGCTGGGTCTCCAGGCAGAAGCCGTCGCCCTGCCGGTAGACCCGGCCCGAGGAGCCGGCGAACGCCCCGGTCAGGAAGTTGCCCGTGTAGAACTGCACACCGGGCTCGGTGGTGGCGATCCGCATGACCCGCCCGGAGACGGGCTCGGTGACCGTCACGATGTGCTCGGGTGCGGCCGTGCGGCCCTTGTCGAGCACGAAGTTGTGGTCGATGCCCTGCCCGTACAGGATCTGCTGGTGGGCGGAGCGGATGTCGCGGCCGATCGTCTTCGGGGAGCGGAAGTCGAACGGGGTGCCGGCGACGGGCGCCAGCTCACCGGTCGGGATCAGGGTGGAGCCGACCGGGGTGTAGCGCCGGGCGGCGATCCGGACCTCGTGGTCGTAGATGCCGCCGTCGCCCTCGCCGCGCAGGTTGAAGTACGTGTGGTTGGTGAGGTTGACGACCGTCGCCTTGTCGGTGGTGGCGGTGTAGTCGATCCGCCACCGGGCGTCGGCGGTCAGGGTGTAGACGACCTTGACCTTGAGCGTGCCCGGGTAGCCCATCTCGCCGTCCGCGCTGGTGTAGCGCAGCACGAGCCCGGCGTCCGAGCCCGCCGTGAAGCCCTCGACCGCCCAGACCCGCTTGTCGAAGCCCCGGTCGCCGCCGTGGAGGCTGTTCGGGCCGTCGTTGACGGGCAGCTGGTAGGTGTGGCCGTCCAGGGTGAACTTCCCGCCCGCGATGCGGTTGCCGTAGCGGCCGATCAGGGCGCCGAAGTACGGGCTGTTCGCCACGTAGCCGGCCAGGTCGTCGAATCCGAGGGACACGTTGACGCGGCGGCCGCGCCGGTCGGGCAGCTCCAGGGTCTGGACGACGCCGCCGTACGAGAGCACCTTGAGGGTGATCCCGCCGTTGCTGACCGTCCAGATGTCGACCTTGGTGCCGTCGTCGAGGGTCCCGAAGTGTTCCTTGCTCACCTTGCTCCTGCCCGCGGGCCTGTGCCTGGCGTCGGCGGTCTGCCGCGCCGTGGCGGCCCTGCCGGCCGCCCAGGCGTTCGTCCCGCCGATCGCGGGCGCGACCGCCCCGAGCGCCGCGCCCGCGATCAATGTACGTCTGTTCACTTGCGGCTCCTTCGATAGGTAGCTGCTTTACGAACCGACCTTGCGCTTGTTCCAGACGTCGAAGCCGACCGCGGCCAGGAGCACCAGACCCTTGATGACCTGCTGGTAGTCCGTGCCGATGCCGACCAGCGACATCCCGTTGTTGAGCACCCCGAGCACCAGGCCGCCGATGATGGCGCCCAGCACCGTGCCGACGCCGCCGGTGGCGGAGGCACCGCCGATGAAGGCGGCGGCGATGGCCTCGAGCTCGAAGTTGATGCCGGCCTGCGGCACGCCGGCGTTCAGCCGCGCCGCGTAGACCAGTCCGGCGAGGGCGGCGAGCACGCCCATGTTCACGAAGACCAGGAAGACGACCCGCTTGTCCTTGACGCCGGAGAGCTTGGCCGCCGCCTGGTTGCCGCCGAGCGCGTACACGTGGCGGCCGACGACGGCGTTGCGCATCACGAAGCCGAAGACGATGAGCAGTCCGGCGAGGATGAGCAGCACGATCGGCACGCCGTGGTAGCTGGCGAGGGTCATGGTGAAGGCGACGACGCAGGCGACGATGGCGAGCAGCTTCAGCAGGAAGAAGTTGCGCGGCAGCACGTCCAGGTCGTACGCGAGCTGCTGGCGGCGGTCACGGATCTCCTGGACGACGGTGATGGCGATCACCACGAGACCGATGAGCAGCGTCAGGTTGTGGTAGTTGGTGTGCGGCCCGACCTCGGGCAGGAAGCCGTTGCCGATCTTCTGGAAGCCCTGCGGGAAGGGCGAGATGGACTGGCCCTCCAGGAAGATCTGCGTGCCGCCGCGGAAGAGCAGCATGCCGGCCAGGGTCACGATGAACGACGGGATCCCGACGTACGCGATGAAGTAGCCCTGCCAGGCACCCGCGACCGCGCCGATGAGCAGGCAGGCGACCAGGGCCAGCGGCCACGACACGTGGTGGTGGATGATCATCACCGCGGCGGCCGCGCTGACGAAGGCCGCGAGCGAGCCGACGGACAGGTCGATGTGGCCGGCGATGATCACGACCATCATGCCGATGGCCAGGATCAGGATGTAGCTGTTCTGGCCGATGAGGTTGGTGACGTTCTGCGGTTTGAGCAGGATGCCGCCGGACCATATCTGGAACAGCGCCGCGATCAGCACCAGCGCGATGATCATGCCGTACTGGCGCATGTTGCGCCGTGCCGCCTGCAGCAGGAGGCCGGCGGCCCCGCCTCCCGTGCCGCCGCCCCCGGCGGTCGCGGCCGCGCCCCCGGCGGGCGGCGGAGGAGTCTTGTCGGTCTTCACCGGGCTGCCCATCTCAGTTACCTCGGTCCATGGTCATGTGGCGCATCAGCACTTCCTGCGTCGCGCTCTCGCGCGGGATCTCCCCGGTCAGCCGCCCCGCCGACATCGTGTAGATGCGGTCGCACATGCCGAGCAGCTCCGGCAGTTCGGAGGAGATGAAGACGACGGCCTTGCCCTGGGCCGCCAGGTCGTTGATGACCGTGTAGATCTCGTACTTGGCGCCGACGTCGATGCCCCGGGTGGGCTCGTCGAGGATGAGGACCTCGGGTCCGGCGAAGATCCACTTGCTGAGGACGACCTTCTGCTGGTTGCCGCCGCTCAGCTTGCCCGTGGTCTCGAAGACCGTCGGGGTCTTGATGTTCATCGTCGAGCGGAAGGACTCGGCGACGCGGGCCTCCTCGTGCTGGTTGACGACACCGCGCCGGGCGACCTTGGACAGGGCGCTGAGCGAGATGTTGCGGCTGATGTCGTCGATGAGGTTCAGCCCGTAGTGCTTGCGGTCCTCGGTGACGTAGGCGATGCCGTGGCCCACCGCCTCCGGGACGGTGCGGGTACGGATCTCCTCGCCGTGCAGGTAGACCCGGCCGCTGATGCCGCGGCCGTAGGAGCGGCCGAAGACGCTCATGGCCAGTTCGGTGCGGCCGGCCCCCATCAGCCCGGCGATGCCCACGATCTCGCCGCGCCGGACGTTGAGGGAGACCCCGTCGACGACCTTGCGTTGCTGGTCGATCGGGTGGTGCACGGTCCAGTCCTCGACGGCGAAGGCCACCTCGCCGATCTCCGGCTCCCGCTCGGGGAAGCGGTGGTCGAGGTCGCGGCCGACCATGCCGCGGATGATCCGCTCCTCGGTGACGGTGTTCTCGCCGTCCTCGTCGGTGGCCTTCATGTCGAGCGTCTCGATGGTCCGCCCGTCGCGCAGGATGGTGATGGAGTCGGCGACCCTGGCGATCTCGTTGAGCTTGTGCGAGATGATGATGCAGGAGATGCCGTGCTCCTTGAACTCCAGGATGAGGTCCAGGAGCTTGCGGCTGTCCTCGTCGTTCAGGGCCGCGGTCGGCTCGTCCAGGATGAGGAGCTTGACCTCCTTGGACAGCGCCTTGGCGATCTCGACGAGCTGCTGCTTGCCGACGCCGATGTCCGCCACGCGGGTGGACGGGGCGTCGGCCAGCCCGACCCGCTTCAGCAGCCGGGCCGCGTGCAGCATCGTCTCGTTCCAGCTGATGACACCGCGGGTGGAGTGCTCGTTGCCGAGGAAGATGTTCTCGGCGATGGACAGGTAGGGCACCAGGGCGAGTTCCTGGTGGATGATCACGATGCCGCGCTGCTCGCTCGCGCGGATGTCGCGGAACTCGCAGGTCTCACCGCGGAAGAGGATCTCCCCTTCGTAACTGCCGTGCGGATAGACCCCGCTGAGCACCTTCATCAGGGTCGACTTGCCCGCACCGTTCTCACCGCAGATGGCGTGGACCTCGCCCTCGGCGACAGTCAGGGTGACGTCGGAGAGCGCCTTGACCCCTGGGAAGGTCTTGGTGATGGAGCGCATTTCGAGGACGGGTCCGGCCATTCCTGCTTTCCGTTCTCCTCGGGTGGTGGGAGGGGGGATCGTCGGTCGTGCTCCGGGCTCCGGACTACTGGAGCTCGGACTCCTTGATGTAGCCGGAGTCGACCACGGTCTCCTTGTAGTTCGACTTGTCGACGCTGACCGGCGGCAGCAGGTAGGTCGGGACGACCTTCTTGCCGTTGTCGTAGGTCTTGGTGTCGTTGGTCTCCGGCTTGCCGCCGGTCAGCACCGCGTTGCCCATCTGGACGGCGACCTTGGCGAGTTCGCGGGTGTCCTTGTAGACGGTCTGGGCCTGCTCGCCCGCGATGATCGACTTGATCGAGGCGACCTCGGCGTCCTGGCCGGTGACGATCGGCAGCGGCTTCTGGGCGGTGCCGTAGCTCACGCTCTTCAGCGCCGAGATGATGCCGCGGGAGATGCCGTCGTACGGGGACAGGACCGCGTCCACCTCGTCGGAGGTGTACGACTTGCTGAGCAGGTCGTCCATGCGGGCCTGGGCGGTGGCGCCGTCCCAGCGCAGGGTGGTGACCTGGGTCATCTCGGTCTGGCCGCTCTTGACCACCAGCTGCTTCTTGTCGATGTACGGCTTGAGGACGTCCATCGCGCCGTTGAAGAAGTACTTGGTGTTGTTGTCGTCGGGCGAGCCGGCGAACAGCTCGATGTTGAAGGGGCCCTTCTTGCTGCCGTCCTTCAGGCCCAGCTTCTCGACGATGTAACCGGCCTGGAGCTGGCCGACCTTGAAGTTGTCGAAGGTCGCGTAGTAGTCGACGTTCTCCGAGCCCAGGATGAGGCGGTCGTAGGAGATGACCTTGATGCCCGCGTCGTGGGCCTGCTGCAGCACGTCGCTGAGGGCCGAGCCGTCGATGGCGGCGATCACCAGCAGCTTGTCGCCCTTGGTGATCATGTTCTGGATCTGGGCGACCTGGTTCTCGACCTTGTCGTCGCCGTACTGCAGGTCGGTCTTGTAGCCCTGGGCCTTGAACTGCTTGACCATGTTGTCGCCGTCGGCGATCCAGCGCTCCGACGACTTGGTGGGCATGGCGATGCCGATGGTGCCGCCCTTCCCCCCGTCCTTGTCGCCGCCGCCGGTGTTGTCGCTCTGCCCGCAGGCGGTCGCGGTGGCCCCGAGGGCGAGGGTTGCTATCAGCGCGGCTGTGGTGCGCAGGTGTGCGGCTCTGGCGATGCGCATGGCTGATCAGATCCTTTCGGCGGCCAGGCGGGGGTCGGTCGCCTGGTCCGGGTCGGTCGCGATGTCCTGGGGGAAGCGGTGGAGCGGGCCCGGCAGTCGCGCGCCCAGCGGGGAGTGCCCGCCGTCCGCGCCCAGCCGGGAGAGCAGGTCGAGCACAAGGCGGCCGCGCCGGACCCGCTCGCGGGCGGTCGACAGGGCGACCTCCCGCAGCTGACGTCCGTACGGGTAGATGCCGGGAGCCTTGCTCAGCCCGAACTTGAGGTAGATCGGCGCACCGCGGCGGATCAGCTCCGCCGCATCGTAGAGCCGTACGAAGCCGCCGAGGTCGTCGGGGGCCTCGATGTAGAAGTCCATCGGCGCCCGGCTGACCCGGCGGATCTCGGTGATCTGCTGGAGGGTCAGGTCGGAGGGGATGTTGATGGAGTCGGCGCCGAGGCGCTCCCACACCGCGTAGGCCGCCGGGTTGACCGGGCCGACCAGCGCCGAGACCTTGAAGGTGGTGTCGGCCGGCAGCAGCCCCTGCTCGCGCAGCTGGTGCAGCAGCCACAGCACGCCCTCGTCCGCGACGAGCAGGCAGCGCACGCCGAGGGCGGCCGCCCGCAGCGCGTCCTCGACGCAGCCGGCCACCTGGTCGTGACCGCGGGCGCGCAGGCCCCCGCCGCGGGAGTCGGTACGGGTCGCGGCGCCGATGTCCCACGTGCCGCGGGGGCCGGTGAACAGGCAGAGCTCGACGTCGCGTTCGGCGCAGGCGGTGACCATCTCGGTGATCTCCGCGTCCGTCAGCATCCAGATGCCGCTGCCCTGGCTGATGCGGTGGACCGGCACCTCCAGCCGCTCGCTCTCCTCCAACACGGTGGCGAGCGCCTCCGGGCCCTCCACGGAGGGGATCTCGGTGCGCCAGGTGCCGCCGTCGGGGAAGGAGTGCGGGGAGGCGTCGGCCGGGTCGTCCGCCGGCGCGCCGTGACCGAGGAGGGCGAGCGCGTACTGGCCCGGGCGGCGGGCGCCTGAGGCGGCGCCGGCCGTGCCGGGGCTCGGGGTGGGTGCGTCGGTCACGGTGCTCCTTCGTTCTCGTCGTTCGGCATGTCGGACGACGTTCGGTTCATTGGGTGTGGGAGGGCACGGAAGGGACATCGTGTGCCCGCCGTGCAGGGAGCGGTCACGGACGCAGCAGCACCTTCCCCACCTTGGGGTCCCGGCTCCCCAGCAGCTCCAGGGCGTCGGCGTACTCCTCCAGGGGGAGGTCGTGCGTGATCAGCGGAGCGGGGTCCAGGATCCCGGCGTCGAAGGCCCGGACGGTGTGCGCCCAGGCGGCGGGCGGCGCGCCGAAGACCGTGTGCACGGTCAGCTGGCGCACCACCAGGTCGGTCGGGTCGAGTCCGAGCGCCCCCGGCGCGGGGATGCCGGTCAGCGCCAGCCGGCCACCGCGGCGCAGCAGCCCCGCCGAGACGTGGGCCGCGGAGGCGGACCCGGCGGCCTCGACCACCAGGTCGTACGTCCCCTCCTCCGGGCCCAGTTCGGCGGCGGTGCGGAACCGCGTGGCACCGAACGAGGCGGCCAGCTCCTCCCGGACCCGGCCCGTGCCCACCACCAGCAGCTCCGCCGGGGACACCGCGGCCAGGAACTGCACCGCCAGCATGCCGAGCGTGCCGGTGCCGACGACCGCCACCCGGTCGCCGGGCGCGGCCGGGGCCTTCAGCAGCGCCGCCGCCACGCACGCGGCCGGCTCCAGGAGCACGGCGGTGCGCAGGTCGGCGGCGTCGTCCAGGACGTGCAGCAGCCGGGCGGGCAGCGTCAGGGTGTCCGCCATGGCGCCGGGCTGCGTGAAGCCCGTCTCCTCGTACGGGGCGCTGCACAGCGTGGTCTCCCCGGCGTGGCAGCGCTCGCAGACCTGGCAGTTGCGGAAGCCCTCGCCGACGACCTTCCGGCCCACCAGGCCCGCGGTCACCCCGGCGCCGACCGCCTCCACCGTGCCCGACCACTCGTGGCCGGGGGTGACGGGGTAACGGACGTACCCCTCGGGGCGGGTGCCGGCGTACATCTCACGGTCGCTGCCGCAGATGCCCGCCGCGTGCACGCGGACCAGCGCCTCGCCCGGACCGGGCGGCACCGGTCCGGCCGGCGCGACCCGGTGCCGGCCGGGCCCGTCGAGCACGACGGCGCGGGGGGTGTGGACGGTCACTTCGCGCCCTTCGGCTTGCGGCGCTCCCAGCCCTCGGCCCACAGGTCGAAACGGGCCTGCTGCTGGGGGAACTCGGCGGCGGCGTCGACGTCGAGCTCGACACCGAGGCCAGGCGCGTCCGAGAGGGTGAAGCAGCCGTCCTCGCCCACCACGGGGGCGCCCTTGACGACCTTCTTGATCTCGGAGTCCGCGAAGTCGTTGAAGTGCTCGAGGATCTTGAAGTTGGGGGTGCACCCGGCGAGCTGGAGGCTCGCGGCGGTGAGCACGGAGCCGCCCACGTTGTGCGGGGCGACCAGCACGTAGTGGGTCTCCGCGGTGGCGGCGAGCTTGCGGACCTCGTTGATGCCGCCGATGTGCCCGAGGTCGGGCTGGATGATGTCGGCGGCCTGCAGCTCGAACAGCTCGCGGAACTCGTAGCGGTCGTGGATGCGCTCACCGGTCGCGATCGGCAGGTCGGTGTGGGCGGCCACCTTCGCCAGGGCCTTGAGGTTCTCCGGCGGCACCGGCTCCTCGATCCAGCTGGGCTTGAAGGGCGCCAGTTCGTTCGCGACGCGGATCGCGGTCGCCGGGCTGAACCGCCCGTGCATCTCCACCAGCAGCTCGGCCTCGGGGCCGATCGCGTCGCGCACGGCCTCGATGAGGGATATGGAGTAGGAGGTCGCCGCGTGGTCCAGCTCGAAGTGGCCGGTGCCGAAGGGGTCGATCTTCAGGGCGCGGTAGCCCCGCTCCACCACGGCGCGGGCGGCCTTGTGGTACGCCTCCGGGGTGCGCTCGGTGGTGTACCAGCCGTTGGCGTACGCCTTGACCTTCTCGTTCACCTTGCCGCCGAGCAGCTGCCAGACGGGGACGCCCAGCGCCTTGCCCTTGATGTCCCAGCAGGCCATCTCGATGACGGCGATGCCGGACATGACGATCTCGCCGGCGCGCCCGTAGTCGCCGTACTTCATCCGGCTGACCAGGTCCTCGACCGCGAAGGGGTCGGAGCCGGCGATGTGGTTGACCTCCGCCTCGCGGAGGTAGCCGAGCAACGCGTCGGTGTGGCCGAGCATGCGGGTCTCGCCGACGCCCGTGAGCCCCTCGTCGGTGTGGACGAGTACATAGGTGAGATTCCGCCAGGGAGTGCCGACCACATGGGTGCTGATGCCGGTGATGCGCACGGAAGCCGCCCCTTACAGGGTGTGTCGTTCGAGATTTCGTCACACGTTCGAAATGTTGAAGGGAACGTAGTTACGGGCTCCCGGCGGTGTCAATGGGTGTGCCGGGGAGGTGACGGCGATGTTGCCGAAGTGAGTCCGTCCGCCCGTGGCGCGCACCGCGCCGTGTCCGAAACCCCGAACGGGGGTGGCGGGTACGCCCTAGCGTCCGACCGCGCCCGGCCCGAAGGCCGCCGCGTAGACCAGTCCCGCCAGCTTCGCCTGACCCTCGGCGCTCGGGTGGAACCAGTCCCAGGGACTCAGCTCCTTCTGGGTGAACCTGTAGTCGAAGACCGCGCCGTCGTCGTAGCGGCAGCGCTCGAGGCGCGCGCACTCCTGCCGCAGGACGTCGTTGTAGGCCATCACCCGTTCGCGTACGGTCCGCCGGCGGTCTTGGGCGGCCGTGGTCATCGACTGCGCGTCGGAGAGCATCGACGGGCACAGGCCCAGCTTCCAGATCTGCCGCCCCAGCGCGTTCTGCCGGCCGACGTCCCACAGGCGCATCAGGTCGGGCACGCTCGCGACGAAGACCTGGGCCTTCGGCAGGTCGCGGTCGAGGGTCCTGAGGGCCGCGGAGAAATCCTTGCGGTATTCGGCCACCGGGGTCATGCGGTCGGTGCTGCGCGCGCACGCGTCGTTGGCCCCCATCAGGATCGTCACCTGCTGCGGCCGCAGTTCGACCGCCTTCTTCGCCTGGGCCGCCAGGTCGTGCATCTTGGCGCCGCTGGCCGCCAGGTTCCAGCTCTCGGTGGCGGGCTTGTCCAGCACCCGGGAGGCCACGCTCTCCACGGACTTGCGGCTGCCGGTCGCCCAGGACAGGTCCGGACAGTCCGTCAGGATCCCGCAGGCGTCGAAGGCGCGGGTGATGGAGTCCCCGAGCGCGGCCAGCGAGGCCGGGGTGGTGTCCCACACCCGCGTGGGGCGCTTCTCCGCGCCCGCCCGCCCCGCGGCGGCGGCCTCGGTGCTGTTCGGGCCCTGACCGGCCGAGCAGCCGGCCGCGAGTGCCGTCGTGAGCAGGGTGACCAGCACGATCAGGGCGCCGCTGGCCCCGCGCGGGAGCGACTGGCGCATCCGTTCTCCCTCGGACGAGTGGGTGACTTCTCGCTGATCCCGACAGTACGTCACTCCTCGCCTGACGCCGCGCGGTAGCTTTTTCCCTGACAGGTGGTGCGAAAGAGGTGATCAGAGGTCAGATCTTGTCTCATTCGTTATGATTAGTGCAGAATGTCCACTGCTGTCCCGGATGGCTCGGTTATGGGCGTGAGGCCGCTGGGGAAGGCGTACCTCGTCCCACACTGGAGGTCCCGGTGACGACACGTGGAGTTCTGTACGTGCACTCCGCGCCACGCGCGCTGTGCCCGCACGTCGAGTGGGCAGTGGCGGGCGTCCTCGGCGTGCGCGTGAACCTGGACTGGATCCGCCAGCCCGCCTCTCCGGGCACCTGGCGGGCCGAGTTCTCCTGGCAGGCGGAAGCCGGCACCGCCTCCAAACTGGCGTCCGCGCTGCGCGGCTGGCACCTGCTGCGCTTCGAGGTGACGGCGGAGCCGTCGGCCGGCTCCGAGGGGGAGCGCTACAGCAGCACCCCCGAACTCGGCATCTTCCACGCCGTCACCGGCATCCACGGGGACATCCTCATCCCCGAGGACCGGCTGCGCGCCGCGCTCGCCCGCGCCCGCAAGGGCGAGGCCGACCTGGAGACGGAAGTCGCCAAGCTGCTCGGCAAGCCGTGGGACGACGAGCTGGAGCCCTTCCGCTACGCGGGTGAGGGCGCCCCCGTGCGCTGGCTGCATCAGGTCGTCTGACGTTCCGCCACCCGCGGCGGTGCCGTGGTGCCTTCCGGCGCCGGCGGGCCGTCGCCGGTGCGTGCCGCGGCGCCGGGCCACCACACCGTGGGGCCGATGTCCCGTACCAGCGCGGGCAGCAGGAACGAGCGCACCAGCAGGGTGTCCAGCAGCACCCCGAAGGCGACGATGAAGGCGATCTGCACCAGGAAGGCCAGCGGGATCACCCCGAGCGCCGCGAAGGTGGCCGCGAGCACGACGCCCGCCGAGGTGATCACCCCTCCGGTGGCGGTCAGCCCGCGCAGGACGCCCCGCCGCGTGCCGTGGGCCAGCGTCTCCTCGCGGACCCGGGTCATCAGGAAGATGTTGTAGTCCACGCCGAGGGCCACCAGGAAGACGAAGCCGTACAGCGGCACCGAGGCGTCCGTCGCCGAGAAGCCGAACACGTGGCGGAAGACCAGCGCCGACACCCCCAGGGTGGCCGCGAAGTTGAGGGCCACCGTGGCGACCATCAGCAGCGGCAGCAGCAGGCTGCGCAGCAGCGCCCCGAGGATCACCAGGATGATCGCGAGGACGACGGGGACGACCAGGGTCCGGTCGCGCTCCGCGGTCCGCTGGGTGTCCAGCTGCTGGGCGGTGTAGCCGCCGACCACCGCCTCCGCGCCGGGCACCGCGTGCACGGCCGTGCGCAGCCGCTGCACCGTGGCCTTGGCGGCGTCGGAGTCGGCGGCGTCGTCCAGCGTCACCTCCAGCAGGACCCGGCCGCCGGCGACGAGCGGCTCGCCCCCGCCGGGGCGGCCCGAGGCGGTGCGCGGGGCGACGGAGTCGACCCCGGCGGTGCCGGCCGCGGCGCGGGTGACCTGGTCGAGCCGGTCCGCCTCCGCGATGACCACCGCGGGGTTCCCCGATCCGCCGGGGAAGTGCGCGCCGAGGACGCGCTGGGCGGTCACCGAGGGGGCCTGGTGGACGAAGATCTCGTCCAGCGGCACCCCGCGGGCGGTCAGCGCGGGGGAGAAGGCGGCGCAGCCCACCAGGACCAGCAGGCTCACGGCCCAGACCCGGCGCGGCGCGCGGTCCACCAGGGCCGCGATCCGCCGCCACACGCCCTCGCCCTCCGGGCGCCGCTCCCGCGGCCGGGCGGGCCAGTAGGCGGCGCGGCCGAGCAGGAGCAGCGCCGCGGGCAGGAAGGTCAGGCTGCTCGCGACGGCGCAGACGATCCCGACGGCGCCGACCGGGCCGAGGGCGCGGTTGTTGGTGAGGTCGCTGGCGAGCAGCGCGAGCAGGCCGAGGGCCACGGTGGCGGCGCTCGCCACGATCGCCCCGGCGGAGCGGCGCAGCGCGGCCCGCATCGCCGCGAACCGGTCGCCGCGGGCCGCGAGTTCCTCGCGGAAGCGGGCGGCCAGCAGCAGCGCGTAGTCGGTGGCCGCGCCGATGACGAGGATCGACAGGATGCCCTGGACCTGGCCGTCGACCCGGACGAGGCCGTGGTCGGCCAGCACGTAGACCACCCCGCAGGCCAGGCCGAGCGAGAAGACCGAGCCGACGATGATGACCAGGGGCAGCAGCAGGGCGCGGTAGACCAGCAGCAGGATCGCCAGCACCACGCCGAGCGCGGTGAACAGCAGCAGCCCGTCGATGCCCGCGAAGGCGTCGCCCAGGTCGGCCTGCGAGGCCGCGGGTCCGGCGACGTGGGCGGTGGTCCCCGCGACGCCGGCCGCGGTGTCCTGGATCCGGCCGACGGCGTCCCCGACCTCCCGGCCGAGGTCGGGGCGCAGCTGTACGACGCCCTGCAGGGCCCGGCCGTCCTCGGAGCGCACCGCGGGGGAGGGGCGCCCGGCCACGCCCTGCGTGCCGGACAGCGAGGCCAGGGCGGCCGTGGCGGCCTGCTGCTGGGCGTCCGTCACCGGGCCGCGGTCGGCGGTCCAGACGACGATCGCCGGCACCGTCCCGTTCCGGGTGAAGGCCGTCCGTTCGGCGACGGCCTTCGTGGACTCGGCGCTGCGCGGCAGGAAGGCCGCCTGGTCGTTGGTGGAGACCTCGCCCAGCTTGCCCGCGTACGGGCCGAGGTTGCCCCCGATGCCCAGCCAGGCGACCAGCACCAGCACGGGCAGCAGCCAGCGGACGGCGCGCGGCAGGGATGTCATCGCTCTCTCCCGTGGGACGTGGAACCGGGGGATTCTCCCCCGCGAGGAAGGGTATATCTCAGCGATTGAGTATCTTGATAATCGAGATTATTTACGATGGGGGGGTGCCCGACAACCTCCAGGACGAGTCCCCGACCGGGCTGCAGGCCTTCGCCGTGCAGCTGCGCCGGATGAACGGCGAGTTCAACCGCATCGCGCAGGACTTCGCGCAGAGCCAGAAGCTGCACCACACCGACGTGCAGGCGCTGGTCGCGATCCTCGACGGCGACGGCCAGGGCGGCGCCATGACCCCCGGTCTGCTCCGCGAACGCCTCAACCTGACCTCCGGTGCCGTCACCGCCTGCCTCGACCGGCTCGAACGCACCGGCCACATCCGCCGCACCCGGGACGCCGCCGACCGCCGCGTGGTCCATCTGCACTACGCCCCGCGGGGCAGGGCGGTGGCCCGGGAGTTCTTCCGCCCGCTCGCCCACGGCACCGACGCGGCACGCGCCCGCTTCACCGAGGACGAACTCGCCGTCGTGATGCGCTTCCTCGCCGCGATGAACGACGAGCTGACGGCCCTGCGCGCCCCCGTCCAGGACTGAGCGGCCGCCGTCACGGCCCCGCCGCGCCCTCCCGGGCCGCCGCGGCGATGTTGCGCGCCATGCCGCCGAACACCACCGAGTGGAACGGCGACACGCTCCACCAGTACGCGTGGCCCGCCAGCCCGCGCGGGTGGAACAGCGCCCGCTGCCCGTAGACGGTGCGCCCGGCGACGTCCCGGCCGGCCGTCAGCTCCAGCCAGGCCATGCCCGGCAGCCGCATCTCGGCGCGCAGCCGCAGCAGCCGGCCCGGCTCGATCTCCTCCACCCGCCAGAAGTCGAGCGAGTCGCCCGCCCGCAGGTGCGCCGCGTCCCGCCGCCCCCGGCGCAGCCCGACCCCGCCCACGAAGCGGTCGAGCCAGCCGCGCACGGCCCAGGCCAGCGGGAAGGAGTACCAGCCGTTGTCGCCGCCGATGCCCTCGATGACCCGCCACAGCGCCTCGGGGGACGCGTCCACGACCCGCGTCCGGCGGTCGGCGTAGAGGGAGCCGCCCGCCCAGTCCGGGTCCGTCGGCAGCGGGTCGCTCGGCGCGCCGGGCACCGCGGCCGACGACCAGCGGGTGACCACGTTCGCCTCCCGGATGCGCTGCAGCGCCAGGCGCAGCGCCTGCTCGACGCCGATCATCCCCTCGGGCGGGTCCGGCACCCACCGTGCGATGTCGTGGTCGCGGCAGACCACCTCGTACCGCAGCGACTCCGTCAGCGGTCGCGCGATGCCGGCGGGCACCGGGGTGACCAGGCCGACCCAGTGGCTCGACAACCGCGGCGTCAGCACCGGCACCGGCACGATCAGCCGCGGCGGCAGCCCCGCCACCCCGGCGTACTTCAGCATCATGGCGCGGTACGTGAGCACGTCGGGGCCGCCGATGTCGAAGGCGCGGCTCACCTCGGGCGGCAGCGTCGCGCAGTCCACCAGGTAGCGCAGCACGTCCCGTACGGCGATCGGCTGGATCCGGGTGCCCACCCAGCGCGGGGTGACCATCACCGGCAGTCGTTCGGTGAGGTAGCGCAGCATCTCGAAGGAGGCCGAGCCGGAGCCGATGATCACCGCGGCCCGCAGGGCCGCCGTCGGCACGCCGGAGGCGAGCAGCACCCGGCCCACCTCGGCGCGGGAGCGCAGGTGCGGCGACAGTTCGCGCTCGGGCACCGCGGCGGGGGTCAGCCCGCCCAGGTAGACGATCCGCCGGACGCCCGCGGCCCGCGCGCGGGACCCGAAGACCTCCGCGGCCCTCCGGTCGGTCCGCTCGAAGTCCCGCCCGCTGCCCAGGGCGTGCACCAGGTAGTACGCGACGTCCACGCCCTCCAGCGCCGCCGCCACCGACCCGGGGTCCGTGACGTCGCCCTTGACGACCTCCACCTCGCCCGCCCAGGGGTGGTCGCGCAGCTTGCCGGGCGTACGGGCCAGGCAGCGCACCCGGTGCCCGGCCTCCAGCAGTTCCGGGACGAGGCGGCCGCCGATGTAGCCGGTGGCGCCCGTCACGAGGCAGGTGAGGCTCATCGCGGACTCCCCGCGTCACGGGCGTACGGGCCGGCCGCCGGCTCCGGCGGCAGCAGGGCGCGCAGCACGGTCGCCAGGGCCGCCAGCGCGGGCAGGGCCACCGTGAGCAGGAGCGGGACCAGCGGGGCCCGGGCGTGGTGTGCGGCCGGCGCGGTGCCCGTCGGGCCGGTGGCCGGGCGGGCGGCCGTTCGCAGACGCGGGCTCATCGCGCTCCTTCCGTTCCCGGGGCGGTCAGTGCGCCCGCCACCTCCGGCGGCAGCGGACGCAGCCGCAGCAGGCCGGCCACCAGGCGGGTCGTCAGGGCGTGCCAGGTCCCGGCGCCGCGCAGCATCGCGTGGTCGCCGCCCGGCACCACCAGGTGGCAGGCCCGGGCGCCCGCCTCCCGGGCCCGCCGGGTCAGGGTCAGCGAGCCCGCGGGGTCGGTGACCCGGTCCCGGTCGCCGTGCAGCAGCACCAGTCGGCGTCCGGCCAGGTGCCCCACCGGCTCGCCCTCCGGGCACCACGGCGCCAGCCCCACGACCGAGCCCACCAGCGGGTGCCCGGCCGCCCGCAGTGCCGCCCGGCCGCCCATCGAGTGCCCCACCAGCACCACGGGCACCTCCCCAGCCCGTTGCCGCAGCGCCTCCAGCGCCCGCAGGGCGTCCCGCGCGGCGTCCTCCCGTGCGCCGTTCCAGCCGCGGTGCCGGTAGCGGACGCCCGCCAGCGCCACCTCGTGCCCGGCCGTGGCCCGGCCGATCGCGCGGACGAACGGACGCATCCGGGCCGCCGGGAGGTTCCACGGCGGGGGCGGTTCCAGGCCCTCCGCGCGGCCGCCGTGCAGCGCCAGGACGGCAGCGCGGGGCCGCCGGGGCAGCACGTACGGGACCAGCGCCGGACGCGGCCCGCCGTCGCCCGCTTCGTCACCGTACGTCATCGGATCCGCCTCTCTCGTGCGCTCTCCGTCATTATCGGCCGCCCTTCGCGGCCCCGCCCGTCACGTGCCTCCACCCATGGATTCGCCGCCGCGGGCACGGCGGATTGCCCTACGGACCAATCCGCCCCGCCGCGGGCTCCGAACCACCCAGCAGGGAGTGGAACGCGACGAAGGGACGGCACGTGACCGACAGAAGGCGAAGGGTGGCCGTCGTGGGCAGCGGGGTCGCCGGGCTCACCGCCGCCTACCTGCTGCAACGGCACTGCGACGTAGCGCTGTTGGAGGCCGACGACCGCCTCGGCGGACACGCGCACACCCACGACGTCCCCTCCCGCGACGGCCGGGTGACCGCCGTCGACAGCGGCTTCATCGTCCACAACGAGCGCACCTACCCCCACCTGCTGCGGATCTTCGCCGAACTCGGCGTCCCCACGCAGGAGTCGGAGATGAGCATGTCCGTCCGCTGCGAGGGCTGCGGACTGGAGTACGCCGGCGCCCGCGGCCCGTCGGGGATCTTCGCCCAGCCGCGCAACGCGCTGCGCCCCGCCTACCTGCGTATGCTGGCCGAAGTGCCCCGATTCCACCGCCTGGCCCGGCGGCTGCTCGCGGAGGGCGGTTCCGACGACACCGCCACGCTGGGGGAGTTCCTCGGCGCGGGGGGGTTCTCGGCGTACTTCACGGCCCATTTCATGACCCCCCTGGTGTCCTGCGTCTGGTCCTGCTCGCCGCGGACCGCGGCGCACTACCCGGCGGAACACCTCTTCCGCTTCCTGGACCACCACGGGATGCTCTCGGTCGACGGCTCACCCACCTGGCGCACCGTCACCGGCGGCTCACGCGTCTACGTCGAGCGCATCGTCAAACGGCTCTCCGCGGTCCGCACCGCCACCCCCGTGCGCGCCCTGCGGCGGCACGCCGACGGCGCCGACGTCGTCACCGACGACGGGGAGACCGAGACCTACGACGCGGTGGTCGTCGCCACCCATCCCGACCAGGCGCTGCGGCTGCTCGCCGACCCCACCGCGGACGAGCGCGCGGTGCTCGGCGCCATCCCGTACTCCCGCAACCCGACGCTGCTGCACACCGACACCGCGGTGCTGCCCCGCAACCGCGCCGCCCGCGCCTCCTGGAACCACCTCATGCCGTCCTGCGCCCCCGACCCCGGCGGGGTCCGCGTCAGCTACGACATGAACCGCCTCCAGCGGCTGGACACCCCCGAGCGCCACATCGTCACCCTCGGCGACGACGGACGGGTCGACCCCGCCCGGGTCCTCGCCCGCATGGTGTACGAGCACCCCGTCTACACCCCCGGGTCGCTGGCCGCGCGCCGGCGGCTGCCCGCCCTCGCCACCCCCGTCACCGTCTACGCCGGGGCCTACCACGGCTGGGGCTTCCACGAGGACGGCTGCCGCTCCGGCGCCGAGGCCGCCCGCCGGCTGGGGGTGAGCTGGTGACCCCGGCCGGCCTGCCCGCGCAGGTGCCCGCCCTGTACGAGTGCACGATCACCCACGTCCGCACCCGGCCGCTGCGGCACGCCTTCACCCACCGCACCTACATGTGGCTCACCGACCCCGCCCGGCCGCCCCGGCTCCCCGCCGCGCTGCGGCCGCTCGCCCGCTTCGACCCGCGCGACCACTTCGGCGGACGGCACCCGACCGTACGGGCCGCCCTCGACGCCTACCTCGCCGTGCGGGGCGTCGACCTGCACGGCGGGCCGGTCCGGATGCTCTGCCACGCCCGGGTCCTCGGCCACGTCTTCAACCCGCTGACCCTGTACTGGTGCCACGACCCGGCCGGCGCCCTCGTCTGCGTCGTCGCCGAGGTCCACAACACCTACGGGGAGCGGCACGCCTACCTGCTGCACACCGACGAACGCGACGGCGCCCACGTCGCCAAGGACTTCCACGTCTCGCCGTTCTTCCCCGTCGACGGCGGCTACCGCATGCGGCTGCCCGAGCCGCACGACCGGCTGCACCTCACCGTCCACCTGGAACGCCCCGGCGGCGGCACCCCGTTCACCGCCACCGTGCGCGGCGAACGCCGCCCGGCCACCGCGCCGGGCCTGCTGCGCGCCGCCGCCCGCCACCCCTGGTCCACGGCCGCGGTGTCGGCCGGCATCCGCCGGCACGGCATCCGGCTGCTGCTGCGCGGACTGCCCGTGCAGCACCGTCCCGTCCACGCGCCCCAGGAGGGTTTCGAGTGACCACGTCCACCACGTCCGTCCCCCTCTCCGCCTCCGCCGCCGCC
Organism: Streptomyces sp. NPDC005722; assembly: GCF_040630935.1. Classification (NCBI taxonomy): domain Bacteria; kingdom Bacillati; phylum Actinomycetota; class Actinomycetes; order Kitasatosporales; family Streptomycetaceae; genus Streptomyces; species Streptomyces sp. NPDC005722. The sequence continues at coordinate 89,171 of NZ_JBEXYN010000016.1, forward strand.
CGCGCCACCGGCGTGGACCCCCGCCGCTGGCCGGACGTCGCCGCACCACCACGCTGCTCCCGCCTGCGCGCCGCCGCCGCCGGCGCCGTCGTACGACGCGCCCTGAGCCGGCTGCCGCTGCGCTGCCGCCTCGGCGAGGGCGGCCCCGTACTCGGCACGGGCGGTCCCGCCGTGCTGATCGCCGACCCCGAGGCCTTCCACCGCCGGGTCGGCACCGGCGGCCTCATCGGCTTCGGCGAGTCCTACATGGCCGGCGAATGGGACGCGCCCGACCTGACGGCCGTCCTCACCGTGCTCGCCTCGCACGTCACCGAACTCGTCCCACGGCCGCTGCAACGGCTGCGCCCCCTGTGGGCGCACCGGCAGCCCTCGGAACGGCGCAACACCCTCGACGGCGCCCGCGGCAACATCCACGCCCACTACGACCTGTCCAACGAGCTGTTCTCGCTCTTCCTCGACGAGACCCTCACCTACTCCTCGGCCGTCTTCCGCGGCTTCCCCGCCCGGCGCGCCCAACTGGCCGCCGCACAGCACCGCAAGATCGACCGGCTGCTCGACCTGGCACGCGTCGGCGAGGGCACCCGGCTGCTGGAGATCGGCACCGGCTGGGGCGAACTCGCCGTCCGCGCCGCCCGCCGCGGCGCCGAGGTCGTCTCCGTCACCCTCTCCGAGGAGCAGCGCCGGCTCGCCACTGACCGGATCGCCGCCGCGGGGCAGCAGGACCGGGCCACCGTCCGGCTGCGCGACTACCGGCAGGTGACCGGGAGCTTCGACGCCGTCGTCAGCGTCGAGATGATCGAGGCCGTCGGCGCCGAGTACTGGCCGGCGTACTTCACCGCCCTGGACCGGCTGCTCGCCCCCGGCGGCACGGTCGCCCTCCAGGCGATCACCATGCCCGACGAGCGCATGCTCGCCACCCGCGACACCCACACCTGGATCCAGAAGTACGTCTTCCCGGGCGGCCTCATCCCCTCGCTGGAGGCGATCGACCGGACCCTCGACGAGCACACCGCGCTGCGCGTCGCCTCCTGCGACGGCTTCGGCCCGCACTACGCCGAGACGCTGCGGCTGTGGCGCGAGCGCTTCACCGAACGCGCCGCCGACGTCGCCGCCCTCGGCTTCGACGAGACCTTCCGCCGCATGTGGACCCTCTACCTCGCCTACTCCGAGGCCGGCTTCCGCTCCGGCTACCTCGACGTGGTCCAACTGCGGCTGACCCGTGGGGAGGCCGGCAGGTGAGGGGCGCCGCGGACACCCTCGCCCCGCTGCTGGAGCGGTTCACGGGCGGCCCGCTGCCCGTACGGCTGCGGGCCTGGGACGGCAGCACGGCCGGGCCGCGCGACGCCCCGCTGGTCGTCCTGCGCTCCCGGCGCGCGCTGCGAAGACTCCTGTGGCAGCCCGGCGAACTCGGCCTCGCCGAGGCGTACATCACCGGCGACATCGACGTGCGCGGCGACCTCACCGAGGGGCTGCGCGCCCTGTGGCACGCCACCCGGGACGGCGGGCTGCGCCCTCCCCGGCTGACCGCGGGCGACCGGCTCCGCGCCGCCGGCGCCGCCTTACGGCTCGGCGCGGTCGGGCCGCGCCCGCCCGCCCCCCGCGGCCGCGCCAGGCTCCACGGCACCCCGCACACCAGGAGCCGCGACCGGGCCGCCGTCAGCCACCACTACGACCTGTCCAACGACTTCTACGAACTCCTCCTCGACCCCTCCATGGCCTACTCCTGCGGCTACTGGACCCGCGACGACGACCCCACGTACGGCCTCGCCGACGCCCAGCGCGACAAGCTCGAACTCATCTGCCGCAAGCTGGACCTGCGCCCCGGCACGCGGCTGCTCGACATCGGCTGCGGCTGGGGCGCGCTCGCCCTGCACGCCGCCCGGACCCACCGCGCGCAGGTCCACGCCGTCACCCTCTCCGCCGCCCAGCGGGACTTCGTCCGCGAGCGGATCCGCCGGGAGGGGCTGGAGCAGTACGTCACCGTCGAACTGCGCGACTACCGCGACCTGGAGGGGGACGGCGGCTACGAGGCGGTCAGCGCGGTCGAGATGGGCGAGCACGTCGGCGACGAGCACTACCCGCGGTTCGCGGCCGCCGTCCACCGCATGCTGCGCCCCCGGGGCAGGGCACTGGTGCAGCAGATGTCCCGCGGGCGCGCCGCCCCCGGCGGCGGCGCCTTCATCGGGACGTACATCGCCCCCGACATGCACATGCGGCCGCTGGGCCGCACCGTGAACCTGCTGGAGGACGCGGGGCTGGAGGTCAAGGCCGTGGAGTCGCTGCGCGAGCACTACGTGCGCACCGTGCGGGCCTGGCTGGCCACCCTGGAGCGGCGCTGGCCCGACGTCGTCCTCCTGGCCGGCGAGGAGACCGCCCGTGTGTGGCGGCTGTACCTGGCGGGCGGCGCGCTGGCCTTCGCGGAACGCCGCATGGGCGTCGACCAGATCCTCGCCGTACGGCCCACCGCCGACGGCACCGGTGCCCCGGCCGGCACGCCCGCCGCCTGGTACACCGGGTGGTGAGGGCGATGGACGGCTTCCCCTGGGGCGCGTTCGGGGCGGGCGCGGCCGTGGCGGCCGGGGCCGCGCTCGCCGTCATGCTCGCCACCTTCGCCTTCGCGCTGTCCCGCGGCCGGCACCGCTACGTCGACGTCGCCTGGGGCGCGGCCTTCACGGCGGTCGCCGCGTCCGCCTACGGCATGTCCGCCGGGCACGGCGACCCGGCCCGCCGCGCGCTGGTGTTCGCGCTGACCGCCGTGTGGGGCCTGCGGCTCGCCGTCCACATCGCGCGCCGCGGGCGCGGCCACGGCGAGGACCCCCGCTACGAGGTCTTCCTGGCCAAGGCCCCCGGCAGCCGGGCCGCCTACGCCCTGCGCGCGGTGTACCTGCTGCAGGGCGCGCTCGTCCTGGTCGTCTCGCTGCCCGTCCAGGCCGCCTCGTACGTCCCCGGCCCGGTCGGCCCGGCGGCCGTCGTCGGCGCGCTGCTCTGGCTCACCGGCCTGCTCTTCGAGGCCGTCGGCGACCACCAACTGGCCCGCTTCAAGGCCGACCCGGCGAACCGCGGCCGCATCATGGACCGCGGCCTGTGGAGCTGGACCCGGCACCCCAACTACTTCGGCGACTTCTGCGTCTGGTGGGGCCTGTTCGCGCTCACCTGCGACGCCTGGCAGGCCGCCGTGGTGTCGGCCGTCTCGCCGCTGCTGATGTCGTACCTGCTCACCCGGGGCAGCGGCAAGGCCCTGCTGGAACGCCACATGGCGGACCGCCCCGGCTGGGCCGGCTACGCCGCACGCACCAGCGGCTTCTTCCCCCGGCCGCCGCGGGGGCAGGGCGCTGCCCCGCCCCGGTGAGCGGCGGCCCGCGGCGCCGGGCCGAGCGTGGGGGTGCCGGGTGGCCCGGCGGTCCGGCGCGGGGTGTGCGCGGGCGTCGCTGCGTGCCGCGGGCGCCGTGGCAGCGGGCCGAGTGGCGTGGCCGGGCGGGGCGGGTGGTCGGACGGTCGCGGGCGGCCGGAGGCGGGGTGCCGGGGTGGAACGGCTGTCCCCTCCGTGTGTTCACGGCCGCAGAGGATGCCGCGCTTCCCGGGCGGAAGGCCGCCCGTCCGCAGGCCGGTTGACGCGGCTCACCTCCGGGGAGGGCCGCTACTTGGCGCGGGCGCCGCGGAAGCGGGCGAGGGCCTCGTCGAGGTCGACGAGGGGGGCGGGGTAGTCCAGGGCGGCGCGTTCCGCCTCGGGGAGCCGCCAGGGGCGGTGCACGGCGCCGCCCGGCACGTCGGCCAGTTCCGGCACCCAGCGGTGCACGTAGGCGCCGTCCGGGTCGAAACGGCGGGCCTGCACCAGGGGGTTGAGCACCCGGTTGGGGCGGGTGTCGGTGCCGGTGCCCGCCACCCACTGCCAGTTCAGCTGGTTGTTGGCGACGTCGCCGTCCACCAGCAAATCCAGGAAGTGCGCGGCGCCGATCCGCCAGTCCACGTACAGCGTCTTCGTCAGGAAGCTCGCGGCCAGCAGCCGCGCCCGGTTGTGCATCCAGCCCTCGTGCCGCAACTGCCGCATCGCCGCGTCGATCACGGGGTAGCCGGTGCGGCCCTCGCGCCACGCGTCCGCCTCCGGGCCGTCGCCGCGCCAGCGGTCGCCGCGCGTGCGCAGGTCCCGGGAGGCGGCGTCGGGGCGGGCGGCGAGCACCTGGTGGTGGAACTCCCGCCACGCCAGCTGCCGTACGAACGCGTCCGCGCCGGGCCCGCCGGCGTCCCGGCCGCTCCGGACCAGTTCGGTGGCCGACAGGCAGCCGAAGTGCAGGTAGGGCGAGAGCCGGGAGGTGGCGTCGCCCGCCAGGTCGTCGTGCCGGTCCTCGTACGCGGAGAGCCCCGACGCCCGCCAGGCCCGCCAGCGTTCGCGGGCCTCGGTCTCCCCGCCCGCGGGCAGCCCGGGCGAGGTGTCCTTCGGCGCCTTCGGGAGCGGGCGGGACGTCACGCCGTCCGGCACCCGGACGGTGCGGGGGGCGCCCAGCGGGTCGCGCAGGTCCACGGTCTCCCAGCGCCGGAAGTACGGGGTGAACACCCCGAAGCTGTCCTTGCCCGCCGGGGTCACCGCACCGGGCGCGACCGCCGTCAGCACGGCGTCGTGCACCCGCAGTTCACGTCCGGCCCCGGTCAGCGCCTTCCGCAGCCGCTCCTCGCGCCGCGCGGCGTAGCGGCTCACCCCGGCGGCGATGTGCACCTGCCCGGCACCGGTCTCCTCGGCGACCCGGCAGGTCTCGCGTGCCACGTCCCCGCGGCGCAGCACCAGCCGTCCGCCGCGCTTCCGCAGCCCCTCGTCGAGGTCGGCGAGGCAGTCGGCGAGGAACGCGGCGCGGTTGGGCGCGGCGAAGCCCGCCGCCTCGATGGCCTCGTCGAGCACGAACAGGGGGACGACCTGGGCGGCGGAGTCGAGGGCGGCACGCAGGACGGGGTTGTCGTGCAGCCGCAGATCGGCGGTGAACAGGCAGATCGACGTCGTCGTCACGTCCGTTGCACTCCTCCTGGCCGGTGGTGCCGCCCGGCGAGCCTATGGCGCCGCCCCTCCCCACGCCGTGAGGCGCCCCGCCGCGTCGCGCTCCGCGACCCCGCAGGGGCGCGGCGTGCCGGCGTTGCCCGAGCTGGGCCGCGTTCCCCGGCCGTCCACGCGTCGGTGTGCCGCCTCGTGGCACGGCCTCCCGGCGATGCCGTACGAGTCGTGTGCCGGGCGTCCGGGTGCCTCCGTGGCGCCCTCAGCGGCGGCCCGTGCCGCGCACCGCGCCCGGGGCGGGCCGGTGCGCGGCACGGGTGCTACGCCGGGAAGGTCACAAGGGCCAGCGGGTCGGAGGTGGGCCGGGGGGAGCCGCCGGGGGGCTCGACGGTGATGCCCATGCCGGAGGCGCCGTCGACGGCGCCCTGGAGGAGGACGGCCTGGGTGGTGTCGCCACCGGACGGCTTCGGCATGAGGCCCGCGGAGCGCATCGTGTCGCCGTCGGCGTACCAGAGCTGGTAGACCCGGTCGCCGGTCAGCGCCGGCATGCCGTGGGCGAAGAACACTGCGCGGTCCTGGCTGCGGGAGACGACCACCGTGCCGTTGGCGCCGCCCGCGAGCTTCGCGGAGGTCGTGACGGCGTCGGGCGCCGCCAGGACCCGGGAGATCTGCTCCGCCTGGGCCTGGGTCTGCCGGTTCTCCTGGCGCAGGTCGCCGAGTTGTTGCTGCTGCCAGACCGCGACCCCGCCCAGTGCCGCGGCCGCGGCGAGGCAGGCCGCCAGGGCGAAGCGGACCCGGCGCCGGGCGGGCTGCGAGGCGCGGCGGCGCGTCGCCCGGGCCGCGGCGCGGGGCGGCTCGGGCACCGACGGCGGCTCCTGCCGCACGTTGGCTATGAGCCGCATGACGTCGTCCTTCACGCGGGGCGGGACGGGCTCGGCCGCGGCGAGCCCGAGGCGGGCGGCGGTCGCCGCCAGCTCGCGCACCTCCAGCGCGCAGGCCTCGCACTCCGCGAGGTGGCGTTCGAACTCCGCGCGCTCGTGCCGCGTCAGCGCGTCGACGGCGTAGGCGCCGGTGAGGGTGTGCAGTTCGGCCTCGGTGCTCACGCGGTCACCCCCAGGCAGTCGCGCAGCCGTATCAGCCCGTCCCGGAGCCGGGTCTTGACGGTGCCCAGCGGCAGCGCCAGCAGCTCGGCGACCTCCCGGTACGTCAGCCCCCGGTAGTAGGCGAGGGTCACCGACTGGTGCTGCACCTCGGTGAGGGTGCGCATGCAGCGCCGCACCTGTTCGGCCTCCAGCCGGGCCTCGACCTGTTCGGTGACCTCGTCGTAGGCGGGGGTGCGCTCCAGCAGCGCCGCCTTGTGCTCGCGGTCGGCCGCCGCGTTCGCGGACCGCACCCGGTCCACGGCCCTGCGGTGGGCCAGGGTCATCACCCAGGTCATCGCGCTGCCCTTCTCCGGCCGGAAGCGGGCGGCGGTGCGCCACACCTCCACCAGCACCTCCTGCGTCACCTCCTCCGACTGCGCGGGGTCCCTGAGCACTCCGCGCACCAGCCCGAGCACCGGTCCGCTCACGGCGTCGTACAGCCGGGCGAAGGCCTCCTGGTCGCCGCGCGCGACGGCGAGCAGCAGCTCCGAGGGGTCCGGCCCCTGCCGTGCGGGCCTGCCGAACCGCAGCGGTTCCCTCACCACACCTCCAGCGTTCGATTCCGGGTGTCGCGGACAAGTGTCCCGTCCGGCATTCGGCGCCGCGAGCGTTTCGGATGGGTCCGTCGTACCGTGGCACTCATGTCCGACACCACTTCAGCAGCAGTTCTGGGCACCGGGATCATGGGTGCCGCGATGGCCCGCAACCTCGTCGGGGCCGGCCTCGACGTCCGCGTGTGGAACCGAACGAAGGAGAAGGCCGAGCCGCTCGGCAAGGACGGCGCACGCGTCGTCGACACCCCCGCGGAGGCGGTGGACGGTGCCGACGTGGTGGTGACCATCCTGCACGACGCCGACTCCGCCCTGGAGACCATGCGGCAGGCGGCGCCGGCGCTGCGTAAGGGCGCGGTGTGGGCGCAGTGCACCACCGCGGGCGTGGCCGCCCTCGGGGCGTTCGCGCAGTTCGCGCGGGAGCACGGCGTCGTCTTCCTCGACTCGCCCGTGCTGGGCACCCGGCAGCCCGCGGAGAACGGGCAGCTCCTGGTGCTGGCCGCCGGGCCGCAGGAGGCCCGGCAGAAGGTGGCGCCGGTCTTCGACGCGATCGGCAGCCGCACCGTGTGGGTGGGGGAGGACGCGGCCGAGGGCGCCGCCAGCCGCCTCAAGCTGGTCGTCAACAGCTGGGTGCTGACGGTCACCCACGGCACCGCCGAGGCCCTCGCGCTCGCGAAGGGCCTCGGCGTGGACGCAGCGGACTTCCTCCAGGCCGTCTCCGGCGGCACCCTCGACATGGGCTACCTGCGGGCGAAGTCGGCGGCGGTCCTGGCCGGCGACTTCACCCCCAGCTTCGCCGTGCACACCGCGGAGAAGGACGCCCGGCTGATCGTGGAGGCCGGGGAGTCCGCCGGGGTCCGGCTCGACGTCATGGCGGCGGGCGCCGAGCGCTTCCGCCGCGCGGCCGAGCTCGGGCACGGGGCGGAGGACATGGTGGCCTCGTACTTCGCGAGCTTCGAGAAGTGATCACCCGATGTGCGGGAAGAGGCTGGTGAAGGACGCCGCCGCCTCGGCCGGGTCGCGGCCGAAGGGGGCGTCCAGGTCCCAGATGAGGAAGAGCAGGAAGGCGATCAGGGCGCTGTAGAGCCCGGCGAGGACGAGTTCCCGCCGGGAGCGCCGGATCTGCAGGCTGAAGATCAGTCCCACCGCGACGAGGGCGCCGGTGACCAGGCCGAACCACACCACCCCCGGCATGGTCGGACCGGCGTTCTCGCCGCGTCCGGTGCGCGCGTCGTCGGCGGCCGCGACCTGGTCGACGACCGGCTGGTACGCCTGGTTGGCCAGCGGGGTGCGCGGTTCGAAGTCGGTCACGTCGCGGCGCACCTTGTCGAGGAGCTCCGAGCCGCGCCCGGTGTTCTCCCCGTGCTTGATCATGTAGGGCAGTTCGGTGTGCGCGACGTAGGAGACGTACGCGTCCACGTCGGCACGCACCTGGTCGCGGACCTCGGCCGGGTAGACCTGGACCCGCTGCCGCACCTCGTGCAGGGCCTGGGTCTCGCGGTGGAAGGTGTCCTCGGCGCCCCCGCGGGCCTCCCAGACGCCGGCGATGGCGAGGCCGAGGACGATGGCGTACACCACGCCGATCATCATCGTCATGTACTCGATGACGTCGGGGGTCTCCGAGGGGTCGTCGTCGTCCCCGATGCGGCGGTGGTTGATGAGCACGATGGTCAGCACCACGGCGCAGGCCGCGGCCATCGCGATGCCCAGGACGAGCCAGTCCGACATCGATCACCTCCGGGAGCGGGCTTGGGAGCGGGGTTTGAGCGCCGCGGCGGACAGGACCGCCGGGGCGGTGACGAGCAGCATGAGCTGGACGATGCTCGGCCCCTCGGGCGGGGGCGGCGCGCTCGCCTTGCGGTAGGCGACCACCGGGAGTTCCGCGCGGGGCGTGGGGGTCGGGGTCGGGGTGGGCGTGGGTGTCGGGGTGGGGGTCGGCGTCGGCGTCGGCGTCGGTGTCGGGGTGGGGGTCGGCGTGGGTGCCGGGGCCGGTGCGCGGCGCACGGGGCGGGCGGGGGTGGGGCGCGGCGCCGGCCCGCAGGGGTGCCGCCAGGACACCGAGCCCCGTGAACCGCCGCCGTCGGTGCGGGCGTTCACCGTCGACTCGTACGCGGGACAGTGCCGTCGCCGGACGGTCGCGGACGAGCCGTCCTTGCCCGTGCGGGCGTCCACGGTGTCCCCGCCGTGCGTGACCCGGGCCCGGGTCTCCCCGTCACGTGTCTCCACCCGGACGGCCCCGCCGCCGGTCTCCACCCGTACGGTGCCGTCGGGCAGGAACCGGACCACGGGCGGGCCCGGTGGCCCGGGTGGGTCGTGCGCGTACGCCGTCCCCCCGGCCGCGCCCGGCACCAGCACCGTCAGCGCCGCGGCCGCCGTGAGGCCGGCCCCCCTCAGCCAGATGCTCATGGACACGATCCTGCGCGGGGCCGGGCGCGCCCATCCGGGGGATGCGGCCAATCCCCCCGAAGGGCTGATTCGTCAGCTCAGGACACGCCGCAGCGCACGCCGGGCGCGGTCGGGGGCGCTCCGGTCGCCGAAGAGCTGGACGGCGTGGTTGAGGGAGAAGTAGATCCCGTTCAGCTCGAAGACCAGCTGCTCCGGGTCGGTGTCCGGGGGCAGTTCGCCGTGCTCCACGGCGGCCCGGATGTCGCGGGTCAGCCGGCGCCGCCAGACGGTGTAGAGCCGGGCGACCGCGTCCCGGACCGGCCCCTCCCGGCCGTCGAACTCCACGGCGGAGGCGGTGAACAGGCAGCCGCCGGGGAAGGCCTCGCGCTCGCGGTCCAGGTAGGTCACCCAGGCCTCGCAGATCGCGGTCAGCCGGGCGAGGCCGGGGGCGGCCCCCGACGCGGGCACCCACACGGCGCGCGTGAAGATCTCCGAGGCCCGCCGCAGCGCGGCGATCTGCAGGGCCTCCTTGGTACCGAAGTGCCCCAGCAGCCCGGACTTGCTGATCCCGAGGTCGGTCGCGAGCCGGCCGATCGTGAGGCCCTCCAGACCCTCCACGGAGGCGACCGCGACGCTGCGTTCGATGATCCGCTCACGGGTGTGGCGCGCCTCGGCGGCGGACTTGCGTGGGCTCATGCGCCCATCGTAGCCACCCCTCCGCCTTTAGAGTCCGACCGATCGGTCGCTATAGTTCGGGCATGACTGCATCCCGCATCGCCGCCCTGGGCCACCACCAGCCGCAACGCGTCCTCACCAACGACGACTTGGCCACCATGGTCGACACCAGCGACGCCTGGATCCGGCAGCGCACCGGCATCGCCACCCGGCACATCGCCGACGAGGACGAGTCGGTCGCCGACATGGCCGTGGCCGCCGCGGGCAAGGCCCTCGCCACCGCGGGCCTGGACCCCTCCGAGGTCGACCTGGTCGTCGTCGCCACCTCCAGCGCCGTCGACCGCAGCCCCAGCACCGCCGCCCAGGTCGCGGCCCGGCTCGGCATGACGGCCCCCGCCTCCTACGACCTCAACAACGCCTGCGCCGGCTTCACCACCGCGCTCGCCGCCGCCGACCACGCCGTACGGGCCGGCGCCGCGCGCCACGCCCTGGTCGTCGGAGCCGAGAAGATGTCGGACCTCACCGACTGGACTGACCGCAGCACCTGCGTCCTGCTGGGCGACGGGGCCGGCGCGGCCCTGGTCAGCGCCGCGGACGCCGCTCCGGGGGCGCTCCCCGGCATCGGCCCGGTCGTGTGGGGCTCGGACCCCACCCGCGCCGACGCCGTACGGCTGGCCGGCGCCTGGCAGCCCCGCTTCGCCCAGGACGGCCAGGCGGTCTTCCGCTGGGCCACCACGACCCTCGCCCCGATCGCCGAGGAGGCCTGCCGGCGTGCCGGTGTCACCCCCCGCGAGCTCGGCGGCATCGTGACGCACCAGGCCAACCTGCGGATCATCGAGGCCGTCGTGAGCCGGTTGGACGCCCCGCAGGCGGTCGTGGCGCGTGACGTCGTGGACTCCGGGAACACCTCGGCGGCCTCCGTGCCGCTGGCCTTCGCCAAGCTCGTCGAGCGGGGTGAGCTCACCCCGGGCGCTCCCGTGCTGCTGCTCGGTTTCGGCGGCGGGCTGTCCTGGGCCGGGCAGGTCGTCGGCTGCCCCTGACCCGGGGACGACCGAGGGCCGGTCGGCCGCGCGAGCGGCTGACCGGCCCTCAGGGGTGCCGTACGGCTCAGGCGCTCTTGAACGCCATGACGACGTTGTGGCCGCCGAAGCCGAAGGAGTTGTTGACGGCCACGATCGGGCCCTCGGGCAGCTTGCGCGCCTCGGTGGAGACCAGACCGGGGTCGATCTCGTCGTCCAGGTCGTCGATGTTGATCGACGGCGGCGCGAGCCGGTGGTGCAGGGCGAGGACGGTGGCGACCGTCTCGATGCCGCCGGCGCCGCCCAGCAGGTGACCGGTCATCGACTTGGTGGCCGAGATGGCCACGTGGTCGAGGTGGTCGCCGAGCACCTTGCGGAGCGCCTTGACCTCGGCCACGTCACCCTGCGGGGTGGAGGTCGCGTGCGCGTTCAGGTGGACGATCTGCGCCAGGTCCAGGCCGGTCGCGGCGATCAGCTGCTCCAGCGCGGCGGCGATGCCGCGGCCGGTGGGCTCCGGCTGCGCGATGTGGTGGGCGTCGGACGACAGGCCCTGGCCCAGCACCTCGGCGTAGACCCGGGCGCCGCGCCGGGCGGCGTGCTCGGCCGACTCCAGCACCACGACACCCGCGCCCTCGCCGAGGACGAAGCCGTCACGGCCCTTGTCGTACGGGCGGGAGGCGCCCCGCGGGTCGTCGTTGTTCTTGGACATCGCCATCATGTTGGCGAACGCGGCGATCGGCAGCGGGTGCACGGCCGCCTCGGTGCCGCCGGCGACGACGACGTCGGCGCGGCCGGAGCGGATCATCTCGTACGCGTAGCCGACGGCCTCGGCGCCGGAGGCGCAGGCGCTGACCGGGGTGTGCACACCGGCGCGGGCGTTGACCTCGAGGCTGACGTTGGCCGAGGGGCTGTTGGGCATCAGCATCGGCACGGTGTGCGGGGACACCTTGCGCGGGCCGGAGTTCTTGAGGTTGTCGTACTGGTCGAGCAGTGTGGTGACGCCGCCGATGCCGGAGGCGATCACGGTGCCCAGGCGGTCGGGGTCGACCGAGCTGTCCTCGCCGGCCTTGGCGGTGAAGCCCGCGTCGGCCCAGGCCTCACGGGTGGCGATCAGCGCGAACTGCGCCGAACGGTCGAGCTTGCGGGCGACCGGGCGGGGCAGGACCTCCAGCGGCTCCACGGCGATCTGCGCGGCGATGCGCACCGGCAGCTCGGCGGCCCAGTCCTGCTCCAGGGGGCGTACGCCGGAACGTCCGGCGGTCAACCCTTCCCAGGTCGACGCGCTGTCCCCGCCCAGCGGAGTGGTTGCGCCGATACCGGTGACGACCACGGTGTGATTGGTCGGGCTCACAGGGATTGTCTCTCCACGTCTAGAAGGGCGGGCGACAGACACGTCGACCAGGGGTGGCTCAGGCTCAGGCCTGGGCCTTGAGGATGTAGTCGACGGCGTCGCCGACGGTCTTCAGCTGCTTGACGTCGTCGTCCGGGATCTTGACCTCGAAGCGCTCCTCGGCGGCGACGACGACCTCGACCATGGACAGCGAGTCGACGTCCAGGTCGTCGGTGAAGGACTTGTCCAGCTGGACGTCCTCGGTCGGGATGCCGGCGATCTCGTTCACGATCTCCGCGAGACCCTCGACGATCTCTTCCTGGGTGGCCATGGCGGCGCTCTCCTTCTTCGTGCTGGTTACTACGGGCTGCGGCGGGCGGGAGTGCGCGCCGCGTGGGTGGTGGTGCCTAGGGGAGGGTAACGACAGTGGCGGCGTACACGAGCCCCGCCCCGAAACCGATGATCAGTGCCGTGTCGCCGCTCTTGGCCTGTCCGGTGGCGAGCAGACGCTCCATCGCGAGCGGGATCGACGCGGCGGAGGTGTTGCCGGTGGTCTCGATGTCGCGGGCGACCGCGACGTGTTCCGGCAGCTTGAGCGCCTTGATCATCGAGTCGATGATGCGCATGTTGGCCTGGTGCGGGATGAAGACGTCCAGGTCGTCCGCGCTGATCCCGGCGGCGTCCAGCGCCTCCTGGGCCACCTTGGCCATCTCGAACACCGCCCAGCGGAAGACGGTCTGGCCCTCCTGGGTGATCGCGGGGAACTTCAGCTCCCCGTCCTCGCCCACCGGCAGCTGCGAGACGTCGCCCACACGGAAGCGGTCCCACGCGACGGTCTGGGTGATGGTGTTGGACTTGTCGCCCTCCGAGCCCCAGACGGTGGGGCCGATCTCGGGCTCGTCGGCCGGGCCGATGATGACCGCGCCGGCGCCGTCGCCGAAGAGGAAGGCGGTGGCGCGGTCCGACTTGTCCGTCAGGTCGCTCAGCCGCTCGACGCCGATCACCAGGACGTGCTTCGCGCTGCCCTCGGTGACCATGCCCTTGGCGAGGGTCACGGCGTACGTGAAGCCCGCGCAGCCCGCCGAGATGTCGAAGGCGGCCGGCTTGCCCGCGCCGATCCGGTGCGCGATCTCGGTCGCGACGGCCGGGGTCTGCTTGAAGTGGGAGACGGTGGCGACGATGACGCCCCCGATGTCCTCCGCCGAGATCCCCGCGTCGGCGATGGCCTTGCCCGCCGCGGTCACCGACATCTCGGCGACCGTCTCCTCCGGGCCGGCCCAGTGCCGGGAGGCGATGCCCGAGCGCGAGCGGATCCACTCGTCGCTGGAGTCGATGTTCTCCAGGATCACCTCGTTGGGCACCACACGGGTCGGCCGGTAGCCGCCGACGCCCATGATGCGCGCGTACGGGGAGCCCTTGCTGGGCCTGATCTTCGCCATGTCTGCGGGGACTCCTATTCCTGGGTGCCGTGCTCGGCCACGATCGCGCGGGCGGCCTCGAGGTCGTCCGGGGTCTTGAGGGCCAGGGTCGCGACGCCGGGCAGCGCGCGCTTGGCCAGCCCCACCAGGGTGCCACCCGGCACCAGCTCGATGATCGCGGTGACGCCGAGTTCCTTGAAGGTCTCCATGCACAGGTCCCAGCGGACCGGGTTGGACACCTGCGACACCAGGCGCGAGACGACCTCGGCGCCGGAGCGGACGACCGCGCCGTCGGCGTTGGACACGTACGGCAGGGCGGGGTCGGAGACGGCCAGCGACTGCGCCAGCTCCTCCAGCACGGCCACGGCCGGGGTCATGTGGTGGGTGTGGAACGCGCCCGCCACCTTCAGCGGGATGACCCGCGCCTTCTCGGGCTTGTCCGAGGTCAGCTCCGCGAGCTGCTTCGCGGTGCCGGCCGCCACGATCTGACCGGCCCCGTTGATGTTCGCCGGGGTGAGGCCGAGGTTCTCCAGGTGGGCGACGACGACGTCCGGGTCGCCGCCGAGCACGGCCGACATGCCGGTCTCGGTGACGGCCGCGGCCTGGGCCATCGCGGTGCTGCGGGTACGGACGAAGCTCATCGCCGCCTCGGCGCTCAGCACGCCCCCGACGGCCGCCGCCGTGATCTCGCCGACGCTGTGACCCGCCACGGCGCCCAGCGCGGAACGCGCGGCGGCCGGGCCGTCGAACAGCTGTTCCGCCGCGACCAGACCGGCCGCCACCAGCAGGGGCTGGGCGACCGCGGTGTCGCGGATCTCCTCGGCCTCGGCCTTGGTGCCGAAGTGGGCGAGGTCGAGACCGGCGGTCGAGGACAGACCGGAGAGACGGTCGGCGACACCGGGGAGTTCGAGCCACGGGTTCAGGAAGCCGGGGGCCTGGGCGCCCTGGCCGGGAGCGACGAGTACGAGCACGCTTTCAACTCTCTCTTGAGCGAGGTGATCCCCGCCCGTGGGGACAGGGACCAAGAACCGACGGGCGATTTGTTGGTGTCCCACAAAGGCCCTGGGTGCGTCTACGGTGTCTGCCCCGCCTCGGAGAGTCGGCCCAGGATGAGCGCGATGCGAAGGGTGAAGGCGGAGCGCACGTCCGAGGGCGACCAGCCGGTGACGTCCGTCACACGTCGGAGCCGGTAGCGAACGGTGTTGGGGTGAACGAACAACATCCGGGCGGCCCCTTCCAGCGACGAGGCCTGTTCGAGGTAGACGGACAGAGTCTCAAGCAGTGCCGAACCAGCTTCCTCCAACGGCCTGTAGATCTCCTCCACCAGCTGATCGCGGGCGTGTCGGTCGCCCGCCATCGCGCGCTCCGGGAGCAGGTCGTCGGCGATCACCGGACGCGGCGCGTCGGGCCAGGCCGCGCACGCCTTCAGGCCCGCGGCCGCGGCCGCGGCCGACTTCGACGCCGCCAGCAGGTCGCCCACCACGGGCCCGGCGACCACCGGACCGGCCGCGAACGGCCCGATCAGGGCCTTGGCGACGCGCAGCGGCTCCCCGTCACCACCCGCGACCACGATCAGGCGGTCGCCGAGGACCCCGGTGAGCACCTGCAGCTTGGCGTGCCGCGCCGCCCGCCGGATCGCCTCGACGGTCAGCTCGCTGTCCCCGTTGGGTGCCGTGCCCAGCACCACCACGATCTTGTCGGGGGAGCTCCAGCCCAGCGCCGCCGCCCGCGACAGCACGCCCTCGTCGGCCTCGCCGGACAGCACCGCGTTGACCACCAGGGACTCCAGCCGGGCGTCCCAGGCGCCGCGCGCCTCGGCGGCCTGGGCGTAGACCTGGGCCGTCGCGAAGGCGATCTCCCGCGCGTAGACCAGCAGGGCCTCGCGCAGCACCGACTCGTCGCCGGGGGCCGCGACCTCGTCGATCGCCGACTCCATGACCTCGATGGTGGTGCGCACCATCTCCACCGTCTGGCGCAGCGAGATCGCCCGGGTCAGCTCCCGCGGGGCGGTGCCGAAGACGTCGGTGCTGATCGCCTGGGGGGTCTCCGGGTGGCGGAACCACTCCGTGAAGGCCGCGATGCCCGCCTGCGCCACCAGCCCGATCCACGAGCGGTTCTCCGGGGGCATGGCCCGGTACCAGGGCAGCTGACCGTCCATCCGCGCGATCGCGGCCGCCGCCAGGCGCCCCGAGGACTTCTCCAGCCTCCTCAGCGTGGCGGAGTGGGGGTGGTCGCGGGCGGGGTCGAATGCGTTCAGCGCGGGTTCTGGCACGGGTACAAGCCTGCCTTATCCGGGCGGATGCATTGGCACGTACCCCTCACCTGCGGCCACCGGCGGCTCAGAGGCGGCCTCCCGAGGCGGAGTCGGCCGACAGCCGCTGCGCGAGGTAGACCGGGATCACCGACGCGACGACGAGCACCGCGGCCACCACGTTGACGACGGGCGCCTGCTGCGGCCTGGCCATGTTGCTGAAGATCCACACGGGGAGGGTCTGGACACCGGGACCCGCGGTGAAGGTGGTGACGACGATCTCGTCGAAGGAGAGGGCGAAGGCCAGCAGCCCGCCGGCCAGCAGCGCGGTGCGCACCAGCGGGAAGGTGATGTCGCGGAAGACCTGGAAGGTGTCGGCCCCCAGGTCCATCGCCGCCTCCTCGTACGAGCCCGAGGTGCGCCGCAGCCGGGCCACGACGTTGTTGAAGACCACCACGACGCAGAAGGTGGCGTGGCCGACGACGACCGTGAACAGCCCCAGCCCCACGCCCAGCGGCTCCAGCACCGTACGGAACGCGGTGTTGAGGGCGATGCCCGTGACGATGCCGGGCAGCGCGATCGGCAGGACGACGACGAAGGAGAGCGCCTCCCGCCCGAAGAAGCGGTACCGGGAGACGGCGAAGGCGATCAGGGTGCCCAGGACCAGGGAGACCGCCGTCGCGCCGAGCCCCGCCTTCACCGAGGTCCACAGCGCGGAGCGGGCGCCGGAGCTGTGCCAGGCGTCGGCCCACCAGTGCAGGGTCAGCCCCGAGGGGGGCCAGCCGAAGCCGCGGGCGGCGTTGAAGGAGTTGAGCAGGACGAGCAGCAGCGGCACGTAGATGATCGCGAAGCCCAGCGCGGCCGCGACGCGCAGGGCGATGCGGGCGGGACGGGAGAGTTGCATGGTCACGGCCCTCACAGACTCCGGAGCGCGCCGGTGCGGCGCATGGCCAGCAGGTAGAGGACGATCACCGCGACCGGCACGGTGCCCAGCGCCGCGGCGAGCGGCAGGTCGAGGGTGATGTTGGAGTAGACGACGTTGCCGATCAGCTGGGTCTTGCCGCCGACGATCTGCACGGCGATGTAGTCGCCGAGGCTGAGCGAGAAGGTGAAGACCGAGCCGGCCGCGACCGAGGGCAGCACCATGGGCAGCACCACGGACCGGAAGGTGCGCCAGGTACGGGCCCCGAGGTCGGCGGAGGCGTCCAGCAGGGCGTCCGGCAGCTGCTCCAGCCCGGCGTGGATCGGCAGGATCATGTAGGGCAGCCACAGGTAGGCCAGCACGACGACCGCCGCGGGCAGCCCGTAGCCGGGTCCGCTCAGGCCGAGTGGCGCCAGCGCCCAGTCCAGCGGCCCGCCCTCGGAGAGCATGATCCGCCAGGCGTACGCCTTGACCAGGTAGCTGGCCCACAGCGGGGTGAGCACGGCGACCACCAGCAGGTGCCGGTACCTGGGGGCGGCCACCCGGGCGGTGTAGAAGGCGATGGGGAAGGCGACGACGACGTCGATCGCGGTCACCGCGACGGCCACGCCGACGCTGCGCAGGGCGACGTCCCGGTAGACGTCCGTGGTGAGGAGGGTGCGGAAGTTGTCGGTGCTCCAGACCCTCACCACGTCGGAGGTGAAGGGGTCGGTCGTCCAGAACGCGGAGAGGAAGAGCGCGGCCAGCGAGCCCAGGTAGGCGAGCACCAGCCAGAGCAGCGGTGCGGACAGCAGCAGCGACAGCCGCAGCCGCGGGCGGCGGTGCAGGGAACCTGCCAGCCGCCGCCCGGGGGTGCCGCCCGTCGTGGTGGGCGGGGTGGGCGGGGTGGACGTGGTGGTCACGGACGGCTCAGCCCTTGATCTCGGTCCAGGCCTGGACCCACTGGGCGTAGGGCACGCACTTCACGTCGGTGCGGCCGTCCAGGCACTGCGGGATGGGCGTGTTCCAGAAGTGGACCTGCTTCCAGTAGGGCTCGTCGGCCGCGTGGAAGACGGTGCAGTGGTCCTTGGCCGCGGTCTGGGCGCAGGACCTCTCGTTCGCCGGGGCCTCGCCGAACCACTCGGCGACCTGGGCGTTCACCTTCGGCGAGACGATCCAGTCCAGCCACTTGTAGGCGCAGTTGGGGTGCTGGGCCTTGGCCGAGACCATCCAGGTGTCGGACCAGCCGGTGGAGCCCTCGCTCGGCAGGACCGCTTCGACCGGTGCCTTCTCGGCCTTGGCGAGGTTGGCGATGACCTGCCAACTGGTGCCGATGACGGAGTCGCCGCTCTTGAAGGAGGAGATCTCCTTGAGGTAGTCGCTCCAGTACTCGCCGACGTTGGCGTTCTGCTCCTTCAGCAGGGCGACGGAGGCGTCGAACTGCTTCTGGTCCAGCGCGTACGGGTCCTTGATGCCCAGCTCCGGCTTGGTCTTCATCAGGTAGAGGGCGGCGTCCGCGATGTAGATGGCGGAGTCGTACGCGGTGACGTGGCCCTTGTATGGGGAGGCCTTGTCGAAGACCGCCGACCAGGAGGTGGGGGCGGGGGAGACCTTGTCGGTGCGGTACATCAGCAGGTTGGCGCCTCGGCCGTGCGGGATGCCGTAGGCGACGCCGTTCACCGAGTTCCACTTCTGCATCTTCAGGTCGGCGAAGACGTCCTTGTAGTTGGGGACGAGGCCGGTGTTGACCGGTGCCGCGTCGCCCGAGGCGATGAGGCGCAGCGAGGCGTCGCCGGAGGCCGACACGGCGTCGTACTGGCCGGTCTTCATCAGGCTGACCATCTCGTCGGAGGTGCCGGCCACCTTGGTGTTGACCTGGCAGCCGGTCTCCTTCTCGAACGGGGTGACCCAGTCGACGGACTTGTCGTTCGAGCCGTCCTCGGCGTAGCCGGCCCAGGCGATCAGGTTCACCGCGCCCTCCGTCTTGCCCAGCGCCTTCGGCGCGCTGAGCTTGGGCGGGGTGAAGGCGCCGCCGGAGGAGCCGGCGCCCTTGCCGGGGGAGGACGACCCGCCGCAGGCGGTGGCCAGGGCCAGGACGGTGCAGGCTGCGAGGGTACGGGTCAGACGCACGTGGACTCCGTTTCCGGGTGGGGGGACTGGACGGTGACGTTGTGCCGGCGGTGCCACTGGAGGCGGACGCGGGTTCCCCGGTAGGCGGCGACGTCGGCCGAGGAGGTCTCCTGGTTCTGCTGCAGGGCGGTGAGCCGTCCGCCCCCGTCGAGGTCGACCAGGAAGCGTGTGCTGTCGCCGAGGTAGACGACCTCGGCGACGGTGCCGGAGACGGTGCGCAGCTCGTCGTCGGAGGCGTCCGAGGTGTCCGAGGCGTCTGTGGCGATTGGGGCGTCCGAGGGGCCGCCGGGACCCAGCAGGCGGATCTTCTCCGGGCGGACGCTGTAGGTCCCGGTGCCGTCGGTGAGCAGGTTGGAGGTGCCCACGAAGCCCGCGACGAAGGGCGTGGCCGGCCGCTCATACACCTCGGCGGGGGTGCCGACCTGCTCGATCCGGCCCTGGTGGAAGACCGCGATCCGGTCGCTGAGGGTCAGCGCCTCCTCCTGGTCGTGGGTGACGAGGACGAAGGTGATGCCCACCTCGCGCTGGATCGCCTTCAGTTCGACCTGCATCTGCTCGCGCAGCTTGAGGTCGAGCGCCCCCAGCGGCTCGTCGAGCAGCAGCACCCGGGGACGCCCCACGAGGGCGCGGGCCAGTGCGACCCGCTGCCGCTGGCCGCCGGAGAGCTGTGCCGGGCGGCGCCCGCCGAACCCCTCCAGCCGGACCGAGGCCAGCGCCGCACGGGCGCGTTCGACCCGTTCCGCCTTGGGCACCTTGCGGACCTTCAGCCCGTAGGCGACGTTCTGCTCCACCGTCATGTGCGGGAAGAGCGCGTAGTCCTGGAAGACGGTGTTGACGTCCCGCTCGAAGGGGGCGAGCCGGGTGACGTCCCGGCCGGCCAGCTCCACCGTGCCGGCGGTCGGGGCCTCGAAGCCCGCGACCATCCGCAGCACCGTGGTCTTGCCGGAACCGGAGGGGCCCAGCATCGAGAAGAACTCGCCGTCGGCCACCTCCAGGTCCACCCCGGCGACCGCGTGCACCTGCCCGAAGGACTTGCGCAGGTCCCGCAGGCGTACGGCGGGGGTGCCGCTGTCCGGTTCCTCGGCCGTTCCCTCCATCGGTGGGGAACCTCCCTCTTGGCTGGAGCGTTGACGCGTTGACCGAAAACCTATGAAGTTATATTTCAGAGGACAAGGCCTGCCCGGGGTAAAGCTTTCGCCAAGTGAGAAGGTGTGCGGGTGAGCAAACTTTCGAATGGCGCGCTGCACGCGGTCTTCGCGCCGGTCGGCAACCTCGCCCGGGTCGACGCGGTCGTGCGTCGCCTCGCGGACGCCATCGAACTGGGCCTGCTCGCCGACGGGGAGCAACTGCCCGGCGAGAGCGAGCTCGCCACCCGCCTCGGTGTCTCCACCGTGACCCTGCGCGAGGCCCTCATGGCCCTGCGGCAGCAGGGCCTGGTCACCACCCGCCGCGGCCGCGGCGGCGGCAGCTTCGTCACCGCCCCCGACCGGCCGCGCACCGCCCGGCTCGGCCACCGGCTGGCCGACTGGAGCACCGAGGAACTGCGCGACCTGGCCGACCACTGGGCCGCCGTCGCCGGCACCGCCGCCCTGCTGGCCGCCCAGCGCACCGCGCCGGAGGACCTCGCCCCGCTGGAACGCTCCCTGGAGGAGTTCGAGGCGGCCGCCGACCCCGCCGCCCGCGGCCGCGTCTACGGCCGGCTCCATGTGGAACTCGCCGCCGCCTCCCAGTCGGCCCGTCTCACCAAGGAGGAGATCCGTATCCAGGCGGAGATCGGAGCGCTAATCTGTCTCGCACTCGGGGAGGACGACGCCCGCGCGGCGGTCGTCGGGCTGCACCGCGCGCTGCTCCGCGCCGTGCGCGACGGCGACCCGGAGTTGGCCCGGTCCCTGGCCGAACGACGGGTGCAGGACGCGATGGAACGCCTGATCGGACTGCGTCTGACCGTCACCGGCTGACCCGGGCGTCCCGCACCTCCCGTCCTCCCGCACCGGAGGCAGCCGCCGTGGCCGTCAGCTCAACCGCCCTCGTCGACGAGGTCGTCGCCGACGTCGTGGACCGGGTCCGCGGCACCCTGGAGGACGTCTTCGCCGACGTCGCCCGGGTCGCCGAACGCACCACCGCCATCGCCGCCGTGCGCGCCGCCGGCCGGGCCCCCACCACGGCCGACCTCGCCGCGCTGCGCCCCCTGCTGCACGACCGGCTGCGGCGCCGCCACGACCTGGTCTCCGGCATCGGCTTCATCGCCGAACCCGGGCTGCTCGGCGACGTACCCGCCTGGCTGGAGTGGTGGCAGAACCACGGCGAGGACGGCCTGCGCCCGCTCCTGCCCGACCTCGACCCGGGCACCTCGGCGTACTCCGACTACACCCACTGGGACTGGTTCGCGCTGCCCCGCGCCACCGGCGAGCGCGCCGTGGCCGGGCCGTACGTGGACTACCTGTGCTCCGACGAGTACAGCCTCACCCTGTCGGTGCCGGTCCGGCACGGCGGGCACTTCCTCGGGGTCGCCGCGGCCGACGTCTACCTGCGCCACTTCGAGGCCGCCGTGCTGCCCCTGCTGCACCGGCTGCCCGCACCGGCCGCCCTGGTCAACGCCCGGGGCCGGGTCGCCGCCTCCACCGACCCCCGCCACCTGGCCGGTTCCCTCCTGCGCAGCGTCAGCGGCCGGTCCTGCGGACCGATCCCGCTGACGCTGGTCACAGCTCTGCCAGGACCGCGTCCGTGAGCGCCGGCCACAACGGCAGGGCCCACTCGCCGAAGTCACGGTCCGTCAGGACGACGCAGGCGGCGCCCGCCTCGGGGTCGACCCAGAGGAAGGTGCCGGACTGGCCGAAGTGGCCGAAGGTGCGCGGGGAGGACGAGGCGCCCGTCCAGTGCGGGGACTTGTGGTCCCGGATCTCGAAGCCCAGGCCCCAGTCGTTGGGGTTCTGACCGCCGTAGCCGGGCAGCACGCCCTTGAGGCCGGGGAAGACGACGGAGGTCGCCGCGGCGACGGTCTGCGGGGCCAGCAGCCGCGGTGCCTGCACCTCGGCGGCGAAGCGGACCAGGTCGTCGACGGTGGAGACCGCGCCGGCGCCCGCCGAGCCGGGGCAGTCGGTGGCGTGCATGCCGAGCGGCTCCAGCACCGCCTGGCGCAGGTACTCGGCGAAGGGGATCCCGCTGGCCTTGGTGATGTGGTCCGCCAGCGCGTCGAAGCCGGCGTTGGAGTAGATCCGCCGCGTGCCGGGGGCCGCCATCACCCGGTGCTCGTCGAAGGCGAGGCCGGAGGTGTGGGCGAGCAGGTGCCGTACGGTCGAGCCCTCGGGCCCGGCCGGTTCGTCGAGCTCGACCGCGCCCTCCTCCACCGCGACGAGCGCCGCGTAGGCGGACAGCGGCTTGGTCACCGACGCCAGCCGGAAGCGCCGTCCGGTCTCGCCGTACGTTCCCAGGACCGTGCCGTCACGGCGGACGACCGCCGCCGAGGCCGTCGGGACAGGCCAGTTCTCGATGGCGCTCAGGCTGCTCAGGCTCCGCATGACGGTGAGCCTAACGAATGGCCTTGCCTGGAGTGCACTCCAGGGTTTTAGCGTGGAACCCATGACCGTGACGCAGGTGGCCAAGAGCAAGCCCGGAAGCGTACGCAACTGCTCCGACGAGGCGCGGCACCCCCTGCCGGACGGCCGGGACCGCTACACGATCAGCGAGGTGGCGGCCTTCACCGGACTGACCGCGCACACGCTGCGCTGGTACGAGCGCATCGGACTGATGCCGCACGTCGACCGCTCCCACACCGGGCAGCGCCGCTTCACCAACCGCGACCTCGACTGGCTGGCCTTCGTCGGCAAGCTGCGGCTGACCGGCATGCCGGTCGCGGACATGGTCCGCTACGCCGAGCTGGTGCGGCTGGGGCAGCACACCTTCCCCGAGCGGCAGGAGCTGCTGGAGTCCACCCGGCGCGACGTGCTGCGGCGGATCGCCGAGCTGCAGGACACCCTCGCGGTCCTGGACCACAAGATCGACACCTACGCTGACGCCCGCCGGGCGTCGGAGAGGGCGTGAAGCGCATGAGCGACAGCGACACGTACGAGCCGATCGCCGAGGTCACGCTCGGCACGGACGGCCCCCGGGTCGGCGTCCAGGGGCTCGGCTGCATGGGCATGAGCGAGTTCTACGGCCCCACCGACGAGGCCGCCGCCCGCGCCACCCTCGACGCGGCCCTGGACCTCGGGGTCACCCTCCTCGACACCGCCGACGTGTACGGCCTGGGCGCCAACGAGGAGTTCCTCGCCCCCTTCGTGCGCGAGCACCGGGACGAGATCACCCTCGCCACCAAGTTCGGCATGGAACGGAAGGCCGACGACCTGCGGTACCGGGCCGTGCGCAACGACCCGGAGTACGTCCGCCAGGCCGTCGACCGCAGCCTGCGCAGGCTCGGTGTGGACGTCATCGACCTGTACTACATGCACCGCCGCGACCCCGCCGTGCCGCTGGCCGACTCCGTCGGCGCGATGGCCGAGCTGGTGCGGGCGGGCAAGGTCAGGTACCTGGGCCTGTCGGAGGTGACCGGGGCCGAGCTGCGCGAGGCGCACGCCGTGCACCCGATCACGGCCGTGCAGTCGGAGTGGTCGCTCTTCAGCCGGGACGTGGAGGTCTCGCTGACCGGCGCCGCCGCCGAGCTGGGGGTGGCGCTCGTGCCGTACTCCCCGCTGGGCCGGGGCTTCCTGACCGGCTCCTTCCAGGACGCCTCCGAGCTGACGGCGGACGACTTCCGGCAGAGCCAGCCCCGCTTCTCGGGGGAGAACGCCAAGCGCAACCTCGACCTGCTGGAGCCGCTGCGGGAGATCGCCGGGGCGCACGGCGCCACGCCCGCGCAGATCGCCCTGGCGTGGGTGCAGCAGCGGGCACAGGTGCACGGCCTGACCGTGGTGCCGATCCCGGGGACCCGCAAGGCCGGGCGTCTGCGGGAGAACGCCGCCGCCACCCGGATCGTGCTCGACGCGGCGGAGCTGGGGCGGCTGGAACCGATCGCCGGTCAGGTCGCGGGCGACCGCTACCCGGACATGTCGTCCACGTCGGCGGCGCGCGAGTAGCTCTCCCGGTCCAGGGCGGGCCGCGCCCGCGCGGCCCGCTGGACCGCCGCCACGACCGCCGCCGCCAGCGGCAGCGACTCGTGGACGAGGCCGTAGCCCAGTCCGAAGACGACGGTCGCCGGGTCGTCGTCGGGGTTGCCTGCGCCGTGGCCGTCCGCGTCGCGCGGCAGCAGCCGCAGGTGGCCGCCGAGCATCTCGGGGGAGCGCCAGTCGACCCCCGACAGCGCGGCAACCGGGAAGTGCTGGTCGCCGGCCTTCCACTTGGCCGTCGAGGCGCCCGTCCAGAACCAGCGGAAGGACACCGTCTCGCCGTCGAAGGTGGCCTTGCCGTCGTACGCCTTGAACGAATGGGGAGCGGACGGCACGTCCACCAGGTGGCGCTGGGCGGGCCCGGCCTCCGCGCCGCCTCCGGCCGCGCCGATCGCGGACAGCAGCTCCCCGGCGTAGTACTCGGCGAGCAGTTCCCGCTCCGCGGGCAGCACCAGCCGGTAGGGGTCGGCGGACTCCTTGAGCTGGCCCTTGGCGGCCTCCATCAGGGGGTCGGCGCCCCGGCGCGGAAGCGCGCGCAGCACCATCGTCCCGCGCCGCCCCGGGGCGAGTTCGACGCCCGCGAGGGCTTCGAAGGGGACACGTCGCCAGCCAAGGATCTGCAGCAGCTTCGAGTTGCGCATCCCCCGCTCGTAACGGATGAGCACAGCGTCGGCATCGAACTCCCATACGGCGTTGGATCCGGCCAATACGTCACCCATACGGGTCATCGTAGGCCGCGTCGCCGTTTCGGGAACCGGCCGGGCGCGGCCGGACTAGGCCATGTCGGTACACGGGGTGTCCCATCCGGCGCCGCAGGCGCACCGGGTGCGGTGCGTCGCGCGGCGGAGCGCCGTCCTCGGGGTGGCTACTCGGCCACGCCCGCCGTGCAGTCGCTGCCGTCGGCGCACCGGACGTCCGGGTAGCGGCCGAGGGCGATGCTGGTGAAGTTGGCGAGGCTGTCCGTGCCGGAGCGGAAGTAGCCCGCGTGCCCTTCGGCGGCCTCCGAGGTCACCACGCGGGCGCCGAAGGCCCGGGAGACGGGGTCGGCGCCGTGGCCGAGCCCGGCGAACTCCATGTGCGGCACGTCGCCGATCCAGTCGGTGCTGTCCCGGGTCGCCCACACCCGGGCGGCCGTGCCCAGGTCGGCCGCCTTGTCGACCCGCATGCCGGGGCTGCCGAAGACGGCGATGTCGGAGACCCGGCCGGCCGGCAGGCCGGGGGCGGCGACTCCGCACAGCACCGAGCCGTAGGAGTGGCAGAACAGCGAGACGCGGCCGCGGGCGGGCAACGCCCGTACCAGCGCGGCCAGCCGGACGGCGCCCTGCTCGGCCAGTTCCCCGGTGGAGGCGTCCAGGCCGACGCCCTGCGGGGTGGTGTAGTCGGCCCAGGCGATGACGGCCGTCCGGGTGCGCGGGGCGGCGGCGCGCTCGGCCGCGTACAGCGAGCGGGCCATGCCGACGGGGGCCCGGGTCGGGTCGTCCTCGCGTTCGAAGGAGAGCACGTCGGTGTCGACCCCGGGCACGACGAGCGACACCCGTTCGGCGGAACCGAGGTCGCCGAAGACCTCGGCGGCGCGGCCCCGGCCGGTGGGGTCGAAGGCGAGGATCTGCCGTCCCCCGTCGAGCAGCGAGGCGTAGCGTTCGGCGCGTCGCGCGGCGTCCTGGCGGCCCTCCGCGGTCAGCAGGGCACTGCGCGAACGGGCGGTCTCCTGCACGCGGGCCGTGCCGAGCGAACGCCGGTTGGCCTGGTAACGCAGGCCGAGCGGGGCGCCGTTGAGGTTGCCGACGACGAGCGGGTAGCGGTCGGCGAGCCGCTTGGCGCCGTCCGGTCCGACCGAGGCGAAGAAGCGCGCGATCACACCGGGGGCCGCCTGGGGATCGGGAAGCGCCCGCCCGCCGACCGAGCCGTGCCGCCACGCGGCGGTGGCCACCGACAACGCGTCCCCGCCGCCGTTGTGCTGGCGCAGCGCGGTCCAGCCGGTGGTCGCCAGCATGACGAAGACCACGGCCAGGGCCAGAAGGGCGCGCAGGGAGGGTGAGCTGAAGCGCTCGTCGACGAGGTTCACTGGGGGACACCCTAGGAGACGCCGGAGACCCCCTGGGCACGCCGTGACCCAAGTCACGTTTGGAACAAGGAGATTCCGGACACACCCTGGTGTTCGTCCCACGGTTGTGCGAGGACCGGGACCAGCAGGTCGAGGTGTTCCTCGGTGACCCGGCGGATGGACTCCACGGTGGTCTCGTCGCCGTCGCCCCACAGCCGCTGGGCCACCCGGATGACCCCGCCGACGGCCGCCACGAGCACCCGCGGCCGCGGGTCGGCCGCGTCCAGTCCCTCCCGGGCGGCGATGACCGAGGCGAGCCGCTCCTCGACGAGCGCCGAATGGCGCATCTGGGCGGACAGCAGCGTCGGCGTGGACTCGATCACCCGGTACATCGCCATGTACGTCGACAGCGGCACGACGGCGGCGATGACGGCGCTGATGCTGTGCCAGGACTCGTCCAGCGCCGCGCGCAGCGCCTCGAAGGGCGGTTCGCCGGCCGGGCGCTCGGCCACGGCGGAGACGAAGGCCTCCTCGACGCTGTCCTCCAGCGCGAGCGCGACCTCCTCCTTGCCCGCGAAGTAGCGGAAGAAGGTGCGCTGCGAGACCTCGACCTCGGCGGCGATCTCGTCGACGGTCGTGCGCTCGTAGCCCTTGACGACGAACAGTTCGATCGCGGCCCGTATGAGCGCGTCGCGCGTGCGCTGCTTCTTGCGTTCGCGCAGTCCGCACACGGGCGTCGCGCGCATCGCGTGCTTCATCTGCCGTCCACCTCCAGGGGGCCCCACGATAGTTCCGTGCTTCCTGACAGTTACCGACGGATGACTGCTTTGGTCAAATGTCAGGCACTGACATAATCTCTTGCCCATGACCCAAGGCTCCGTCGTCACCGACAAGGCCCCGGACTCGATACCGGCGCCTTCCAAGAAACCCCTCCGCGGCCACCCCTGGCTGACCCTGTTCTCGGTCGCCATCGGCGTCATGGTGGTGGCCCTGGACGGCACGATCGTCGCCGTCGCCAACCCGGCCATCCAAGCCGACCTGGGTGCCTCCCGCGAGCAGATCCAGTGGATCACCACCGGCTACATGCTGGCCCTGGCGGTCTCGCTGATCACCGCGGGCAAGCTCGGCGACCGGTTCGGCCACCGCCAGACCTTCCTCGTCGGCCTCGCGGGCTTCGCCCTCACCTCCGGCCTGATCGGGGTGTCCAGCGGCGTCGGCATGGTGATCGCGCTCCGCGTCCTGCAGGGCGTGTTCGGCGCGCTGCTGCAGCCCGCCGCGCTCGGCCTGCTGCGCGCCACCTTCCCGGCCGAGAAGCTCAACATGGCCATCGGCATCTGGGGCATGGTCATCGGTGCCTCCACCGCCGCCGGGCCGATCGCGGGCGGTCTGCTCGTCGAGCACGTCAACTGGGAGTCGGTCTTCTTCATCAACGTGCCCGTGGGTCTGGTCGCGCTGGTCCTGGGCCTGGTCATCCTCAAGGACGTGCGTGCCGAGAACGCCCCGCGGTCCTTCGACGTCCCCGGCATCGTGCTGCTCTCCAGTGCGATGTTCGGTCTGGTCTGGGGCCTGATCAAGGCCCCGGAGTGGGGCTGGGGCGACCCGCTGACCCTGGGCTTCCTGGTCGGCTCCGTGCTGCTCTTCGTCCTGTTCGCGCTCTGGGAGACCAAGGCCTCCGAGCCGCTGATCCCGCTGCGGATGTTCCGTTCGGTGCCGCTGTCCGCGGGCACCGCGCTGATGGTGCTCATGGCCTTCGCCTTCCTGGGCGGCCTGTTCTTCGTCACCTTCTACCTGCAGAACGTCCACGGCATGTCGGCGGTGGAGTGCGGCGTCCACCTGCTGCCGCTCACCGCGATGATGATCGTCAGCTCGCCCGTGGCGGGCGCGCTGATCACCAAGTTCGGTCCCCGGGTGCCGCTGGTCGGCGGCATGGTGTGCACGGCGGTCGCCATGTTCGGCATGACCGGCCTGGAGGCCGACTCCGGCACCGGGGTCATGTCCCTGTGGTTCGCGCTGCTGGGCCTCGGCCTGGCCCCGGTGATGGTCGGCGCCACCGACGTCATCGTCGGCAACGCCCCGCTGGAGCTGTCCGGTGTGGCCGGCGGCCTCCAGGGCTCCGCCATGCAGGTCGGCGGCAGCCTCGGTACCGCCGTCCTCGGCACGATCATGGCCTCGCGGGTGGACAGCGCGCTGCCCGAGAAGTGGGCCGCGGCCGGCCTGCCGCCGCTGAAGGGCGAGCAGGCGGCGCAGGCCGCCGACGCGGTCGTGGTCGGCGTGCCGCCCGTCGCCAAGGACACCCCGGCCGAGGTCGTCGCGCTGATCACCAAGGTCACCAACGAGACCTTCCTCTCGGGGATGGGGCTGGCCTTCACCGTCGCCGGTGTCGTGGCGGCCTTCGCCGCGGGCATCGCCTTCCTGACCAAGCGCGGCGTCAACGCCGACGCCGCGGGCGGCGGGGTGCACATCTGACGCCGGAGGTTTCCCTATCCGGGTGAACGAGGCCCGGGGCCCTTGGCGGCCCCGGGCCTCGCCGTTCACCGTGGAACTCCGACCACCACGGGGGAGTGATCCACATGCGCAGTGCGGCCCTGACCCTTGCCCTGACCGCGGCGGCGGCGGCCCTGGCGGCCCCCGCGCCGCCCGCGGCCGCCGCCCCCACGGCGGCCGGCCCCACGGCCGGTCCGGCCGGCCGCTGCGACCCGGGGGAGCTGTGCCTGTGGGGGAAGCCGGGATTCCGCGGGGCGCGGCTCGTCCACGAGCTCGCCGACACCGACGTCAACTCCTGTGTGCCGCTGCCGCCCGGGACGTCCGCGAAGTCGTTCGTCAACCGGACGCGCAAGCTCGTGACGACCTACCAGAGCGCCGAGTGCTCCACCGAGGGCGACTTCGAGACGTTCCCGTCGGGCACCTGGGTCCCGGAGTCCGGGCACACCGTCCGCGCCTTCCAGATCG
Source organism: Streptomyces sp. NPDC005722 (assembly GCF_040630935.1). Taxonomy (NCBI): domain Bacteria; kingdom Bacillati; phylum Actinomycetota; class Actinomycetes; order Kitasatosporales; family Streptomycetaceae; genus Streptomyces; species Streptomyces sp. NPDC005722. The sequence goes on from NZ_JBEXYN010000016.1 coordinate 118,046, forward strand.
TCGACCAGTGACACGAGCCCGCGGGGAGCCGGGAAACGCCGGGCCCCCGCCGCGCGGTCGCGCGGCGGGGGCCCGGTCGGGACGACGGTGTTACGCGTCGCCGCCCGCAGCGCCGGGGTCGGCGGCGGCGACGTCGAGCAGCTGGTAGCGGTCGATCGCCTGCTTCAGCACGGAGCGGTCGATCTTCCCCTCCCGGGCGAGCTCGGTGAGCACGCCGAGGACCACCGACTGGGCGTCGATGTGGAAGAACCGGCGCGCCGCGCCACGGGTGTCGGCGAAGCCGAAGCCGTCGGCACCGAGCGACTGCCAGGTGCCCGGCACCCAGCGGGAGATCTGGTCCGGGACGGCCCGCATCCAGTCCGAGACGGCCACGAACGGGCCCTCGGAGCCGCTGAGCTTCCGCGTCACGTAGGGGACGCGCTGCTCCTCCTCCGGGTGGAGCAGGTTGTGCTCCTCGGCCTCGACGGCGTCGCGCCGCAGCTCGTTCCAGGAGGTCGCGGACCACACGTCGGCCCGGACGTTCCACTCCTCGGCGAGGATCCGCTGCGCCTCCAGCGCCCACGGCACGCTCACGCCGGAGGCCAGGATCTGCGCCGGGATCGCGCCCGCCTCGGCGGCCCGGTACTTGTACAGGCCCCTGAGGATGCCCTCGACGTCCACGTTCTCCGGCTCGGCCGGCTGGACGATCGGCTCGTTGTAGACGGTGAGGTAGTAGAAGACGTTCGGGTCCTCGCCGGGGGCGGGCTCGCCGTACATGCGGCGCAGGCCGTCCCGGACGATGTGCGCCATCTCGAAGCCGAACGCGGGGTCGTACGCGACGACGGCCGGGTTGGTCGAGGCCAGCAGGTGCGAGTGGCCGTCGGCGTGCTGCAGGCCCTCACCGGTGAGGGTGGTGCGGCCCGCCGTGGCGCCCAGCACGAAACCGCGCGCCAGCTGGTCGGCCATCTGCCAGAACTGGTCGCCGGTCCGCTGGAAGCCGAACATCGAGTAGAAGACGTAGACCGGGATCAGCGGCTCGCCGTGGGTCGCGTAGGACGACCCGGCGGCGATCAGCGAGGCGGTGCAGCCCGCCTCGGAGATGCCGTCGTGCAGCATCTGGCCGGTCGGGGACTCCTTGTACGCCAGCAGCAGCTCGCGGTCGACCGACTCGTACGTCTGGCCCAGCGGGTTGTAGATCTTGGCCGACGGGAAGAGCGAGTCCATGCCGAAGGTGCGGTACTCGTCCGGGGCGATCGGCACGAAGCGCTTGCCGATCTCCTTGTCCCGCATGAGGTCCTTCAGCAGCCGGACGAAGGCCATGGTGGTGGCGATCGTCTGCTGGCCGGAGCCCTTGCGGGTGCCCGCGTAGGCCTTGTCGTCCGGCAGGGCCAGCGGCTTCGCGCGCACGACGCGGGTCGGGACGTAGCCGCCCAGGCCCTTGCGCCGGTCGTGCATGTACTGGATCTCCTCCGAGTTCCGGCCCGGGTGGTAGTACGGCGGCGCGCCGGACTCCAGCTCCTTGTCGGCGATCGGCAGGTGCAGGCGGTCGCGGAAGCGCTTGAGGTCGTCGACCGTCAGCTTCTTCATCTGGTGGGTCGCGTTGCGGCCCTCGAAGTTGGGGCCGAGCGTCCAGCCCTTGACGGTCTGGGCCAGGATCACGGTCGGCTGGCCCTTGTGCTCGCGGGCCGCCTTGTACGCCGCGTAGATCTTGCGGTGGTCGTGGCCGCCGCGGCCCAGGTGCAGGATCTGGGCGTCGCTGAGGCCCTCGACCATCTTGCGCAGCCGGTGGTCGTCGCCGAAGAAGTGGTCGCGGATGTACTCGCCGGTCTCGGTGGCGTAGGTCTGGAACTGGCCGTCGGGCGTGGTGTTGAGCTTGTTCACCAGCACGCCGTCGCGGTCCTGGGCGAGCAGCGGGTCCCAGGTGCGGTCCCAGATCAGCTTGATGACGTTCCAGCCGGCACCGCGGAACTGCGACTCCAGCTCCTGGATGATCTTGCCGTTGCCGCGCACCGGGCCGTCGAGCCGCTGCAGGTTGCAGTTGACGACGAAGGTGAGGTTGTCCAGGCCCTCACGGGCGGCCAGGGAGAGCTGGCCGAGTGACTCGGGCTCGTCCATCTCGCCGTCGCCGAGGAAGGCCCACACGTGCGACTGCTCGGTGTCGGCGATGCCGCGCGCCTGCAGGTAGCGGTTCATCCGCGCCTGGTAGATCGCGCCCAGCGGGCCGAGGCCCATGGAGACGGTCGGGAACTCCCAGAAGTCCGGCATGAGCCGCGGGTGCGGGTAGCTCGACAGGCCGTACGGCGCCTTGGACTTCTCCTGGCGGAAGGCGTCGAGCTGGGTCTCGGAGAGCCGGTCCAGCATGAAGGCACGGGCGTACACACCAGGGGAGGCGTGGCCCTGGAAGAAGATCTGGTCCCCGCCCTTGCCGTCGTCCTTGCCCCGGAAGAAGTGGTTGAAGCCCACGTCGTACAGGGAGGCCGAGGACGCGAAGGTGGCGATGTGCCCGCCGACGCCGATGCCCGGGCGCTGCGCCCGGGACACCATGACCGCCGCGTTCCAGCGGGTCGCGTTCAGGATGCGCCGCTCGATGTCCTCGTTGCCGGGGAAGAACGGCTCGTCCTTGGTGGCGATGGTGTTGACGTAATCGGTGCTGCGCATCTCGGGCACGGCAACCCGCCGCTCGCGGGCTCGCTCGATCAGGCGGAGCATGAGGTAGCGGGCGCGCTCGCGTCCGCGCTCGTCGATGGCGGCGTCAAGCGAGTCGAGCCATTCCGCCGTCTCCTCGGGATCGAAATCCGGGACCTGGCTGGGAAGGCCGCCAATGATGATCGGGTTGCGATCTGATCCGGAAGCCACGCTATTCCTTCGCTTCTAGGGTCTTGCTCTGCTGGGTCGCGCCGCCTCCATCGTGTACCGCGCGTTCGGGATACGTCATCTCTACTGAGTGGTAACCACCACTAAGTGAGACAGACCCCTCTTCCAGACCCTCTTGAGGCTCTCGCATGGCTGTCCGGTGGCCGTTCGACCAAACCGCAACTCTACGCCCACTCGGACGTACGACCGACCGCAACCCCGATTCGGGAGAAACCCTGGCATAGTGGAGTGAGCCACGTCACCCCTCACGGTTCGGGTTGCGGTGACACGTCAACGTTTGGGCGGGATGGGCGGCTGGGTACTTGCGCGATCCGCCGCGCCCGTGTGGACTACCGCCCATAACCCCGCACAGGAGCGGGAAGACAACCCCCATGACAGGAGGCAGAGCGTGAGCGCGACCGCGGGCCACGCGGAGGAGCAAACCAACCCGGCGAGCCGGCTTGGTTTTGAGCCCGGACAGGTGGTCCAGGAGCTCGGCTACGACGACGACGTCGATCACGAGCTCCGTGAGGGTATTGAGGGGATCACGGGCGAAGAGCTCGCGGACGAGGAGTACGACGACGTCGCCGACGGCGTCATCCTGTGGTTCCGTGATGATGACGGCGATCTGACCGACGCCCTGGTCGACGCCACGTCCGCCATCGACGAGGGCGCCCAGATCTGGCTCATGACCCCGAAGACCGGCCGTGACGGGCACGTCGAGCCGAGTGACATCGGAGAGGCCGCGCAGACCGCGGGCCTGGCTCAGACCAGCAGTGTCAACGTCTCCAAGGACTGGACCGCCAGTCGTCTGGTGACCCCCAAGACGGCGAAGGCCGGCAAGCGCTGAGCGCAGCCCGGTACCGCGCCCCCGTGACCGAGCGTCGCGGGGGCGCCTCGTACCGCGTGCGTCCCGCGGTGCGAGACTGACGGAGGGACCCGGCCGTGGGTCCGTCTCCGTCCACCGAGAGGTGTGTCCACCATGGCGCTCGCCGTAGGCGACCAGGCCCCCGACTTCGCGTTGCGGGACCAGCACGGCCGGACCGTGCGGCTGTCCGACTTCAAGGGCTCCAAGAACGTCGTCCTGCTCTTCTTCCCCTTCGCCTTCACCGGGGTCTGCACCGGCGAACTGTGCGCGCTCCGCGACGAGCTGCCGGCCTTCCAGAACGACGACGTCCAGCTGCTCGCGGTCTCCAACGACTCGATGCACACCCAGCGCGTCTTCTCCGACCAGGAGGGCCTGGAGTACCCGCTGCTCTCCGACTTCTGGCCGCACGGCGAGGTCTCCCGCGCCTACGGCGTCTTCGCCGAGGACAAGGGCTGCGCGGTGCGCGGCACCTTCGTCATCGACAGGGAGGGCCTGATCCGCTGGACCGTCGTCAACGGCCTGCCGGACGCCCGTGACCTGAACGAGTACGTCAAGGCGCTCGAAGCCCTGTAGTCCTGGGGAACCGGGTACTAACCTCAGGGCGTTGATCCTGATACGAGCAGCACGCGATGACATGGGAGGACTCGTGGGAGTCAGCCTCAGCAAGGGTGGCAACGTATCGCTGACGAAGGAGGCCCCCAACCTCACGGCCGTCATCGTCGGCCTCGGCTGGGACGCCCGCACCACCACGGGCGCCGACTTCGACCTCGACGCCAGTGCCCTGCTCACGGGCACCGAGGGCAAGGTGCTCTCCGACCAGCACTTCGTCTTCTTCAACAACCTCAGGAGCCCCGACGGCTCCGTGGAGCACACCGGTGACAACATCACCGGCGAGGGCGAAGGGGACGACGAGCAGATCAAGGTGAACCTGGCCGGCGTGCCGGCCGAGGTCGCCAAGATCGTCTTCCCGGTGTCGATCTACGACGCCGAGACCCGTCAGCAGTCGTTCGGCCAGGTCCGCAACGCGTTCATCCGCGTCGTCAACCAGGCCGACGACAAGGAACTGGCCCGCTACGACCTCACCGAGGACGCCTCGACCGAGACGGCGATGGTCTTCGGCGAGCTCTACCGGCACGGTGCGGAGTGGAAGTTCCGGGCCATCGGCCAGGGTTACGCGTCCGGCCTGCGCGGCATCGCGCAGGACTTCGGCGTCAACGTCTGATTCGCCGGGGCCTCGCGGTCCGCGCACGGCGGGCCGCGAGCCCCGCGGGGGAGGAGAACAGCATGGGCGTGACGCTCGCCAAGGGGGGCAATGTCTCCCTCACCAAGGCCGCACCCAATCTGACCCAGGTCCTGATCGGGCTCGGCTGGGACGCGCGCTCCACCACCGGGGCGCCCTTCGACCTGGACGCCAGCGCCCTGCTGTGCGCCTCGGGCCGGGTGCTCGGCGACGAGTACTTCGTCTTCTACAACAACCTCAAGAGCCCGGAGGGCTCGGTCGAGCACACCGGCGACAACCTGACCGGTGACGGCGACGGCGACGACGAGGTCCTGCTGGTGGACCTGTCCGCCGTGCCCGAGCGGGTCGACAAGATCGTCTTCCCGGTCTCCATCTACGACGCCGATGCCCGGGGCCAGACCTTCGGCCAGGTCAGCAATGCCTTCATCCGGGTGGTCAACCAGACCGACCAGAGCGAACTGGCGCGCTACGACCTCTCCGAGGACGCCTCGAGCGAAACAGCGATGATCTTCGGTGAGCTCTACAGGTACGGCGGCGAATGGAAGTTCCGAGCCGTTGGCCAGGGGTATGCATCAGGGCTCCGGGGCATCGCCCTAGACTTTGGGGTCAACGTTTCGTAAAGGGATTGGATATCCAGTGCTCCTCCGAACTTTCGGCTGGTCGTTCGGTGTCACCGCCGCCGGCCTCGCCCTCGCCGGTTATCTGTGGGGTGCGGAGGGGCTTGCCCTCGTCGCCATCCTGTCGGTGCTGGAGATCTCGCTCTCCTTCGACAACGCGGTGATCAACGCCGGCATCCTGCGGAAGATGAATGCCTTCTGGCAGAAGATCTTCCTCACCATCGGCATTCTGATCGCCGTCTTCGGCATGCGACTCGTGTTCCCGATCATCATCGTGTCGATCACGGCGAAGCTCGGGCCCATCGAGGCCATCGACCTGGCGATCAACAACAAGGAACAGTACGAGCACCTCGTCACCTCCGCGCACCCGGCGATCGCCGCGTTCGGCGGGATGTTCCTGTTGATGATCTTCCTCGACTTCATCTTCGAGGAGCGGGAGCACAAGTGGCTCGCCTGGCTGGAGAAGCCCCTCTCCAAGCTCGGCAAGCTCGACACGCTCTCCGTGGTCGTCGCCCTGGTCGCCCTGCTGATCACCGCCACCACCCTCGCCACCGCCGTCCCGCACGGCGGCGGCGACAAGTCCTCCACGGTGCTGCTCTCCGGCATCGGCGGCCTCATCACCTACCTCGTCGTCGGCGGCATCTCGAGCTACTTCGAGGACAAGCTGGAGGACGAGGCGGACGAGGCCGACGAGGAGCTCGAGGAGATCAGCTCGGGCGGCAAGCCGGCCGGCAGCGGCGCCTCGGCCGTGGGCCTGGCGGGCAAGGCGGCGTTCTTCCTCTTCCTCTACCTCGAGGTCATCGACGCGTCGTTCTCCTTCGACGGCGTCATCGGCGCGTTCGCGATCTCCAACGACATCTTCATCATCGCCCTCGGCCTCGGTATCGGTGCGATGTACATCCGGTCGCTGACCGTCTACCTGGTCCGCAAGGGCACCCTGGACGACTACGTCTACCTGGAGCACGGCGCGCACTACGCGATCGGCGCGCTGGCCGTCATCCTCCTGGTGACGATCAGGTTCGAGATCAACGAGGTCATCACCGGCCTCATCGGCGTCGTCCTGATCGGCGCTTCCTACTGGTCGTCGGTGGTGCGAAACCGCCGTCTCGGGGAAAGCTCCGAGCAGCGGGACGACAAGACGGAGGTGACGAGCGGGGTCTGACCCCGGCTCGTCACGACAATCGGGTTCACGCCGCCCCCCGCCGACCGGTGGGGGGCGGCCTGCGTGCAGGGGACGGACGGACATGTGGAACTTCCTGCGGCCGAGCGGCGGCTTCAACGCGCAGTTCGACATGGCGAACGCGCACACCATCGAGCTCACCAAGCGGCACCAGGTCGTCTCGCTGTCCAAGCAGGGCGCGGCCGTCGGCAACCTGCGCATCAACCTGTCCTGGCAGATGCGCACCTCCGACACCGGCGGCTGGAACCAGCGCAGCGGCTCCTGGCTGAGCCGGCAGATGCACCTGTTCAAGCCGGAGCCCGTGCAGGCCGCCGGCCCCGCCATGGTCAACGTCGACCTCGACCTGGCGTGCATGTACGAGCTGGCCGACGGCACCAAGGGCGTGGTCCAGCCGCTCGGCAACTTCCTCGGCGACCTCGACGCCCCGCCGTACATCCAGATGACCGGCGACGACCGCTTCGGCGGCTCGTCCGGCGAGACGCTCTACATCAACCTCGACAAGCACGAAGAGTTCAGGCGCATGCTCGTGTTCGTCTACATCTACGACGGCACGCCCGCCTTCGACCGCACCCACGCCAAGGTGGAGATCTTCCCCAGTTCGGGCCCGCGGATCGAGATCCTGCTGGACGAGCGCGAACCGCAGGCCCGCTCCTGCGCCGTGGTGCTCATCGAGAACAGGAAGGGCGACCTGACCGTGCGCCGCGAGGTGAAGTACGTCTACGGCTTCCAGGCCGAGCTCGACCGGCTCTACGGCTGGGGCCTGCAGTGGGGCCGCGGCTACAAGACCAAGGTCTGAGCGCGCGGCCCCGTGCCGGGCCCGCTCAGCGGCGTTCCTGGAACTGCGGGCCCATCGGCGGCAGCCGGAACCCCTGGACCGGCTGCGGGTAGCCGTACGCGGGACCGGGGGCCGCGGAGGTCGGCGCGGGCTGCTCCTGCGGGTAGCCGTACGCCGGGGCGGCGGCCACCGTGGCCTGGGGCTCCTGCGGGTACCCGTACGCCGGGGCCGCGGCCACGGTCGGCTGGGGCTCCTGCGGGTAGCCGTACGCCGGGGCGGCCACTGTGGGCTGGGGCTCCTGCGGGTAGCCGTAGGAGGGCGGCGCGCTGGGCTGCGGGGGCACCTGGGACGGGGCCTGCAGGGTGTACGCGTCCGGCTCCCCGGTCACCGCGACGGTCGGCGGCACGGGCTGCGGCACCGCGGCCGCCTCGCCCTCCGGCCGCGGCGGCGGCGCCTCGTCGAGGTCGCCCTCCTCCACGGTGATGCCGAACTCGGTGGCCAGCGCCTCCAGCCCCGCCGCGTAGCCCTGCCCCAGCGCGCGGAACTTCCAGCCGCCCGACCGGCGGTACAGCTCGCCGCAGATCAGGGCCGACTCGTCGCCGGTGTCCGGGACGACGTCGAAGAGCGCCAGCGGCTCGGCGTCGGCGCCGCCTGCCGTGTCGTAGAGCAGCACCGTCAGGTCGGAGACCAGGGCGAAGGGGCCGCCGTCCGAGGAGGCCGCGACGACCACCCGGTCCACGCCCTCCTCCAGCGCGGTCAGGTCGACCTCGATCGCGTCCGTCAGGCCGGCCGGCTCGCTGCGCTTGGGCAGGTGCCGGGCGGCGCCCCCAGGGTGCCGGGGCTGGTTGTAGAAGATGAAGTCCTCGTCCGAGCGCACCCGGCCGTCCGCACCCAGCAGCAGCGCCGAGGCGTCGACGTCCGGCACACCCGCCCCCGGGCTCCAGCGGAGCACCGCCCGCACCCCCGAGGCCGTCACCGGGATGTTGGAGCCCTTCACCATCGCCTGCGTCATGCGCGTAATCCTGCCCTCCCGGGGGCCGTGGCCACAACGCGGGGCGTGTGACGGGTGTGGCGCGGGGGAGAGATGCGGACAGGTCGACACGTTCCGGACCCGCGGGGGTTACCTGATTTTCACGTACGCCGGGAACGTCCGCAGGGGGCTCACACGTACGATAATCGGCCACGGCGTCGGGGGACGCTTCCCACCACACCATCCACCACCTGCCACGGGGGAACGCATGCGCCACTTCGGGCACCTCGCGCCGGACGTACGGAACGAGCTCTTCCACCGGGAGCCCGCGGAGTTCACCGCGGCCTCGACGGCCGGCACGCTCGCCGTCGCCCTCGGCGCCACCCTCTACTGCCCGGCCACCCGGTCGCGGCTCGCCGACGACGTGCTCAAGCAGGCCGCGCGTGGGGTCGTCTCGATGGTGCTGTGCCTGGAGGACTCCATCGACGACGGCGACGTCGAGGCCGCGGAGGAGAACCTGGTCCGCCAGTTCGGCGAACTGTCCCACCGGATCCCGGACGGCGACCCCCCGCTGCTCTTCATCCGCGTCCGCACCCCCGGCCAGATCACCGACCTCGTCCGCCGGCTCGGCGACCACGCGTCCCTGCTCTCCGGGTTCGTGCTCCCCAAGTTCACCGAGGAGTCCGGGGTCCCCTTCCTGGAGGCCCTCGCCGCCGCCGAGGCGGACAGCGGACGGCGGCTGTTCGCGATGCCGGTCCTGGAGTCCCCGCAACTGCTCCACCTGGAGACCCGCACCGAGACGCTGTACGGCATCTCCCGCACCGTCGACAAGTACCGTGACCGGGTCCTCGCACTGCGGCTGGGCGTCACCGACTTCTGCTCCGCCTACGGGCTGCGCCGCTCGCCCGACATGACCGCCTACGACGTCCGCATCGTCGCCTCGATCATCGCCGACGTCGTCAACGTCCTCGGGCGCGCCGACGGCACCGGCTTCACCATCACCGGACCGGTCTGGGAGTACTTCAAGCACTCCGAGCGCATGTTCAAGCCACTGCTGCGGCAGAGCCCCTTCGTCCCCGCGGCCGTGGACCTGCGCGAGGCCCTCATCCAGCGCGACATGGACGGGCTGCTGCGCGAGATCGAACTGGACCGGACGAACGGCCTGCAGGGCAAGACCTGCATCCACCCCTCGCACGTCCAGCCCGTGCACGCGCTCAGCGTCGTCTCCCACGAGGAGTGGAGCGACGCCGTCGACATACTCCACGAGGACCGCAGCGGCGGGGGCGTGCTGCGCTCGGCCTACACGAACAAGATGAACGAGGTGAAGCCGCACCGCGCCTGGGCCGAGCGCACCGTGCGGCGCGCCGAGGTCTTCGGCGTGGCACGGGAGGAGATCGGCTTCGTCGAACTGCTCTCCGCGTGCGTGCCGTCGTGACCGACCACAGCGAGAGGGAGAGTGCCGAGCGCATGGCAGTCGAGCACGTCTGGTCCGGGCAGTGGGTCGCCGACCGCCTCGGCGTCACCCTGCGGGGAGAGGGGCTGAGCGGTCTGCTCGGCCTCGCCCTGCGCCGCAACCCCAAGCGCGCGCACCTGCTCGTCTCCAACGTGCTGGGCAAGCACGTGCCGCAGCGCCCGCGGGTCGTCTACGACGCCGGGTACGGGCTCGGCGTGCGCGTGCGGGAGCTGCTGGGCGATGAGGAGGCGGCCCGCGCCGTGGTGCTCGGCTACGCCGAGACCGCGACCGGCCTCGGGCACGCCGTGGCCGACGGCGTCGGCACCGCCCCGTACCTGCACTCCACGCGGCGCCCGGTCGCCGGGGTCGAGCCGGTCGGCGGCTTCGAGGAGGAGCACAGCCACGCCACCTCGCACCTCCTGCTGCCCGAGGACGCCGGCCTGCTGTCCGGGGACGGGCCGCTGGTGCTGGTCGACGACGAGTTCTCCACCGGCCGGACGGTGCTCAACACGGTGCGGGCGCTGCACGCCCGCTACCCGCGCCGCCGCTACGTCGTGGTCGCCCTGGTCGACATGCGCTCGGAGGCCGACCGCGCACTCCTCGACCGCTTCGCGGCCGACCTGGGCGCGGGCGTCGACGTCCTCGCCCTGGCCTCGGGCACGGTCGGCCTCCCCGAAGGCGTGCTGGAGCGGGGCCAGGCCCTGGTCGCCGCCCATGCCGCCGCCGAGCCGGCCTGCCGGGCCGCGGCCGCGGCCGCGGTGCCGCACCGGGCGCGGCTCGACTGGCCCGCCGGGCTGCCCGACGGCGGCCGGCACGGCTTCACGCCCGTGCACCGCGCACGGCTGGAGGCGGCGCTGCCCGCGATGGCGGCAGGCCTGGCGGAGGACCTGCGCGTCCTCGGCGGCAACCCGGCCCGGCGCGTCCTCGTGCTCGGCAACGAGGAGCTGATGTACGCCCCGCTGCGGCTGGCGCAGGCCCTGCAGGACGCCCTGCCCGCCGCGGAGGTGCGGTTCTCCACGACGACCCGCTCGCCGGTCCTGGCCGTGGACGACCCGGGGTACGCGATACGCACCCGGATCACCTTCCCCGACCACGACGGGCCCGCCGACGGCCCCGGCGAGCGCTACGCGTACAACGTGGCGGGCGCGGGCTTCGACACCGTCGTCGCCGTCGTGGACAGCGCGGGCGACACGCCCGCCCTGCACGCCCCCGGCGGGCTGCTCGCGCAGCTCGCCGCCCACACCGAAAGGCTCCTGCTGGCCGTGGTGCCCTCGTACGAACCCCGCCCGCCCGCCCCCACGCTCCCGGAGCCGCTGCGCGGACCCGCGTTCTCCTCGTACGCCGCCGACGAGGTCGGCTGGCTGCTGAAGGACCTCTCCGACGTCGAGCTGGAGGCGCCCACCGAGGAGCGCGAGGAGGCCATCCAGAGCGGCGGGGCGCACTACGCCGAGTCGCTGCCCGTGGAGTACCAGCCCAGCGCGGAGTACCAGGAGCTGTTCCGGTCCGCGCTGGCGGACTCCGCCGGCCGGATCGCCCGCGCCGTCGGCGCCGTGACCGAGCTGGTGCTCGCCGAACGCGGCCCGGACGCCGTCCTGGTGTCGCTGGCCCGCGCGGGCACCCCGGTCGGCGTGCTGATGCGCCGCTGGGCCCGGCACGCGCACGGCCTGGACCTCCCGCACTACGCCGTGTCCATCGTCCGCGGCCGCGGCATCGACACCACCGCCCTGCGCTGGCTGGCCGATCACCACGACCCCGCCCGTGCGGTGTTCGTCGACGGCTGGACCGGCAAGGGCGCCATCACCCGCGAACTGGCCGACGCCGTGGCCCCGTTCGGGGGCTTCGACCCGGAGATCGCGGTGCTCGCCGACCCCGGCTCGTGCGTCCGCACCTTCGGCACCCGCGACGACTTCCTCATCCCGTCCGCGTGCCTGAACTCGACCGTCTCCGGCCTGGTCTCGCGCACCGTGCTGCGCTCCGACCTGATCGGCCCCGACGAGTTCCACGGCGCCAAGTTCTACCGCGAGCTGGCCGGCTCGGACGTCTCCGGCCTCTTCCTGGACGAGGTGTCGGCCCGCTTCGCCGCCGTGACCGACGAGGTCGCCCGCGACGTCAAGGAACTCCAGGCCGGCGACCGCACGCCCACCTGGGAGGGCTGGAAGGCCGTCGAGCGGATCAGCGAGGAGTACGGGATCGGGGACGTCAACCTGGTCAAGCCCGGCGTCGGCGAGACCACCCGGGTGCTGCTGCGCCGCGTGCCCTGGCGGGTCCTCGCCCGGCGCGGCGCGGGCGGCGACCTGGCGCACATCCGGCTGCTCGCCGAGCAGCGCGGCGTTCCGGTGGAGGAGGTGGACGACCTGCCGTACTCCTGCGTCGGGCTGATCCACCCGCGCTTCACCCGGGGCGCGACCGGAACGGACGGCAAGGCGGTGGAGGCCAAGTGAAGCAACGCCCGGAGATCGTGAAGTCCCTCGTCGCCAGCGACCTGGACCGCACCCTCATCTACTCGCCCTCGGCCCTGGCCCTGTCCATGGCCGACGAGGAGGCACCGCGGCTGCTGTGCGTCGAGGTGCACGAGGGCCGGCCGCTGTCCTTCATGACCGAGAACGCCGCCGTGCTGATCCAGCGGCTCGCCGCCGCCGCCGAGTTCGTCCCGGCGACGACCCGCACCCGCAAGCAGTACCGGCGCATCAACCTGCCGGGCCCGGTGCCGCGGTACGCGATCTGCGCCAACGGCGGGCACCTCCTGGTCAAGGGCCACACCGACCACGACTGGAACGCCGAGATGCGCCGCCGCCTCGCCGAGGGCTGCGCGCCGCTGGAGGAGGTCCGCGCCTACCTGGCCCGCACCTCGGACGGGTCCTGGCTGCGCAAGGAGCGCGTCGCCGAGGACCTGTTCGTCTACCTGGTCGTGGAGCGGTCGCTGTTGCCCGAGCTCTGGGTGAAGGACCTCGCCGAATGGGCCGAGGAGCGCGGCTGGACGGTCTCGCTGCAGGGCCGCAAGGTCTACGCCGTCCCCAAGCCCCTCACCAAGTCCGCGGCCCTGGCCGAGGTCGTCCGCCGCACCGGCGCCGACCACGTGCTCGCCGCGGGCGACTCCCTGCTCGACGCGGACCTGCTGCTCGCCGCCCACACCGCCTGGCGGCCCGGCCACGGCGAACTCGCCGACACCGGCTGGGGCGCGCCGCACGTCGACGCGCTGACCCTGCCGGGCGTCGCGGCGGGGGAGGAGATCCTGCGCCGGATGCTCAGCGTGGCGCGCCGCTGACCCCGTCCGGCCGCACGACCCGCGTGCACGCGCTGCGCGTCGCCTCGACGCGCAGCGCGTTCGGCCGTTCGCTGGCCTCGATGAAGGCCCAGGCCTCCGACTCGGTGCGACCGCCCGTCAGATGCCGTTCCAGCAGCCGCTCCTCGCGGACCGCCGGGTCGGCCTCGACGAACCACAGCTCGTCCAGCAGGTCCCTGACCTCGTGCCAGCCGGCGGCGTCGTCCGCCAGGTAGTTCCCCTCCGTCACGACCAGCCGGGCCCCGGGCGGCACGGCGATCCCCGCCGCGACCGGCTCGTCCAGCGCCCGGTCGAAGTCCGGCGCGTAGACGGTACGGCCCTGCCACGAGCGCAGCCGCCGCAGCAGGTGGACGTAGCCGTCCACGTCGAAGGTCTCCGGCGCGCCCTTGCGGCCGCGCAGCCCGAGCCGGTCCAGCTGGGCGTTGGAGAGGTGGAAGCCGTCCATCGGCACGTAGGCCGCGGTGCCCGCGCCGAGCCGCGCGTCGACCCCCTCCACCAGCGAACGGGCCAGCGTCGACTTGCCCGCCGCGGGCGCACCCGTCAGCCCCAGCAGAACCCGCCTGCCTGGCATGCTGGGCACCAGGGCGAGGACGTCATCCACGTACATGCCGCCACCTTAAGGAGCCGCCGTGCACGAGACAAAGAACCCGCAGCTCACGCCCGAACTGTACGAGTACGTCCTGCAGCACAACCCGCCCCTGGACCCGGTCCAGGAGGAACTGGTGGAGATCACGCGCTCCCGCTTCGGTGACGCGGCCGCCATGCAGTCGGCGCGCGAGCAGGGCCCGCTGCTGGCCTTCCTGGTACGGCTGACCGGCGCGCGGCAGGTCGTCGAGGTCGGCACCTTCACCGGCTTCTCGGCGCTGTCCATGGCGCAGGCGCTGCCCGCGGACGGGCGGCTCATCGCCTGCGACGTCTCCGAGGAGTGGACCGCGGTCGCCCGTGAGGCCTGGGCCAAGGCCGGTGTCGCCGACCGCGTCGACCTGCGGATCGCGCCCGCGCTGGACACGCTGCGCGCCCTGCCCGGCGATCCGTGGATCGACTTCGTCTACCTCGACGCCGACAAGGACAACTACCTCAACTACTGGGAGGAACTGGTGCCGCGGATGCGGCCCGGCGGGATCGTCGCCGCCGACAACACGCTCTACCACGGGCGGGTCGTGGACCCGCACGCCACGGGCGGCACGGCGGGGATCCAGGCCTTCAACGACCGCGTCGCGTCCGACGGGCGCGTCGAGGCGCTGCTGCTGACCGTGGCGGACGGGCTGACCCTGGCGCGCAAGCTGTGAGCCGTGGTTAATCTGTGCCCATGCCCCGTTACGAGTACCGCTGCCGCTCCTGCGGCACCACGTTCGAGCTGAGCCGGCCGATGGCCGAGTCCTCCGCCCCGGCGGAGTGCCCCGCCGGGCACGACGACACCGTCAAGCTCCTGTCGACGGTCGCGGTGGGCGGCACCGCCTCCGCGTCCGCCGCGGCGGCCCCCCGCCCGGCCGCGGGCGGCGGCGGGTGCTGCGGCGGAGGGTGCTGCGGCTGAGGCTGAGGCTGAGGCGGAGGCTGCGGCTGAGGGCGGTACCGTCCCCGGTCGTTCGGCTGTCGCGCCGTCTCGCGCCCTGCGGGCGCACAGCGGCGGGCTGCGGACGGGGAGGGTGGGGGCCTGCCTTGTTTGCGGTGTGCGGGTGGGTGCGTGGCTGGCGTTCAGGCGCCGGAGCGGGGCCGGTTGTTCGTCTGGCTCGGGTCTCGTTGCCGTCCGCAGGTATAGATGACTGGTGACCACGCCTACCGTTCGTGGGTGGCGCGCCCGCCGTAACCGGCGTCTGCGGGTGCTTCCCCGATCGGACATCGGGCTCTGTTTCGACGGCTATACCGCTGAAAGCGGGCCCGATCTCCGTCCGCGCGAAGATCGGGCTCTGTTTCGACGTCCATACCGTCGAAAGCGGGCCCGATCTCCCGGCGACCGCCCTGCAGCACCCCGAAATACCCGCAGTCGCGGGTTACGGCGGGCGCGCCCACCACCGGCAGTGGGCGTGGCAACCGGCCATCTGTACCCGCGGACGGCAACGAAACCCGAACCGGACGAACAACCCACCCCGCTCCGGCGCCTGAACCCGCACCACCCACCCACCCGCACACTGCGGACAAGGCAGGCCCCCCTCCCTCCCCTCCGCAGCCGGCGCTGTGCGCCCGCAGGGCGCGAGACGGCGGGAGAGCCGAACGGCACGCGGCCGGGGTGCGCTACGGGCGTCCCGAGGCGCGGTCCTCGCGGATGGCGGTGACGACCCGCGCCGCCGCGTCGCGTACCGCCGCCGTCTCCATGAGGAAGTGCCACCAGTCGGGGTGCCGGCCCTGGAGGCCCTCGACGGCGCGGTCGAGCCGGGCCACGGCCTCGTCGAGCGGGCGCGCGTGCCGCTGCTCCGGTGTCGTACGGCCCTGCATGGCGAGCCGCTGGGCGTCCCGGACGGCGAACCGGGTCCGCTCGATCTCGCCCTGCGGGTCCTTGCTCACCTCGTTGAGCCGGCGCAGCCGGTCACCGGCCGCGGACACCGCCGCGTCGGCGTCGTCGAGCAGCGCCCGTACCGTGCCGAGCAGGGCCGTCGCGTCCGGCCAGCGCTGCTCGTCCCGGGCCTTCGCCGCCTCCGAGAGCTTCTGCTCCGCACGGCCGACGGCCTCCGTCGCCCGCTCCGGCACGTGCTGCAGGTCCTGCCAGCACGCCATGCTGAAGCGGCGGCGCAGCTCGCTGAGGACCGGATCGACGCCCTCCGTGCGGGTGGCCAGGGCCTGCGTGCGGGTGCGCAGCGACACGATCCGCTTGTCGATCTCGCGGGCCCGCTCGGGCAGCCGCTCGGCCTCCGCGCGGATCGCCTCGGCCGTGCGCAGCACCTCGTCGGCCCGCCGGATCGTCTCCTGGACGCCGTGCGTCCCGGCGCCCTGGTTGAGCTTGGTCAGCTCCGGGCCCAGAGCGGCCAGCCGGGCCGCGAGGTCGTCCGCGCGCAGGCCCGAGGCCCGTACCGCGTCCAGCGCGTTGGACGCGGCGAGCAGGGCCTGCCGGGCTCGTTCGACGGCCGGGGCCAGCCGGGCGAGCTGGGTCTCGGCCTTGTCCAGCAGCGGGCCGAGCCCCCGGGCGAAGGCGTCCAGGTCCTGCCTGGCCCGGACCAGGTCGTCCTTCGCCTTGGTGAGCTCGGTGCGGGCGCGGGCCGCGGTGGCGGCCTCCAACTCGTCGCGGTCCAGGTCGTAGGCGTCGACCGCCGCGATGTAGGCGGCGCTGACCTGGTCGATGCGCTCGCCCAGCGAGCGGAAGTCCTCGCTCGCGCGCCGCGCGGCGGGGGAGCTGTCGACCGCGGTGATGGTCTCTATGGAGATCACCAGGTCGCGCTGGGCCGTGTCCAGCTCGTAGAACGCCTCGGCGGCGGCGTCCTTCGCGGCCTGGGCGTCGGCGCGCAGGTTGTCGCCGCGCCGCCACCACGAGCGTGCCGTCGTCACAGTCGCCCTCTCCCGCAGGTCCGCCGCCGGTGGTTGTCCGCTCCAGTCTCCCACCTGGCTGGGACGAATACACGGGTCGGGCGGTTGCGGTCAGCGGCCGGCTTCCGTGACGCTCACCGAGCCGTCGCCCGTACGGACCGTCACGACGTGGCCGCTGCTCTCGTCGCGGGGGACGTCGACGCTGACGTGCCCGTCGCCGGAGCGCGCCGAGACCTTGTAGCCCTGGTGGGGCAGCGCGACGCTGACCCGGCCGTCGCCGCTCGTCGCCTCGACGAGGTCGGGCACCTCGTCGAAGGCCAGCTTCACCGAGCCGTCGGAGGTGTGTGCGCTCACCTCGCGGGAGCCGATGCCGTCGGCGTCGATCCGGCCGTCGCCGCTGGAGAGCCGCAGGGGGCCGGTCACGTCCCGGACGACGACCGAGCCGTCGCCCGTGCTGAGCTCCAGCGGGGTGCTGAAGCCGCTCGCCTCCACGCTGCCGTCGCCGTTGACCACCGTCAGGCGTACCCCGCGCGGCACCAGGACCTCGTGCCGCACCGAGCAGTTCTGCGCCACGCCCTGGCACTTGGTGCGGAAGCTGAGGGTGTGCCCCCGCATCGACCAGGTGGCCTTCGGGGTGTCCCCGAACACGGCCCACCCGTCGAACCAGCGGGTGACCTGGACCTCGTCCACGTCGGCCGGTTTCACCACGACCCTGCTGTCGGAGGAGTCGATGGTCAGCTCGTTCCCGTCGAGCGCGAAGCTCTTGCGCTCCGGCTCGCTGTCGTCGGAGGCGTTCGCGCAGGCGGACGCCGTACCGATCAGCGCCACGACGCCCGCGGCGGCGGCGATGGTCCTCAACGTGCGGGTGCTCTTCGTCATACCCAGGACGCTACGGAGCGCCCGTTCTGCCCGGAATCAGGGCGCCCACCGGAAGCGGGGTGGGGAAAACCCCCGCCCCGTCCGGGGGTTCCGCGGGCGGCGGCCGTGCCCGTGGTGGACGGTGCGGCCGGCCGGGGCCGTTCCGCCGCGCCACGGGCACGCGCCGTCGTTCCCGCGGGTCGCGCGGGCGCCGGGGCTACTCCCCGGCCCGCGCGATCTCGACGTTCTCCAGGACGCCGAGGGCGTCGGGGACGAGGACGGCGGCCGAATAGTAGGTGCTGACGAGATAGGAGATGATCGCCTTCTCGTCGATTCCCATGAAACGCACCGAGAGGCCCGGCTCGAACTCGTCCGGGATTCCCGTCTGGTGGAGGCCGATCACACCCTGGTTGTCCTCGCCGGTGCGCATCACCAGGATCGAGGTGGTGTTCTCCCGGGAAATCGGGATCTTGTTGCAGGGGAGGATCGGGATTCCGCGCCACGACGGGATGTGGTGGCCGTGGAAATCGACGGTGTGCGGCACGAGACCGCGGCTGTTGAATTCCCTTCCGATGGCCGCGATGGCCCGCGGATGGGCCAGCAGGTACTGGGCGTTGCGGCGCCGGCTGATCAGCTCGTCGAGGTCGTCCGGGGTGGGCGGGCCGGAGTGCGTGGTGATGCGCTGCCGGTAGTCCGCGTTGTGCAGCAGGCCGAACTCCCGGTTGTTGACCAGTTCGTGCTCCTGCCGTTCGCGCAGTGCCTCGATGGTCAGCTTCACCTGCTGCTCGACCTGGTTGTAGGGCTGGTTGTACAGGTCGGCGACGCGGGTGTGGACCTTCAGCACGGTCTGGGCGACGCTCAGCTCGTACTCGCGCGGGGCGAGGTCGTAGTCCACGAAGGTGCCGGGCAGGTCGGGTTCCCCGACGTGGCCGGAGGCCAGTTCGATGGCCTTCTCGCCGTACTTGTTCTGTGCCTGCTGGGTTCCGGTGACGAAGCCCGCGACGTGCTCGCGCAGTCCGTCGGCCTGCTGCATGACGGACTGGAAGGCCTGGCGCGGCAGGGCGAGCGCGGTGACCGGGGTGGCCGCCCTCGCGGTGTAGTCCCAGGTGCTCTCGGGGCCGGCCAGGCCCTCGGAGCCGAAGTGGTCGCCGTCGGCGATGCTGCCGATCACGCCCTGGCCGTCCCACTTGGCCGGGGCCAGCTTGTTGATCCTGCCGTGGGCGACGAGGAAGACGTGGTCGGCCGGCTCCCCGGCGGCCACGATCGTGTCGCCGGGCGCGTACTCCCGCTGCTCGAACTGCCCGGCGAGGGCGGTGAGCACCGCGTCCTCGGTGAAGCCCCGCAGCAGCGGCAGTTCGCCGAGTTCCGCCGGGATCACCCGGACCTCGGAGCCGGTCTGGACGAAGTCCACCCTCCCGTCGCCCACCGAGTAGCTGAGCCGCCGGTTGACCCGGTAGGCGCCGCCGGCGGCCTCGACCCACGGCAGCACCCTCAGCAGCCACCGTGACGTGATTCCCTGCATCTGTGGCGCGGATTTGGTGGTCGTCGCCAAATTCCGCGCCGCAGCGGTGCTCAGACTCCGCTGAGACTGGCCGTTCCCCGTCGCCGCCTCCGACGCGACACCCGGCTCAACCGTCATGGATGGTCCTTCCCTTGCGGCCTGATGGCCCACGCGCACAAAGGCGTGGTTAAGACAAACAATTCACGGTGGAACGAGGTTTGTTGTGCGGTGGTCCCCCTGCCTTCGGCCGCTTTCCTCCCGGTAACTACCCACCGGGTGGAGCACCCTGCACTCACTCATTCGGGTGAGCGCGCCCGGACGTACGCGTGTGCGACCGCTCGCGCAGGTCGGCAGGGTGTGAATGTGTGGCATGTCCATGATGCGCACGGGAAGGTGAGTGGAACATCTCGTTCCGGGGACGTTTCGTCGCCCCTCCCGGTTAATCGCGTGCTATTCCCGATGCCCACCATCGAAGATGAGGAAAACGTCACGCGCCCCCGAGGGGATCACCTGAGCATGGCTGGCGTACGCTGTACGGCTGAGAGCGGGTCGCAGGAGAACCGCTTCTGCGCGACACCGCCTCACCCCCCGGAGGCGCCGCGCACTCGCCAGGAGAGGAGGACGCGGTGTTCGTCGGAGCAGGTTCCCTGTTCGATTCACCGTGGATCTACGCCCTGGTAGCCGCCTCCATCGTGCTCGACGTCTTCCTGCCGGTGATGCCGAGCGGCGTCCTGCTCATCTCGGCCGCCACGGCCGGCACCGCAGCCGGCGGCAGCAACGACCTCCTCGACGTACTCGCCCTGCTGCTCTGCGCCGCCGCGGCCTCCACCCTCGGCGACCTCGCCGCGTACCGCCTGGCCTGGCGCGGCGGCAACTGGATCGACCACCACGTGGCGCACTCCCGCCGGCTCTCCACCGCCCAGGAGATCCTCGGCGCGGTCCTGTCCCGCGGCGGCGGCGCGCTCGTCGTGCTCGCCCGCTTCGCCCCGGCCGGCCGCTCCGTCGTCAGCCTCAGCGCGGGCGCCGCGCACCGCCGCATCCGCGAGTTCCTGCCCTGGTCCGCGCTGGCCGGACTGGCCTGGGCCGCGTACAGCGTGGGCCTTGGCTACGCGGGTGGCCAGTGGCTCGGCGCGGGCTGGCTCGGCACCGCCACCTCCGCCGTCGCCCTGCTCGGCTCCGGCTCCCTCGCCGCGTACGTCTTCCGCCGCGAGCGCCGCGCCCACGCGGTCGTCCCCGTTACGCTGCCCGCGCAGGCCGCGGCCTCGCCCGAGCGGGCCGCCGTCGCCGAGGCCCGCTGACCCGTACCGGCTCGGCCCCGCACCCGCCCCGGGTGGTCTCCGCCGGTGGGCGGCCCACCACGAGGCGTGACAGCATCGGTACGGACATCCACCGGTCTGGGGGGCCCACGGACGGATCGGAGACCCCCGATGCGACTCGGACCGCTCACCGGCCTGGCGGCCGTGATCCTGGCCGCCGTCTCCTACGCGCTCCAGGGGGCCACCCCGGGCATCGGCAGTTCCGGAGTCGCGGTCAGGGCGTTCTACCTCAGCCACGACACCAGGCAGGGCGTCGGCCTCTACCTGCTGCTCGTCGCCGGGCTCTTCCTGGCGTTCTTCGCCGGCTACCTGCGGCACGTCCTGGCCGCGTCCGACCGCACCGGCTGGCTGCCCCAGGTCGCCTTCGCCGGCGGCATCCTGGCCGCCCTCGGCTTCTGGATCAGCGCCGGGCTCACCCTCAGCCTCATCGAGGCCAGCGACCGGCCACTGGTCGGCGGCGGCGCCCTCCAGGCGCTCAACGCCCTCGGCAGCGACCTGTTCATGCCCATCCTGGCCGGGATCGGCGTCATGCTGCTCGGGGCGGGACTGGCCGTCTCCCGCAGTGCCGCCGGCGCGCTGCCGCACTGGCTGGGATGGGCGGCCTTCGTCCTGGGCGTACTGATGTTCATCCCGTTCGCCGGCTTCATCGGCCTCGGGCTCGCCGGTCTCTGGGTCATCGCCGTGTGCCTGCTGCTGCTCGCCCCCGGGCGCCCGCAGCCCGCCGCCGACGCCCCCGGCCCGGACGGCCCCGCCGGTCCGGGTCAGCCGCGCAACGGCGCCCCCCGCTGACGCGCCCGGGCTCCCGTGCCGCGGCGGGGGTCAGCGCTTCCTGCGGTACGCGGCCCCGTCCGCGGAGCGCTCCAGCCAGCCGCCCTCGACCAGGTAGCGGCGCAGGGCCGCGCAGTCGTCGTGCACCGTCCGCAGCGCCTCGTTGACCTCGCGCTCGTGGTAGTCCCGGCCCGGCAGGAAGAGTGTCTCGGTCAGGTGCCGCAGCAACTGCTCACGCCGCGCCGCCCGGCGCGGGACGACCGTCAGCCGTCCCTGCGAGAACAGGGCCGACACCGCATGCGCACCACTCTCGGACACCGCGCACTCCTCCAGGATCAGGACGGCTACTCCGTCGCGTACTCCGTCGCGCAGCGTCCCACGCCCGACCGGCCGCGGCACGCGATTTTCCCTCCCGGCGCCACGTGGGCACGCCCGGACGTGGTGCGCGGCCCGCCGGGCCGGTGACGGGCGTGCGCTGAGGCAGGATGGACGCATGAGCGTCGTCAAGATCAACGTACTGACCGTCCCGGCCGAGCAGCGCGAGGTCCTGGAGCAGCGGTTCGCCTCGCGGGCGGGCGCCGTCGAGAGTTCGGACGGCTTCGAGTGGTTCGAGCTGCTGCGCCCGGTCGAGGGCACCGACCAGTACCTCGTGTACACGCGCTGGCGCAGCGAGGAGGACTTCCGCAACTGGATGTCCGGTCCGATGCAGGCCGCGCACCGCGAGGGCGGCGGCGAGGGCGGCGAGCGCCCCAGGCCGGCCGCCACCGGGTCCACGGTGTGGTCCTTCGAGGTCGTCCAGCAGGCCGCGCCGAAGCAGGCCTGAGCCCGCGCGGCGCCCCGTCCTGCGGGGCGCCGCCCACCCGGCCCCGGGAAACCGCCTTGCCGTCCGCGATCACCGGGCGTCAGGCTGTGACCATGGACAGGCCGCTGCTCTTCCTCGACGTCGACGGCCCGCTCAACCCGTACGCGGCCAAGCGCACCCGGCGGCCCGATGGCTACACCACGCTGCGGGTCCCGGTGCCCGGCGTCTCCGCACGTCCGCTGCGGGTGTGGCTCAACCCCGCGCACGGCGAGGCGCTGCTCGGGCTGGGCTTCGAACTGTGCTGGGCCACCACGTGGATGGCGGAGGCCAACCACTGGATCGGCCCGGTCATCGGTCTGCCCGAACTGCCGTACGTCGACTTCGGCGCCGCGCTGTTCGCGCACCGCCCCGACCTCGTCCACTGGAAGACCGAGGCACTGGTGGCGTACGCCGCCGGACGGCGTTTCGCCTGGGTCGACGACGAGCAGAGCCCGGCCGACACGGACTGGGTCGCCGCCCACCACCCCGGCACGGCCCTGCTGCACCACGTCGACCCGCGCGTCGGGCTGCGCGAGCCGGACTTCACCGCGCTGGCCGCCTTCGCCGCGCTCGCGCCGTGACCGTCCCGCCCGCTCACGCCGCCGGGCGGTGGGGGCCGGGCCGGTCCTGGTCCTGGCCGCAGAGCTCGGTGGTGAGCCGGGTGAGCAGGGCCGCCAGGTCGGCGTGGTGTTCCGGGTCCCAGTCGCCGAGGAGTTCGGCCAGCACCTTGCGGCGGGCCTCGGTGAGCAGGGCCACGACCTCCTGACCGCGTTCGGTGAGGTACAGCGGGTTGCCGCGGCGCGCGGCGTAGCGGTGTTCCTCGATCTCGAAGGCGGCGGCCTCGATGACGTCGTAGGGCACGGTGGTCTGCACGGCGAGGTCGACGGGGTCGGCGGAGCCGGTGCGGGCGATGTACAGCAGCAGCCAGCCGGAGGCGGGCTGGAGGCCGAGGCCGGTCAGGTCGGTGATCCGTACGTACAGGTCGCGGCGGGCCTCCCGGCTGCCGAGCACGCTCAGGCCGCGGGCGATCTCGTCGAGGGAGGAGCGGTCGACGGGGTTGGCGCCGATCGTCTCGCTCGCGTCGGGCACGGTGACGGTGCGCCGCAGCGGCTGCTCCTTGAGGAACCAGGCCACGACGAAGGCCAGCGCGCAGACTGGCACCGCCCACAGGAAGACGCTGGTGATGGCGGTGGAGTACGCGTGCAGCACCGGGTCGCGCAGGGACGCCGGGAGTTGCCGTACGCCGCGCGGATCGGACTGGACCATGGCCGGGTCGAAGCCGGGCGGCAGGGCGAGCCCGCTGAGGGCGGCGGTGATCTCGCGGGCCAGGTTGGTCGCGAAGATCGTGCCGAAGATGGAGACGCCGAAGGCCGCGCCGATGGAGCGGAAGAAGGTGGCACCCGAGGTGGCGGCGCCCAGGTCGGCGTAGCCCACCGCGTTCTGCACGGCGAGGATCAGCACCTGCATGACCAGGCCGAGCCCCAGGCCGAAGACGAGCAGGTAGCTGCTGAGCGCCCAGACCGCGGTGGTCTCGTCGAGCCGGTGCAGCAGGAACAGCCCGAGGATCGTGACGGCGGTCCCGGCGATCGGGAAGACCTTGTAGTGGCCGGTGCGGGAGACGATCTGGCCCGAGGCGGTGGAGGCCACCAGCATGCCCACCACCATGGGGATCATGTGCACGCCCGACCAGGTCGGCGAGTAGCCGTGGACGACCTGGAGGAAGGTCGGCAGGAAGGTCAGCGAGCCGAACATGGCGAAGCCGATGACGAACGAGATCACCGAGCACAGCCAGAAGGTGCGGATGCGGAACAGCCGCAGCGGCAGCACCGGTTCCTCCGCCCGCCGCTCGACGAGGACGAAGGCCCCGGCCAGCAGCACGCCCAGCACCGCCAGCCCGATGACCTGCCAGGAGCCCCAGGCCCAGGTCGTACCGCCCAGTGAGGTCATCAGCACCAGGCAGGTCGCCGCGGCCGCCACCAGCACCATGCCGCCGTAGTCGATGCGGTGCGTGGTGCGCCGGACCGGGATGTGGAGCACGGTGGCGATGACGGCGAGCGCGACGATGCCCAGGGGGAGGTTGACGTAGAAGACCCAGCGCCAGCTGAGGGTGTCCACGAACAGCCCGCCCAGCAGCGGCCCGAGCACGCTGCTCGCGCCGAACACCGCCCCGAACACGCCCTGGTAGCGCCCCCGGTCGCGCGGCGGCACGATGTCGCCCACGATCGCCATCGACAGCACGATCAGCCCGCCGCCGCCCAGGCCCTGCAGCGCGCGGAAGGCGATGAGCTCGCCCATGCTCCGGGACAGGCCGCACAGCGCGGAGCCGATCAGGAAGATCACGATGACGGACTGGAAGAGCTTCTTCCGCCCGTACATGTCGCCGAGCTTGCCCCACAGCGGGGTGGCGGCGGTGGAGGCCAGCAGGTAGGCGGTGACCACCCAGGAGAGGTGCTTCAGGCCCCCCAGGTCGCTGACGATCGTCGGCAGCGCGGTGGAGACGATCGTCTGGTCGAGGGCGGCGAGCAGGAGGCCGAGGGCGAGCGCGCCGATCGCGACGTACACCGCACGTTTGTCGGTCACTTCGGCCGGGCCGTCCCCCGCGGCCCGTCCCGCCGGGGCAGTGGTGTCGTCCTGCGCCATAGGGACTCGTTCCCCTCGGGCACCGGGGCTCCGGTACCGCGTTCACGTCACTTCTTCATAAATATTCACACCCTTTCCACGAGATTGGCTCCGTTTGTACGACCGGAGGGGCCGGAGGCGCCTGGGCACCGGGCCCGCGCGGTCTGCATAATCACTGCGTCTGTCAGGGGATGGGGAGGGGGCGCCGGTGGCGTCTGACAAGCCGGGGTCACCGGCTTCGCAGGAGGAGCACGAGTACGAGTCCCTCCGGGTGCGGCCGTACGTGCCGGGACCCGAGGGCTACGCGGACGCGGAGGAGGCCGTGCCGGCCGCCGTCGCGGCGGGGGCCGCCGAGGCCTTCCCGTCGCACGACGCGGGCCCGCCGACGGCACCGCTGCCGCCCGTGCCGCCGGAGGGGGCCGGCGGGGCGGCCGGGCAGGAGGAGGACACCGACCTCATCGACCTCGGCACGGTCTCCTCGGACCGGCTGCCGGTGCCGGTGGCCGCCACGTCCCGCGAGCTGGTGCCCCATCCCTCCCGCTCCGAGGGCAGGCGCCGCGCCGGGGCGCACCGCCGCCGTCGGGGCGCGCTCGTCGCCGGTGCGGGCATCGCGGCCGTCGGCCTCGCCGTCGGCGCGGTCTTCCTCACCGCCCAGCTGACCGGCGTGCCGGACCGCACCGAGGCGGCCCCCGACCAGGGCGTGTCCGAGCCGGCGGTCGAACTGCCGTCCTCCGCGCGGCCCTCGGCCTCCGTCTCGCGCTCGGCCTCGCCCAGCGTCACCCCCTCCACGCTCGCCTCGGCGAGCGCCTCGGCCTCGGCCACGACCGGCGCGCCGACGCCCAGCGCGACCGCGTCCCGGCCGACGGCCTCCGCGAGCGGTCAGGTCTCCCAGGCCCCCAGTTCCGCGCCGCCGCCGGCCGCGCCCGTGACGCTGCAGCGCGGCGACACCGGCCCGGCCGTGGTGGACCTGCAGAACCGCCTCAAGGCGATGCGGCTCTACTACGGTCCCGCCGACGGCGACTACAGCCGCAAGGTCGGCGACGCCGTGTCCCGCTTCCAGTTCTTCTACGGGGTCAAGGGCGACCCGCAGGGCGTCTACGGGCCCAACACCCGGGCCGCCCTGGAGGCGAAGACCGGGTCCACGCAGGACCCGGACCCCGACGGGGACGACGGGAACGGACACGGCCGGGACTGACCGGCCGCCGCGTTCCGCACGACGACGCCCGCCCCGGACCGCACCCGGTTCCGCGGCGGGCGCCGCCGTGTCCGGCCCGCAGGGGCGCTCGGGCAGGATGGGGGCGTGGCGATCGACGACTTCGGGCCGAGGGGCTTCCAGCTCGTACTGCTGCGGCGCATGGCCGACCACCGGCCCGAACTGGTGGAGGAGGCGCTGCGCACGCTCGGGGCGAGCCGTGGCGAGATGCGGGAGGCGAACCGCCGCTGGCAGGCCTGGGGGCACGCCAAGGGCTTCCCGCGCGGTGAGCGCCGCTACCGGACGGTGCTCGGGCCGCCCGAGACGGTGCTCCGGCGCCAGGTGGGCGACCTGACCTGCCCCGCGCTGCTGTGGCCGGTCCCGCTGTGGCCGACCCTGCGGTACGAGGTGCTGTGCGCTCCGGGCGGCGGGGCGGTCTGGAACGAGTGGCTGGTCCGCGCGCCGGGGGAGCGGGGGCCGCGGCTGTCGGGCCTCGCCGACCTCGCGCCCTGGTCCTGCACCGTCGACGAGGTGGCCCGGGCCTTCCCGCCCGCGCGGCCCCTGGAGGGCGACGCCCCCAGCCGCTGGCGGCTGCAGTTCACCGACCCGCAGGCCCCGCCCGGGGCGGCGCCCCGGACCGCGGGCTTCACCCACGGGCTGCTGCAGTACGTGGACGGGGCGGACGCCACGCGGTGACCCGCGTCGCCCGCTGGAGGGGCGCGGCCGGCCCGCGCGCCGGACACGCCGGCGGGCACCCCCCCCTGGCGGAACCGCCGCACGGTTTTGTATCGTGTAGGAACAAAGTGGTTCCGCCCGTTTCCCCTGACCGGCGGGCGGGCCACTTGCTTGTACGTCCGAGGGAGTTCCATGCTGTCGCCGTCCACCGTCGTCCCCGCCCGCGCCCTTCTGCTGGACATGGACGGCACGCTGGTCAACTCCGATGCCGTGGTCGAGCGCTGCTGGCGCCGGTGGGCCGCGACGCACGGGCTCGACGGCGACGCCGTGATGAAGGTCGTCCACGGCCGCCAGGGCCACGCCACGATGGCGGTGCTGCTCCCGGACCGCCCGATGGCGGAGAACCACGCCGACAACGCCCGCATGCTCGCGGAGGAGACCGCCGACGTCGACGGCGTCGTCCCGGTCGAGGGCGCCCCGGCGTTCATGGCGGCGCTGCAGGGCCGTCCGCACGCCCTGGTGACCTCCGCGGACGAGGCCCTCGCCCGGGCCCGCATGGGCGCCGCCCGGCTCCCGATGCCCGAGGTCATGGTCACCGCGGAGAGCGTCAGCGCCAGCAAGCCCGACCCGGAGGGCTTCCTCAAGGGCGCCGCCGAGCTGGGCTTCGGCCCCGAGGACTGCGTGGTCTTCGAGGACTCCGAGGTCGGCATCGCGGCCGCCAAGGCCGCCGGGATGCGGGTGGTCGGCGTGGGCCCCCGCGCGGCGGCCCACGGGCCGACGGTCCACGTCGACCACCTCGCGCAGGTGCGCGTCGAGGCCGCGGCGGACGGGACGCTTCTGCTCCACATCGGCTAGGCATGGGTGTGGGGCGGTTGTCGTGTGCGGCGCCGTTGTGGTTGCCGTTGGGGTCTCTCCCCCACCCTCCCGCCCTCCCCCAGCCTTCGGCCGGGGGGACCCCCATCCGGCGCGATTGGTGCGGGCCTGCGCAAGTATGTCTGGGGTCGGGGCCGCACCGGCGCACTCCCCCAACCTTCGGCCAGGGGGACCCCCAGAACGCTCGCGGTTTACCCCCACATCGTCGGGCACCGCACTTAACCGCTCGTCTCCCCCAGCCTTCGGCCGGGGGGACCCCCATGGGCGCACCCCGACACACCCCCTCCTCTCGTATGGGCGCACAACGGCCGGTGGGGGGTCAGATGGCACTTGCGACAATCCCGCACCGCCTTCGCGCCCCGCACCGGTCTTCAGCCGCCCCATCCTTCGGTGCGAGGGGCGGCCGGGAGACCCCGGCTGGGGCCTAGTCTCGGTGGGTGACCCTCTACTTCGACCCCCTCCCGCTTCTCGGCGACGACCGTAAAGTGTTCGGCGGCCGTTGGGAGGACCGCATGTGGCTCAACGTTCCCGGCCCTTTCTATGGCGCCGAGACCGACAACTGCTGGACGGGCCGGCTGCACGCGCCCTGTCACGTCCTCTACGGGGGCGAGTACCTGACGGAGTACGTCTACCGGCAGCCCCGGACGCCGGACGAGCTGGCGCGGCTCGTCGAAGCGGCGGACGAGGACCCCTTCGCCGGGTACGCCTGCGACGGCGACGCACACTGGACCGTCGAGTCCGTCCGGGAGTGGTGGCGCGAGCGCGGCCGGATCACCTCATACCTGTCGGCTGGGGAACACCGCTGGGAAGAGGCGGACTGGGCCGGACAGGGCCTTGCTGCCTCCGTCGCCGACTACGCAGCGTACATCGCGGACGGGCTCGCCGCGGACCTGCGGGTCTACCTCCACTGGCTGGAGGAGAGGATCTCACCCACTCCCGGTGACCGGCTGCCGCGGCTCTAGGCGGCCGCGCGTTTGATGTGTCAAGCAACGTGGGTCAGCGGTGCGAGCTGGGGCAACCCCCGTAGGGCACCTGCCATATCCCCTCCGGAAGTCGAGGCGCATGACAGCCGGACGCGGTGCGAAGGCGGTCCGGGGTTGCCGCGCGTGCCTATCTGACCCTCCACCGGCCGTTGTGCGCCGATACGACGGGAGGGGGTGTGTCGGGGTGCGCCCGGAAACGACGAGCGGCGGACGCGGTGCCCAAGGATGTGGACGTAAACCGCGAGCGTTGAGGACGTGCGCCGGCGCGGCGCCGACCCCACAACGAGGTGCGGGACCCGCACCAACCGCGCCGGGCAATCGGGCGGGAGGGTGGGGGAGAGACCCCAACAGCAACCCACAACGGCGCCGCACACGACAACCGGGCGCCTCACACCCCCCGGCCCCCCGCGAAGCGAAGCCCGTCGACGATCAGGTCCAGGATCCGCCCCGCCCGCGCCTCCCCGTTGCGGGCCGGGTCGATCCGCCACAGCACGCTCAGCTGCAGCAGCACGTCCTCGGGGTCGAGCCCGCGCTTGAGCGACCCCTCGGCGGCCCCCGCCTCGAGCAGCGTGCCGATGGCGGCGACGAAGGGTTCGTAGTTCTCGTCGTCCAGGCCGCCGTTGGTCGCCGCGTGGACGACCTCGGCGACGCCGAACTTGAGCCGCCCGTAGTGGGCGACCTCGTCGAACCAGAGCCGCAGCGCCGTCAACGGCGGGTGGACTTCCAGCAGTTCGGGGGCGCGGCCGATCAGCTTCCCGATGTCGTGCCGGTAGAGCTCCATGATCAGGGCTTCCCGGGTGGGGAAGTGGCGGTAGAGCGTCCCGATGCCCACGCCCGCCTTCCTGGCGATCGCCGTGAGGGACGCGCCGCTGGAGGTGGAGAGCTCCTCGCGGGCGGCGGTCAGGATCCGCTCGCGGTTGTCGCGGGCGTCCTTGCGGGTCGGTCCGGGGGGCTTCGGGTTCACGGGTGTCGGCCGTCCGTCGGTGGTCGATTGCTAAAGCGGAGTGGCCTCCGGTACGGTCGGGAGGTGTGGCGGAGGGGCCTCCGCTTCATTCTGGCACACCCATCCCCACGCACGGAGGACACCGTCATGCCCGAATTGGTCCTGGTCACCGGCGGTAGCGGCTACATCGGAGGCTGGTGCGTCGCCGAACTCCTGCGGCGCGGCTACGACGTGCGGACGACCGTGCGCGGCCGGGACAGGGAGCGGGCCGTCACCGAGGCCGTGGCGCAGGTCGCCGACCCCGCCGGGCGGCTGCGGTTCGCCGTCGCCGACCTCACCTCCGACGAGGGGTGGGACGCCGCGCTGGAGGGCGTCGACCGGGTGCTGCACGTCGCCTCCCCGCTCGGCCTCAACGCCGCCGACCCCGGCACCCTGGTCGCCACCGCCCGCGACGGCGCGCTGCGGGTGCTGCGCGCGGCGACCGCGGCCGGGGTGGGGCGCGTCGTGATGACCTCCGCGGCGAACGCCGCCAGCCCGTCCTCGTACGCGGAGGAGGGCGTGACCGACGAGACGCTGTGGACCGACCCCGACGACCCGACGCTGATCCCGTACCGGCGCTCCAAGACCGTCGCCGAACGCGCGGCCTGGGACTTCATGGCCGCCCACGACGGCCCGACCGAGCTGACGACCGTGCTGCCCGGCGCGGTCTTCGGCCCCGTCCTCACGCCGGACACCTGCGGTTCCGTCGGCGTCGTCGCGCGCATGCTGACCGGCGGGATGCGCGGGGTCCCGAGGATCGGGCTGGAGGTGGTGGACGTGCGCGACCTCGTGGACGTCCACATCCGGGCGATGGCCTCGCCGCGGGCCGCGGGCGAACGCTTCCTGGCCACGGGCGAGTTCATCTGGATGGCGGACATGGCCCGCGCCCTGCGCGACGGGCTCGGCCCGGACGGCCGCAAGGTGGCCACCCGGCAGGTCCCGGACCTGGCCGTACGGTTCGCGGCCCGGTTCACCGACCCGTCCCTGCGCGAGATCACGCCCTCGCTCGGCCGCCGCAACCGCCACAGCACCGAGAAGGCGCGCCGCGTCCTGGGCTGGGAGCCCCGGCCGGCCCGGCAGACGGTGCTGGACTGCGCCCGCAGCCTCATCGACCACGGGGCGGTGTGATCCGGCTCGCGGGGAAATCCGCGTGTGCCCCGCGCCGCCGGGGTGACATCCTGGCGGGGTGAGCGGCCTGAACGGACCCGAGATCGGCATCACCTTCGCCTCCGCGCTGCGGCTCTTCGCCGCGGCGCCACGACGGGAGGGGCGGACGACCGTCGTCACCGACGGGGTGTCCACCCTGGGGCACGTCGTGGAGTCGCTCGGGGTCCCGCTCACCGAGGTCGGCCGGCTGCTGGCGGACGGCCGGGAGGTGCCCGTCTCGTACGTGCCCGCCGGCGGCGAGCACGTGGAGGTCGAGCCCGTCACCCGGCCGCAGTCGGTGCCGGGCGCGCCCCTGCGCTTCCTGCTCGACGTGCACCTGGGCACGCTCGCCCGGCGGTTGCGCCTGCTGGGCGTCGACGCCGCGTACGAGAGCGAGGACATCGGGGACCCGGCCCTGGCCGCCCGCTCGGCCGCCGAGCGGCGGGTGATGCTCTCACGCGACCGCGGACTGCTGCGCCGCCGGGAGCTGTGGGCGGGCGCGTACGTCTACAGCGACCAGCCCGACGAGCAACTGCGCGACGTGTTGGGGCGGTTCGCCCCCGACCTGGCCCCCTGGACGCGCTGCACGGCGTGCAACGGGCCGTTGCGGGAGGCCGACAAGGACGCGGTCTGGGAGAAGCTGGAGCACGGCACCCGTCGCAGCTACGACGTCTTCGCGCAGTGCGCCGACTGCGAGCGCCCCTACTGGCGCGGCGCGCACCACGCCCGCCTGGAGACCATCGTCCGGGACGCGGTGACCGAGTTCGGCGCCGCCCAGGCCGCCCCGCCCGGACGGCTCGCCAACTGAGCGACGGCTTGGAGGCGTTCCCCGATGCGGGCCGGTTCCGGGGGGTGCGGTCCGCCGCCGTCCTTGATGTCCTGCTCGCAGGTCCGCCTGTCGTAGGACCGGTCGTCGGGTATCACCAGCACCGCGGCCACCCGCCCGGGGTGCCCGACGGTGAGCCAGTCGTCGCCGGTGGGGTCGCCGTTCGGCCCGAACGCCTGGGACGGGGAGATCGTCCGGCAGCCCAGCACCACGCGCTCCTCGTCGTCCTCGACCCGCACCCGGACCCCGGCCGCGCCGCGTTCCGCGGTCGTGCCGCTGCAGCCCCAGCCGGCGGAGCAGCCGGACAGGGCGAGGACCGCCAGGGCCGAGGATGCACCGGCACGTACGCGTGCGGGGAACACCGAGGGGGCCTCCCGTCGGGGTCGGGCGGAGCAGTGTAGCCCGGGCCCTCGCGGCAGTGCGGCACGTCGCGGCCAAGACTGACGGGTAGTCAGAGGTGCCCGTTCCGTGCTGCCTTGGCGGCCTGCGCCCACCGTGCCCGGGCCGTAGGGGCCGGCCGGCGCGGGCCCGGTGGTGTGGATCCGGTGACGTCCGGCCTCTAGACATGACGTGTCCATGTCGCCAACCTGTTACCTGCCGCTTGTCCCGCAGAAACGTCCCAGCAGAAGGATGGCCAGCGGTTTCAGTGGCCAAACACCCCCACACCTAGAGGGAGTTCCCTATGTCCCGGATACGCAGTGCTCTCGCGCGTCGCAGTGTCTACGCGCGTCGACGCCTGGGTCTCCTCGTGGCTCTCACCAGCCTGTTCGCCGGTTTCGCGACCCTGAACGGCCCCACCGCGCAGGCGGCGCTCCCCACGCCCGTCAGCGCCGCCACGGCCCGCACCTACCTGGCCTCGCTCAAGGTCGCCACCGAGAACCGCTCCGGATACAACCGCGACCTCTTCCCGCACTGGATCACCATCAGCGGTGCCTGCGACACCCGTGAGACCGTCCTCAAGCGCGACGGCAGCGGCGTGGTCACCAACTCCTCCTGCTCGGCCACCAGCGGCAGTTGGTACTCCGTCTACGACGGCGCCACCTGGACCGCCGCCTCCGACCTCGACATCGACCACCTCGTGCCCCTCGCCGAGGCCTGGGACTCCGGCGCCTCCGCCTGGACCACCGCCAAGCGCCAGTCCTTCGCCAACGACCTCACCCGTCCGCAGCTGATCGCCGTCACCGACAACGTCAACCAGGCCAAGGGCGACCAGGACCCGGCCACCTGGATGCCGTCGCGCTCCGCCTACGCCTGCACCTACGTGCGCGCCTGGGTCCAGGTCAAGTACTACTACGGCCTGTCGGTCGACACCGCCGAGAAGAACAAGCTCAGCAGCGTGCTCAGCGGCTGCTGATCCCGCGTCCCGGCCCCGCCCGGCCGCCGGGACCGCGGCCGGGGCGCGGCCGGGAACTCACGCCTTCCCTCCGACGTCCACAACTCACGACGACGGAGGGAAGGCCGACCGCCATGGCAGAACTGCGCCTGGGCCCGCTGCTGAGGTACGTGGACGAGGGAACGGCCACCGTGTGGGTCGAGGCCGACCGACCCGCCACCGTGACCGTCTCCTGCGACGACGGGGCCGAAGGCACCGAGCGCACCTGGCAGATCGCCGGCCACCACTACGCCGTCGTCACCGTGGACGGGCTGCGCCCCGGCACCACGACGGCGTACCGCGTGCTCCTCGACGGGCGGCAGGTCTGGCCGCTCGCCGACTCCCCGTACCCGCCGAGCACGATCCGCACCGCCGGGCACGACGGCAGCGGCGAAGGGGACGGAGAGGCGGACGGACGGCCGCTGCGGGTCGCCTTCGGCTCCTGCCGCTGGGCCGCACCGCCCCCGGACGAACCCGACCCCATCGGCCCCGACGCGCTGGACACCCTCGCCCACCACATCGCCTCCGGCGACGCGCCCCGCCCCGACCTCCTGCTGCTGCTCGGCGACCAGATCTACGCCGACGAGACCTCCGCGGCCACCCGTCGCTGGCTCGCCCGGCGACGCGACCTGAACGAGCCGCCCTGGGACCAGGTCGCCGACTACGAGGAATACACCCACCTCTACTACGAGTCCTGGCTCGACCCGGACATCCGCTGGCTGCTGTCCACCGTGCCCAGCTGCATGATCTTCGACGACCACGACGTCATAGACGACTGGAACACCTCCCACACGTGGCGCGACAGCATGCGGGAGACGGACTGGTGGCACGAACGCGTCACCAGCGGCCTCACCTCGTACTGGGTCCACCAGCACCTGGGCAACCTCACCCCCGCCGAACTCGCCGCCGACAAGCTGCTCGCGGCGGTACGCGCCGCCGACGACGGCACCGAGACCCTGCGCGCCTTCGCCGCCCGCGTGGAGGCCGACCCGGCGCACACCCGCTGGAGCTACCGCCGCGACCTCGGCCGCACCCGCCTGCTCATGGTCGACTCACGTGCCTCCCGCGTCCTGGACGAGCACGAACGCGCCATGCTCGACCCGGCGGAACTCGACTGGCTGCGCGAGAACGCCCGCCCGGACGGCAGCTTCGACCACCTGCTCGTCGGCACCTCGCTGCCCTGGCTCCTGCCGCACGCCATCCACGCCACCGAGGCCTGGAGTTCGGCCCTCTGCGGCGGCAGCCGCGGCCACCGCTGGACCCACCGCGGGGAGCGCCTGCGGCAGGCCGGCGACCTCGAGCACTGGTCGGCCTTCCCCGACTCCTTCGACGACCTCGCCGGCATCCTCACCGACGCCGCGGACGCGCCCGAGGCCCCCGCCACGATCTGCGTCCTGTCGGGCGACGTCCACCACGCCTACACCGCCGAGGCCACCCGCCCGGGCCGGCCCCTGCGCTCCCGGGTGCTGCAACTCACCTGCTCCCCGGTGCACAACACCATCCCCGGGTACATGCGCCTCGCCTTCCGCTTCGCCTGGACCGGTCCCGCCCGGCTCCTCGGCCGGGTGCTCGCCCGCCACGGCCGCGTCGACCGCCCCGCGCTGGGCTGGCGCAAGCTGGACGGTCCCTGGTTCGGCAACCAGTTGATGACCCTGACCCTGCGGGGCCGCGCCGCGGAGCTCCGCCTCGACCAGACCCGCGCGCCGGAGGGGACCGCACGACGGGCGGCGCTGGTGACGGTGATGGACACGCACCTCACGACCGGCTGACCACCACGACCGGACACCACGACGGAGGGCCCGCGCCGCGCGCGGGCCCTCCGTCGTGGTGTGTATGGAGGATCAGAACTTGCCGGTGCTGTTGAACCTCGCGGTGGACCAGAAGTAGCCGAGGACGGTGAGGCCGACGCACCAGGCGACGGCGATCCAGGCGTTGTGGCCGATGCCGGTGCCGAGGAGGAGGCCGCGGAGGGTCTCGATGGCGGGGGTGAAGGGCTGGTACTCGGCGACGGGCCGGAACCAGCCGGGCATGGAGTCGAGGGGGACGAAGGCGCTCGACAGGAGCGGGAGCAGGATCAGGGGCGTGGCGTTGTTGCTGGCGGCCTCGGCGTTGGGGCTGACCAGACCCATGCCGACGGCGATCCAGGTCAGCGCGGTGGCGAACAGGACGAGCAGGGCGAGGGCGGCGAGCCATTCCAGGACCGTCGCGTGGGTGGAGCGGAAGCCGATGGCGACGGCGACGGCGGCGACGACCAGGACGCCGGCGAGGCACTGCAGGACGCTGCCGACGACGTGCCCGACGATCACGGAGCCGCGGTGGATGGCCATGGTGCGGAAGCGGGCGATGATGCCCTCGGTCATGTCGTTGGATACGGAGACGGCGGTGCCGATGGTGGTGCCGCCGACGGTCATCAGGAGCAGACCGGGGACGAGGTAGGCGATGTAGGCGGAGCGGTCGGGGGTGCCGCCGCCGATGCCGGCGCTCATGGTGTCGCCGAAGACGTAGACGAACAGCAGGAGCAGCATGACCGGGGTGAGGAGGAGGTTGAGGGTGAGGGAGGGGTAGCGGCGGGCGTGCAGGAGGTTGCGGCGCAGCATGGTCGCGCTGTCGCGCAGGGCGAAGGTGGGGGTGCTCATCGCAGGGCCTCCGTGGTCTGGTGGGGAAGGGTGGCGTCGCCGGTCAGGGCGAAGAAGACGTCGTCGAGGTCGGGGGTGTGGACGGTCAGTTCGTCGGCTTCGATCGCGGCGGCGTCGAGCCGGTCCAGCAGGGTGCGCAGGGCGCGCTGGCTGCCGTCGCTGGGGATCTGCAGGGTCAGTGCCTCGTCGTCGCCGGCGGCGGCGGGCAGTTCGTCGGTGGCGGAGCGGTAGGCGGCGGGGTCGGTGAAGCGGAGCCGTACGTGGCCGCCGGGGACGAGTCGCTTGAGTTCCTCCGCGGTGCCCTCGGCGGCGATGGTGCCGTTGTTCAGGACCGCGATGCGGTCGGCGAGTTCGTCGGCCTCCTCCAGGTACTGGGTGGTGAGGAAGACGGTGACGCCGTCGGAGACCAGCTCGCGGATGATCTGCCACATGGTGTGGCGGCTGCGCGGGTCCAGGCCCGTGGTGGGCTCGTCGAGGAAGATGATGCGGGGGCTGCCGACCAGCGTCATGGCGATGTCGAGGCGGCGCTTCATGCCGCCGGAGTAGGTCGACGCGGGCTTCTTGGCCGCCTCCGTGAGGTCGAACCGCTCCAGCAGTGCGGCGGTCACCTTCCTGCCCTCGCTCTTGGACAGGTGGTGCAGGTCGGCCATCAGCAGCATGTTCTCCTCGCCGGTGATCAGCCCGTCGACGGCGGAGAATTGACCGGTGACGCCGATCGCGGCGCGCACCGCCTGCGGCTCGACGGCGAGGTCGTGGCCGGCGACCTGGGCCTGCCCGCCGTCGGCGGTGATGAGCGTGGAGAGGATCTTGACGGCGGTGGTCTTGCCGGCGCCGTTGGGGCCCAGCAGCGCGAACACCGAACCGGCGGGGATGCGCAGGTCGATGCCGTCGAGGACGGTCTTGTCGCCGAAGGACTTGCGCAGTCCGACGGCGGAGACGGCGGCCGGTGGTGTGCGGCCGTCCGGAGAAGTCCTGGGCGTGGGCATGACAGATGAAGGCATGGGGCCCTCCGATCGAAGGCTGAGGCGGGTGGGGAGGGGAGCGGTGGGGGTGGTGGTGCTCAGGCCCGGGCGCGGTGGATCTCGATGTTGCCCCAGCGGGTCCGGGCGTGGACCTCGACGGTGTCCTCGGTCTTCTGCGGGGCCTCGGAGCCGCTGAGCGTGTTGCGCACCTGCCCGCGCTCGGAGCTGACGTCGAGCCAGGCGGCCGTGCCCTCGCGGACGCCGACCTCGATCGCGCCGTAGGAGGTCTCCAGCCGGACGGTGCCGCGGGCGACCTCGGCCACGCGCAGGTTGCCGTGGGCCACGGTGGCCGTGACCGAGGCCTCGGCGCGCGCGATGTCGACGTTGCCGTGGGCCCCGCGCACCCGCAGTTCCCCGAGCGCGGCGCCGACGGTCGTGGTGCCGTGCGAGTTCCGCATCTCGGCGGGGCCGCCGAGGGTGCCGACGCGCAGGGTGCCGGAGCTGGTGGTGATCTCGGCCGGGCCCTCGACGCGGTCGACGGTGACCGTGCCGTGGGAGGCGGTCAGCTGCAGCGGGCCGGTCGTGTCGAAGCGGACGTCGTTGGACGAGGTCTTCACGCGGACCTCGCCGAGCCGGCCCTCGCCCAGCACCTGGGTCCAGGAGCCGGTGACGTCGACGTCCGAGCCCGTGGGCAGTTCGACCGTCACGTCGACGGCGCCGCTGGGCCCGATGAGGAAGCGCTCCTTCGTCCTGACGGTCAGGGCGCCGTTCGCGTACGCGACCTCGGTCTGCTCGGCGGCCCGTACGTCCTTGTCCCGCTTCGGCTCGCGGGGCCGCACCTCGACCACGGTGTCGGGGCGGTCGCCCGCGGTGAACCGGATGGAACCGGCGCCCACGTGGGCGGTGACCGAGATGGGTCCGGGGGTGTCGAAAGAAGGCATGGCTGTCCCGTCCTCTTGAGTCCTTGGGTCGTCCCCGCTGGTGGGACGTGGTGTGTGGGTGAAGTGGGTCGGGGCGGGGGGCGCTTAGCGCACCCAGCCCCGGAAGCTCTGTCCGGTGGTGCGGGTCTTCTCCTCGGCACGCGGCTGCGGTGCGCCGTCGACCGCGGCCGACACGGCGCGCACCAGCCACGCGTTGACCGACAGGCCCTCGCGCCCGGCGGCCTCCTCGGCGCGGGTCTTGAGGTGCGCCGGCAGGCGCAGGTTGACGCGGGCGGTGCCGCCCTCGTCGCCCTCGGCCGCCGCGGGGGCCCTGAGCGGTTCGACGGGCGCGGTGCCCTGGTCCGCGGTGCCGCCGCCGGTGGGCGGCAGCGTCACCACGAAGTCGGGGTCCAGCCCGCGCAGCCGTACGTCGACCGAGCCGGGGGCGAGTTCACGGGTGATCTCGTCCATCGCGGCGGAGAGCACGTTGAGCATGGTCAGGCGGGTCGCCGACTCCAGGGGAGCGGTGAGCCGTTCCGCCAGCTCGCGGGCGTCCTCCCCGCCGGCTTCGGCGGCCACCGCGAGTTCGCGGCGGAGGGTGTCGACATACGGGGTGAGGTCCATGACGCCATAGTGGCACCATCATGGCGCCATGCGCAAGCCCCTATGGCGCCGTACGTGGCACCGGAATGGCGACATGGGGTCTGAGCTGCGTAAACGTGATGGTTGCGGTGGGGTCGGAGGTGGTGTCATCGGTGACCGACGCGCCATCCGAGGCGCAATGTGGCACCGGATGGCACCGGATGGCACCACATGGCGCCATGTGGTGCCATCCGGTGCCACGTGATGCCTCCGCAGGAGCATCCGCCCGCCGGTCAGTCCGCGCGTTCTGCCGGGTCCTCGGAGCGCGCGACGCCGTGGCGGCGCGGGGTCCGGGTCAGGGCCTCGGCGGCGGAGTGCCAGGGGACGGGCGCGGCGCCGGGGGTGTCACCCCTCGTGCTCGTCCAGCCAGAGGACGATGCCCGTCACGCCGCCCAGCACGGACGCCACGCCCGCGCGGATCGCCGCGGCGCAGCGGGCGGGGGTGAAGGTGCCGGCGTCGTACGTCGAGGACATGCCCAGACCCTCGCCGCGGAACGAGGCGCCGGACCAGTCGACGGAGGTGACGTTGGCGGTGGGCTCGGCCAGTTCCGCGCCCACCACGAGGAACTGCTGCGAGAGGTGGTTCGGGGTGACCGTGGCGAGGGGGTCGATCAGGTCGTTGCCGGCGCTGACGATGAGGTCCGGGTGCAGGTCGAGGGCCCGGGTGGCGGCGGGCAGGAGGTCGGCGGCGTGCTCGGCCTCGACCTTCCTGAGGTCGACGTGCTCGGCCCGGGCCCACTCCTCGACCGCGGTCACGAGCGTCTTGGTGGGACGGTCGTCGCCCGCGGTCAGCAGGACGACGCGGTAGCCCTCGGAGGGGTGGACCCCCGACCAGGAGCCGGGCCGCGGGGTGGCGGTGGCCTCGGGGGCGGGCGGGGCGGCGCGGTCGACGAACCCGGGGCCGGGGGTGCCGACGGCGCTGGGGCTCGGGTGCGGCCGCGACCAGTCGTCGCCGGAGCCGCATCCGGTGAGCAGCGCGGTGGCCGCGGCCAGGACGGCGGCGGCCCGAAGCGAGGGGCGCAAGGCGATCGACCTCCGGGTGTGACAGGTGGTGCCGTCCCCATCCTGCAATCCCGTTTCCCATGGTCTCCATCCACCGGGGGCCGTTCTCGAACTTGTTTTCGCACGATTCGCCGACCGGCCGGTTCCGGTTCACCCATGACGTGCACGGTGCAGTGGCAACCTGAAGGAGCCACATGTCACATCGCCTCCGCCGCACCCTCGTCGGGATCACCGCGGCGGTGATCGCCCTCCTCGGCCTCGGGCAGCAGTCCGCGTTCGCGCACGGGTTCACCTCGACCGTGTACGCCGACGTCGCGCCGGCCGACGGGGGCCGCATCCGGACCACGCTGGAGCTCGAGTACGACCTCTTCGTCGTGTCCGCCGCCGACTACCAGCACGACGACGACCTCTTCCGTGAAGGAACCGCCGCCTTCGACGCCGGGGACTCCCGCGCGCAGGCCGCGGCACTGGCGGCGCACGCCGAGTCCGCCGTGGCGTACGCCCGCGAGCGCTTCACGGTGACCTCCGACGCCAAGGCCTGCACCGCGACCCAGGCCGGCGGCTTCACCATGGGCACCCGCGAGGGCGTCCCGTACGCCACCCTCCGCCTGGACTGGAACTGCCCGCAGGGCGACGACCACGAGGTGCGCAGCGGGCTGTTCCCCGACTCCGAGGGCTACGTCAAGGGCGTCAAGACGATCGTCACGTACGCGCTCGACGGCGGCTCGGGCAGTGCCGCACTCGACGCCCAGCACCCGTCCTTCTCGGTCGGCCAGTCCTGGTACGAGCGCTTCTGGGAGTTCTTCCGGCTCGGCGCCGAGCACCTGCTGACCGGCATCGACCACATCCTCTTCCTGCTCGCCCTGATCGCCGGTTCGCGGCGGCCGCGCGAGATCGTGCTGGCGGCCACCAGCTTCACCCTGGCGCACTCGGTGACGTTCATGCTCGCCGCGCTGGGCGTGGTCGACGTGCCCGCGCGGATCGTGGAGCCGGTCATCGCGCTGTCGATCGCCGTGGTCGCCGGCTGGTACCTGTGGCGGATCTGGCGGCGCGGCGACCACGCGACCGAACTCGAGTCGTCCGGGCAGGGGCACTTCAGCCTGGACCGGGCCGGATGGACCCGGCTGGGCGTCGTGTTCTGCTTCGGCCTGGTGCACGGCCTGGGCTTCGCGGGCGCTCTGGGGATCGACGAGGCCTGGTCGTGGACGCTGCTGTGGTCCCTGCTGGTGTTCAACGTCGGTATCGAGACCGTGCAGTTGGCCATCATCGCCGTCGTCTTCCCACTGCTCATCGTGTTGCGCCGGCGCTCGGCGCGGGCCGGGCTGTGGGCCACGGGTGCGATTTCCGCGGGGGTGTCCGTGATGGGGCTGGTGTGGTTCGTGCAACGTGTGTCCGGATTCTGAGACTCCGTCCAGGGCTCGTCCGAAGTTCAACTACCACGTAGCTCGCATTTATGTTCGCTTTACCTGGCGGGGTGAGCGTGGAGATCTCCACTCGATGCACACGATTCGTGCACAGAAGGAAATGACAAACATGAGATCGAGCAACTCCTCGCGGACCTCCGGGTCCGCGCGGCGCCGTGTGGCCACCGGGGCCACCGCGGCGTTCCTCGGCCTGACGGTTGCCCTTGGCAACGGGCTGGTGACCTCGGCGTCCGCCGCCGACACCGCCACGCTGAGCGGCATCGTCCTCGGTGTCGGCGCCAACGAGACGCAGCGCACCGTGACCTGGTACTCCTCCGCCGACACGGCGCAGCAGATCCAGGTCGTCCCGACCGCGCAGCTGGTGAACGACGAGTTCCCGGCCGGCGCCGCTTCCTTCGACGCCATCGGCGCGGCCAACATCGCCACGAGCGGCGGCTACAACCGCCACGCGACGATCACCGGCCTCAAGGAGAACACCCAGTACTCCTACCGCGTCGGCAGCGAGGGCAACTGGTCCTCCGCCTACTCGTTCAAGACGCAGGACTTCGAGGGCGAGTACGACTTCCTGTTCTACGGCGACCCGCAGATCGGTTCCTCCGGCAACCTGGCCGCCGACCAGGCCGGCTGGCAGGACACGGTCGACGTCTCGCTGCGTGCCAACCCGAACGCCGAGATCCTGGTGTCGGGCGGTGACCAGGTCGAGACGGCCAACACCGAGTCCCAGTGGAACTCCTTCCTCGCTCCCGACGGACTGCGCCAGTACCCGTGGGCCGCCACCATCGGCAACCACGACGTCGGCGGCAAGGCCTACGAGCAGCACTTCACCACCCCGAACACCGACCGCTCGGCCCCGTACTACGACAACGGGAACCCCGCGGGCACCAAGTCGGGCGGTGACTACTGGTACATCTACAAGGATGTCCTGTTCATCGACCTGAACAGCAACAGCTACAACTCCGCCAACGGCGGCGGTGACGCGGCGCACGTCAACTACGTGACCGACGTCATCAACAAGCACGGCAACGAGGCCAAGTGGAAGGTCCTCGTCTACCACCACGCGATCTACTCGCCGGCCTCGCACGCCAAGGACGGCGACAACAAGCAGCGTCGTCTGGACTTCCCGACGACGTTCTCCAAGCTCGGGGTGGACCTGGTCCTGCAGGGCCACGACCACAGCTACTCCCGCAGCTACCTGATCAAGAACGGTGAGAAGGAGAACCCGGCCGAGCAGCCCGGCGCCTCCGACGTGTACCCGGGTCCCGGCGGCGTCCTCTACGTGACGGCCAACTCCGCCTCGGGCTCGAAGTACTACGACATCACCAAGCCGGACAGCAGCGGCACCAGCGGCGCGGGCAACGGCGCCGACCCGCTGAACCCGAACAGCTACTGGTACAACTCGGTCCAGAACCAGGAGCACGTCCGCACCTACGTCAAGGTCCAGGTGCGCAACGACAAGCTCGTGGTCGAGAACATCCGCAGCGCCGCCAACGGCGCCGACCAGCCGGTCGGTTCGCACGTCGACGACGTCACGGTGCACCCGTACCACGGCGACAAGCAGGACCTGCAGGTCAACGTCCCCAACCCGGCTCCGGGTGAGTTCGGCTGGACCATCGACGGCTACAACGGCCTGGTGGACCTCGGCACGGCCAAGGAGGAGAACGGCGACCACTTCGTCGCGGGCGGCAAGATCAACCCGATCCTCGTCTCCGACAGCCGCCGTTCGCTCGCCCCGTGGTCGATCTCGGCCAACGTGAGCGACTTCAAGGACGCCGACAAGACGTTCTCCGGCTCCTACCTGGGCTGGACGCCGTACGTCCTCGACGGCGGCGCCGGTGCCACGGCCGGTGACCCGGTGACCTCCGGCTACGACGACCACGGCCAGGGTCTGTCCGTCTCGCGGGGCCTCGGCACCGCCGAGCAGGGCCACCCGCGGGGCTCCGCCAAGCTCGGCGCCGACCTGGATCTGAAGATCCCGGACAGCGTCGAGAAGGGCGGCTACCGCGCCACCCTCACGATCACTGCGCTGAGCAGCTGACCGTACCCGTTTGACGGCGGGGCAGGCACCGTCGGTGCCTGCCCCGCCTCCCCGCTCCAGGAGACCCCGACATGCACCCGTCCGCACCGCGCCGCACGACGCCCCTCGCCCGCACCGCCGTCCTGGTCCTGCTCGCGGCCCTCGCCCTCGTGGGCCTCCACGCGGGCCCCGCCCGGGCGGCCGACGGCGACGTCACCTGGACGGTCAGGACGGCCGCGAACGGGTTCGGCGACGACCGGTCCAGCTACAGCTACAGCGTGAACCCCGGCGGACAGGTCAAGGACGCCATGGTCGTGGCCAACCGCAGCAAGGACCCGCTGCGGCTCGCGCTCTACGCCGCCGACGGCTACACCACCGACACCGGGCAGCTCGACCTGCTCACCAAGGACAAGAAGTCCGTCAAGATCGGTGCCTGGGTCCACGCCGACCGCGACAGCGTCGAGATCGAGCCCGGCAAGACCGCCGAGATCCCCTTCACCGTCACCGTCCCGGACAACGCCACCCCCGGCGACTACGTCGGCGGCATCCTGACCTCGCTCAAGCAGTCCGACGAGGCCCAGGGCATCAACGTGGACCGGCGGCTGGGCATCCGGGTCAAGCTGCGGGTCAGCGGCGAACTCAAGCCCAAGCTCGCGGTGGAGGACCTGCACGTCGACTACGACGGCCCGGCGAGCCCCTTCGGCAAGGGCGACGCGACCGTCACGTACACGATCCACAACACCGGCAACGCGATGCTGTCGGCGCGCCAGTCCGTCTCGGTGGCGGGCCCGTTCGGCTGGCTGCGGGCGAACGCCGGCGACATCGCCGCACCGCCCGAGCTGCTCCCCGGTGAGCGCTGGAAGGTGAAGGTGCCCGTCCACGGCGTGGCCCCCGCGGTCAGCCTGACCGCGACCGCCACCCTCACCCCGATGCTCACCGACGCGTCGGGCTCCATCACCCCCCTGGACCCGGTCGAGGCCACCGCCCACGGCTGGGCGGTCCCCTGGATCCTGCTCCTGCTGGTCGTCCTGGTCGCCGCGGCCGTCGCCGCCGCGATCATCTTCACCCGCCGCGGCCGCGCACGGCGCAAGCAGCGCGAGGACGGCCGCGTGCGGGACGCCGTGGAGAAGGCGCTCCGCGAGAAGGACACGAAGGGCGCGACCGAGAAGAGCTGACGCCCGGCGGCTCCGCAACCGCCAAGAGCCGCGCGCGGCCCGTGGAGTGCCCGGGCTGCGCGCGGCTCTTGGTGTGGCGGGGTCAGAGGAGGTACTCGCCGAGCGCGTAGCCCTTGGGCTCGGTGATGAGCTCGATCCGGAGCCCGTTGGGGTCGGCCAGGAACATGCTCTGTGCGACCTCGGTCGGGAAGTCCGCGTACGCGATGCCCCGTTCCTCGAGGCGGGCCTTCACCGTGGCGAAGACCTCGGGCGTGACCGACAGCGCGACGTGGTGGCCGCCGCCGACGGTCTCGGCGTACTCGGGGTGGGGGTGCCCCGGGAAGTCGAAGAAGGCGAGCATGTTCTCGCCGCCCATGTCGAAGAAGAAGTGCGTCGACCCGCGGTAGTCGCGGTTCTCGACGAGGTCGACGAGCGGAAGGCCCAGGACGTCCCGGTAGAAGAGGATGGTCTCCTCGACGTCCCGGGCGATGAACGCGGCGTGGTGGACGCCCTGCGTCGTCGGCGCGGGGCGCTCCGCGGCCGGCAGGAGGTAGCGGTCCCGCAGTTCCGCCTGGCGTTCCAGGATCGCCTGCAGTTCCTCGCCGTTCGGCTGTGCCATGGTCGTGACTCCTCATCCTGCGGACTGGGCCGACTGTCCGGACCGCGCCGGCCGGGCGGGCGAGCCCTGGCGACGGTCGGGCCCGCCCTGACCCCTGCCCCAATTACTTGACCCGTCAACCGAACATAGAGCCATTTATTTGACACGTCAAGCATGGGGGTGGGCGCGGTGCACGGACGACCCCGCTCGTCCGGACCACGCGGCCCCGACCACGCACTGCCACACTGCGCCGCATGACGCGACCGGAGTCGACCCGCCCACCGCGCGGCCTGTCGGGCCGCCCGTGAGGCATGCGGCCCGAGGTGGTGCGGGCTGAATGCGCTTCAACCGCCTTCCTGTTCCCGAATGGTGACGGGGCGTCCCTTTACTTCGCTCCGGATCACCGGTGAAACTGGTGCACCGTACAGCGAGCGGTGCACCGGCCCCGGCCGGCCGTACGCACGCGAGAGATCACCCCTGTGAGACGGCGTCCCCCACCCCGGCTCAACCCGCCCGGTGAAGGACATCCATGCGACGCTCCACCCTGATCACCCGCACGTTCGGCGGCATGGCCCTGGCCTGCGCCGCCGTGGCCCTGGCGCTGGTCTTCGTGCGCTACGACGCCCCGGCCCCGCGCTGGGACGTCCTCTCGGCCCTCGGAGCGGCCGCCGTCACCGCCGGGGCCTGGGCGCTCGCCTCTCACGTGGCGCCGCCCCTCGTCACGGCGCCCTCGCCTCCGGGACAGCCGCTCCCGCCGCCACTGCCCCGCAGACTGCCGCTCCCCGCCCGTGCAGTGGGCCGCACGACGGGGGCCGTCCTCCTCATCGTGACGCCGTTCGTGCTCGCCCGCCTGGCGGCCGGCTCCGG
Organism: Streptomyces sp. NPDC005722; assembly: GCF_040630935.1. Taxonomy (NCBI): domain Bacteria; kingdom Bacillati; phylum Actinomycetota; class Actinomycetes; order Kitasatosporales; family Streptomycetaceae; genus Streptomyces; species Streptomyces sp. NPDC005722. The sequence continues at coordinate 162,891 of NZ_JBEXYN010000016.1, forward strand.
GGGCGTCCTGTCCGGAGCGGTGATCATCCTCGTGCTGGTGCTGACGGTGAAGACGCTGCTCTTCGCACGCCGCCGGGTCAGCGGGGCCGAGATGCGCGCCAAGATGCGGGTGCTGTCCGAGGACGCGGGACGGGGCGAACTCCACGCCGTACGCGTCCGGGTCGGGGAACCGGTCCGGATGCGGTACCTCGAGCGCGGGTCCAAGCCCGGCGAACTGGACGTCACGCAGTTCCACTGGGTCGTGCTCCACGACGGCGCACGCGAGATCAGGCTGGCCGGGCCCGCGAAGGAGGTGGGCCGGGCGAGCCTGCGCCTCGCCGGCCAGGAGGGCTGGCTCTGCTGGCCGGAGCGGTGGAAGCTGATCGACGAGGAGTTGCCCGCGGCGTTCGTCGCCGACGGCGGCGAGGTCTTCACGGGCCTCGCGGATCCGGACGAGGCGCGCCCGTACCTCGGGGGCGCACACCGCGCGGCCACCGCCGACCGTCCCGTACGCCGCCTGCCGCGCACCACCGCGTTCTCCGCACCGGTCCACGGCCGGATCCTCGGCGGGGCCCTGCTCGCCGCGCTGATCGCCGCCCCCGTCCTCTACGCCGGACCCGGCCGTCTGCACTGGGCGGTCGACTGGCTGCTGTGCGCGCTGGCCGGGGCCGCGGTCGTCCTCCTGCCGCTGCGCGGGACGGGTGAGGCGAGCGGGGCCCTCCCGGAGGGGCCGCACTGGTCGGTGCGCGAGGAGTCGGATCCGGCGATCGCGTGACGCGGGCCGGGCCGGGCGATGGTCGCGGAGGGTGATCCCGGACCCCGGTCATTGGCCAGGGGGCGTCGGAGGGTACACGGTCGGCCGCGGGGCCGCGAAGATTTCCGACGGGGCCGTCGCACCGCTCCTGACCTGCGGAGAAGCGTCCGCGCCCGCGCCGTGACGCGGCGCTTTCTTTTGACTCCGCGCCCCACCCGTGTCACGGTCATGTCCTCGGCGTTTGCCGCCTTGCATCACGGCGTCCCTGCCCGGTGAGCGAGAACGCGTGGGTCACGTGCCCCTCGTCCTGCCGGCTCCAGGCACACGAAGCCGGTTCGACGACGGTCGGAAATGGCACGGCCGTTGTCCACCAATCTTCACGTACGAAGGAGATTGACATGCGTGCAAACATCACCGTCCGCCGGACTGTCGCCGCGGCGCTCGCGGCACCGATGCTCGCCTTTGTCGCGGCGGGCACCGCCGATGCGGCACCACAGACCACGACCATCGCCCGTTCGACAGGCGTCACGAGCTACGTCCAAGGCGGCGGCGGCTTCGGCGGCTTCGGTGGCAACGGGTTCTACGGCAACAACTTCTACGGTGGGTTCGTCCCCGCCGTCGTCGTCCCCGTGGTCGTCCCCGTCGGCGGATTCGGTGGATTCGGCGGATTCGGCGGCGGATACTTCCCGTTCCGCTGAGGGTTCACCGCCCCCGGCGGCCACCGCGGAACGCCCCGCCCGGCCGGAGGTACCGTGACGAACCGTCACGGGGCCTCCGGCCTCGGGCCGCGGCCGTCAGCGGCGGGAGTCCCGGCGGCGGCCCCTCGCCGCCCGGTTCTTCCGGGCCAGTCGTCCCACGACAGCGGCGGAACCCTCGTCGGGACCGGTGACTTCGAACTCCGGACGAGGACCACCCTCGGCACCCTCGACCGCGTGCCGGAGCACTTCGGCGCCCGCCGCGTACTGCACCGTCCTGGGCGTGTCCGACCCGGCGCTGCCCGGCCGGCCCGTCGAGACCGGCGCGGTCGCCCGCCTCGACGTCCTCGACGTCACGCACTGACGGCCCGACCGCGCGAGGGCTAGGATCCCGGCCATGGCCCTGACCCCGCACGACGTGGACCGGTTCGAGGCGTCCAGGCCCCGCCTGGAAGCCGTCGCCTACCGTCTGCTCGGCTCAGCGAGCGAAGCCGAGGACGCCGTGCAGGAGACGTTCCTGCGCTGGCAGGCCGCCGACGTCGGCCGCATCGAGGTCCCCGAGGCGTGGCTGACCAAGGTGCTCACCAACCTGTGCCTCAACCAGCTCACCTCGGCCCGCGCCAGGCGCGAGACGTACGTCGGCCAGTGGCTCCCCGAGCCGCTGCTCGCCGGCGACCCGATGCTCGGCCCGGCCGACACCGCGGAGCAGCGCGAATCGGTCTCGTACGCGGTCCTCGTCCTGCTGGAACGCCTCACCCCGAGCGAGCGCGCCGTGTACGTGCTGCGGGAGGCCTTCGCCTACCCGCACCGTGAGATCGCCGAGATCCTCGACATCACCGAGACCGCCAGCCAGCAGATCCACCACCGCGCGAAGAAGCACGTCGCGGACGGCAGGGCCCGCGGTGCCGCCGCCGGCGCCGGCGCCGTGATCGACGAGGCGGCGGCGCGGCGGGTCGTCGAGGAGTTCCTGGCGGCCGCCACCAGCGGCCGGACCGAGCCGCTCGTACGGCTGCTCACCCAGGACGTCGTCGCGGTCGGCGACGGCGGCGGGAAGATCCCGGCCCGCACCAAGGCGTTCGAGGGCGCCGTCGCCGTCGCGAAGTTCCTGCGGGGCCTGTTCACGCCGGGCACCGCCAAGCGGGCGCTCGTCGGCGGCTCGGCCGAGGTCCACGTGACGGCCGCCAACGGCGCTCCCGCCGTGGTGGCGGTCGTCGACGGCCGGGTCGTCGGCGTCATGTGCCTGGAGCTCACCGCCGCCGGCATCGCCGCCGTCCGCAACCAGGTCAACCCCGACAAGCTCGACCGCGCCACGAGGCGATGGGCGGCCGGCGACCACGGGGAACCCCTGCTCCACGCCTTCTGACGCCGATGTGACGTGCTTCACATCCCATTCCTGTCAGGAAACGGCGGGCCGCCCGGTTCAAGTGGCGAATCCGCTGGAGAGCAGACAGGAGCCAGGACATGCAGCACCGCATCGTCGTCCTCGGAGCCGGGTACACCGGAGCCAGCGCCGCCGGGCGCCTCGCCCGGCGACTGCACCGCGAGGACGTCGCCGTCACCCTCGTGAACGCGGACCCCGACTTCGTCGAGCGCGTCCGGATGCACCAACTCGCCGCGGGCCAGGACCTCACGCCCCGGCCCCTCGCCGGGATGTTCGAGGGCACCGGCGTCGAACTGAGGACGGCCAGGGTCACCGGCGTCGACGCCGACCGCCGCACCGTCACCGTCCGGGGCGTGGACGGTGACGGAAGCACCGGCGGCACCGGCAGCGCCGAGGAACTGCCGTACGACACCCTCGTCTACGCGCTCGGCAGCGGCTGGAAGGACCAGGGCGTCCCCGGCGCCGCCGAGCACGCCCACGAGATCGCCGGCCGCGCCGGTGCGCTCCGGGCGCGCGAGCGCCTGGCCGGGCTCGAGGCCGGCCGTCACGTCATGGTGGTCGGCGGCGGTCTCACCGGTCTGGAGGCCGCCACCGAGATCGCCGAGGCCCGCCCTGACCTCGCCGTCGCCCTCGCCGCCCACGGCGGCCTCGGCGACTGGCTCTCCCCGAAGGGCGCCCGGCACCTGCGCAAGGTCGTCGACCGGCTCGGCATCACCGTGCACGAGCACACCACCGTCGCCGCCGTGGAGGCCGGCCACGTCGTCACCGCCGACGGCACGTCGCTCCCGGCCGCCGTCACCCTGTGGACCGCGGGCTTCGCCGTCCACCCGATCGCCGGGGCCACCACCCTGGAGACCACCACCACCGGCCAGATCGTGGTCGACGGCACCATGCGCTCGGTCTCCCACCCGGACGTCTACGCCATCGGCGACGCCGCCCTGGTGGCGGGCCCCGGCGGCAAGCCGCTGCGGATGTCGTGCGCCTCGGGCATCCCCACCGCCTGGCAGGCCGCCGACTCCATCGCCGCCCGCCTGACCGGCGGCAAGCTCCCCAACGTGCCGCTGCGTTACTTCAACCAGTGCATCTCGCTGGGCCGCAAGGAGGGCCTGATCCAGTTCGTCACCGCCGACGACCGTGCCGTCGGCGCGGCCGTCACCGGACGGTTCGCCGCCGTCTACAAGGAGCTGGTCTGCAAGGGCGCCGCCTGGGGAGTCGCCAACCCGACCTTGGGCCTCCCCGGCCGCCGCCGCAGGGTCGCCACCCGGCCGGTCCCGTCCGACCCCGCCGTCCGCACCCCGGCCTGACCCGCCCCGTGACCGACGTCACGCCCACCACGCCCCGCCGCGGGGGACCACCCCGCGCGCGGGGCGGCGGGACACCCGGGCGCTCAGGAGTTGGCGAAGAGTGCCGCCGTCGGCAGCAACGTGGCCAGGACGCTCAGCAGCCAGTAGCGGCGCGCGGTGAGCGCCGTCCGCGCCGCGAGCGGCCGGTTGGCCGCCCACCACAGGACGGCGAACAGCAGCACGACGGGCCCGAAGAGGACCAGCCCGGGCAGGATGCCGTCGTTCTCCGTCGGATCCCGCCGCGTCAGACCCAGGTCCGCCAGCGGCCAGTTCGCCGCGAGGTACCAGAGCATCCAGAGCGGGACCACGCCCGGTATCCCCAGCAGCAGGTTCACCCCCAGCGCGGTGTACCACCGTCCCGCCATGCCCCGTGTCCTCCCCGCGTCCCGCCCCTTGACCGTCCCCGCAGACGGTACCGCCCCGGGGCGGGGACGGAGCCGGCCGCCGCTGCCGCGACCGGGGTGCGGTGCGGAGCGGCGGCCGGGACACACGTACCCGCCGGCGGGACGGGCGGTCAGCCGATCTCGACCGCCATCCCCTTGACGTTGGTGGCGTCCAGCGCGGCGCGGATCCCCTTGGCGAGCTTCACCGCGTCACCAACGGCCCAGAAGTGGACGAAGAACAGCCGCGGTTCGTCCGTGAGCCCGTGGTTGTGCAGCTCGACGAGCTGGCACCCGGCACGCCTGAGGGCCGCCAGGACGTCCTGGACCTCACTGGCGATCATGGCGCAGTCGCCGCTGACCGCGGCCCGGCCGTTGCCCAGCGGCTGGTAGTTGATCGCACTGGTCGACCCGAGGCCCGGCGGCAGGACCATCCCGTTGTCGGTGATGGTCTCCTTGCGCACGAAGGTGTTCTTGTAGACGCCGTCGTCGATGCCGCCCTTGACGCCCATCACCTTGTCGATGGCGGCGGTGTCCATGTCCAGCTGGCGCGGTACGGAGTGGTCCGGCCGTCCCGGGGGCGGGGCGCCGGTCCGGTCGAGCGCCGCGCGCAGGCCCTTGGCGATGGCCACGGGGTCCTTGCCGTGCGCGTGGACGTGCACCCACCAGATCTCGGGGTCCTGCGACAGCAGGTGCTTGTGGATCGCGGTCTGCTCGATCTTGCGCTCGTGCAGCACGTCGGCGAACGACTGCATCTCCTTCTCGGTGACCACCACGTCGCCCATCAGCAGCGTGTTCCCGTCGGCGTACCGGACGAAGGACACGTGCGAGCCCAGTGCGAGCCCCGGTTTGACGGTGACGCCCTGTGAGACCACGTTGAGGTCCCGGCGCGGCAGGCCCGTGTGGTACATGAAGTCGCGCCTGATGTCCCCCGTCCGCCCCAGCGCGACGGCCACGTCCTTCCAGTCCGTCAGGGCGGTGCGCACGGGCATGACCGACGGGTGGTTGTGCTGCTTCGACGTCCCGGCCGGCGCGCACGCCGAGATCGCCCCGCCCAGCACCGGCGCCAGTGTGGCCGCGGCGAGCAGATGCCGCCGTGACGCACCCGTCCGCGGGGTGGTGTCCTGCTGTCGGTCCTCACGCATCATGTGTGCCTCCTGACGGGATGGAAGCACGGCGAGCCACGCACACACCCCAGCACCGCCAGCACTGCGGCCAGGTGGGTGAAGCGTCCGTCGGCAAACGGGTGAGCCCACCCGGCGCAACGGCCTCCGCGCCCGCGCCGCGCCCGCGGCGGCGGCGCGGCCCGCCGGGGTGTCATCCGCCGGCCCGCACCCGGCGGGTCCGGGCCGGCCCGTCAACGGCGCCCGACGGAGCCCCGCGGGGGCGTGACGTCGACCCGAGCCCCCGGCTCATCGCGCCGTGCCGACCGCGACGGGGCCTGTCGGAGGCTTCCGTCATGCTCGCGTACGTGGACGAGAACGCCTTCTGGCAGCTGATCGAGGACTGCACGCCGACGACGCCCGACCCGGACGCGGAGCGGCTCGTCGCCGCCCTGACCGCACGCCTGGTCGCGGGCCCCCTGGGTACGGTGAAACAGTTCGCGGAGCACCTGTCGTGGGCGCTGTACCGGCTGGATCGCAGGGAGTACGGACAGGACCTGTCGGGCGACGCCTTCCTGTACACCCGGGCCGCCGTCGTCGCCGCCGGACGCGAGACGTACGACCGCGTCCTGCGGGATCCGGCGGCGTTCGAGCCCTTCGTGAGCGGTCTTGTATGGGCCGAAGGCCTGCTGTACGTCCCGGACCTGGCGTACGAGCACCTCACCGGCGAGGAGTGGGAACGCCGTACGCGCTACCGCTACGAGTCCTACTCCAACACCGCGGGCTGGGCGCGCTCCCAGTAGGACCTCGCTCTGCCGTGGGGGAGAGGTCACGGCCCCGCGACGCGGGCGAGCACGACCGCGTAGCGGCACTCGGCGTCGCTGGTGTTGGCGAAGACGTGCGCGACCGGTTCGTCGATCTCGATCGAGTCGCCCGCGTCGAGTTCGTGCACGGCGTCGCCTTCGTGGAAGGTCAGCCGGCCGTCGAGCACCCAGACGGCCACCCGCTGGAAGGCCAGGGACGCCGCCGGGTACGGCACACGGGCCCCCGGCGGCAGGCGGACCTCGGCGATGTCCGCGGGGAACCGCGGCCCGGTGATCTGGCGCCGGCGGTACCCGGTGGCCGGGTCGTGCCACTCCGTGGCGTCGGCCGTCCGGTGCACCCCGGTGGCCTCGGGCGGGGTGAGCAGGGCGGAGAGGGGCACCTGGAACGCGGCCGCCAGTTTGCCGAGGACGACGGCGGTGGGGCTGCTCTCGGCGCGCTCGATCCGGTTGATCATCGCTCGGGACACCCCTGAGGCGTCCGCGAGCTGCGCCAGGGTCCATCGGCGCTGTTCCCGTTCGCTGTGGATGCGCGCTGCGATCTGCGCGACCAGCGGATCTACTATATTGGACACAGATTCTAGTATATAAGAAAGAGAGCCCGCCCGCGTCGCCCGTGTCGTCACCGGCCGCGTCCCGGAACCACGCACCGCACCTGTTGGAGGACCCATGGAGATCGGTCTCGCACTGCCCACCGCCGGGCCGCAGACCTCGCCGGAGACGATCGTCAGGGTCGCAGTGGAGGCCGAACGCCTCGGCTACGCCGCCCTGTGGACGTTCGAGCGCCTGCTGCGCCCGATCGAGAAGGTCGTGCTGTGGACGGGGGGCGACCCCGACATGCTGCCGGAGTTCTACGGCTCGACGTACGAGCCGCTGGAGACGCTGAGCCATGTCGCCGCCGTGACCGAGCGGATCAAGCTGGGCACCGCGGTCCTGGTGGCGCCGCTGCACGTGCCCGTGATGCTCGCCCGCCGGCTCGCCACCCTGGACCGGTTCAGCGGGGGCCGGGTCATCGCCGGCCTCGGACAGGGCTGGCAGCACAACGAGTTCGAGACGGCGAACGTGCCGATCGGCCGCAAGGGCGCCCGCACGGAGGAATTCATCACGGCGATGCGGACCTCGTGGGGCCCGGACCCGGTCCGGCACGACGGGGAGTTCTACAAGATCGCGCCCTCGGAGGTGAACCCCAAGCCGGTCCAGGCCCACATCCCGGTGCTACTGGCCGCGAACGCGCCGGCCGCCGTCCGGCGTGCCGCCCGGATCGCGGACGGCCTCATCCCGATCACGTCCTCGGCGCAGGAACTGCGCGGCATCGTCTCCGCGTTCCACGACGCCGCCCGGGAGGCGGGCCGCGACCCGGGGGACCTGACGGTGGTCAACCAGGTGCCCTGGCCGACCCCGCTCACCCGCGAACCGATCGGGGAGGGCCGGCCCTTCCTCGGCGGATCGCCCCGGCAGGTCGCCGAGGACCTCATGGCCGCCCGCGAGTGCGGCGCGACCCAGGTCTACCTGGCCGGCGGCCAGGGCCTCGGGCTCGACGTGGGCCTGCAGGCCGCCGACGTGGACGAATGGCTCGGGCTGCTCGGCGAGGTGATCGAGGAGGCCGACCGCCTCGGCGTCCGCGCGCCGTGACGAGCGGTGCGCCCGTGCGGTGGGGGTGACTCGGGAAGGGGGCCGAATCGGGGCCGGCGGGGTGCGAAAGAAGCGGAAGCCCGCAATCTATGACATCGGTCACAAGACCCCGCCTACCTACCGCCGCACTTAGTAGGTGCGTGTGGAAGATATCTGCGAATTTGTCCAACTTCGCCGGAATGTGAATCCTGTCGCGCGTCCCGCGATTCCGCCCGGCCGACCCGTACGCCGACTTGCCTTCGGCGTACGGGTCCTGACGTTGCGACAGCTCCTTCCTCCACCGCCGTGTGCGGACGGAGGCCCGATCACTTGCCGTGGCAAGGTCCCGGGACCTACGAGGCGACCTAGTGGCAGGGCCCGTTGCGCTCCCCGTCGGGCCGTTCTAAGAATGGCGACCCACAGGACGTCGCTGCAGGTCGGAACCGGTGTTCGCGGAGTCGGACGCGCACCGGACGCTCGGCGTCACCGAGTGAGTAGGAGACCTCCCATGAAGTCGTCCCGTACGTCCCCGAGACTCTTCGCCCTGGCTCTCGGCCTGGGTCTGGCCTCCAGCGCGCTGGGCGCGGCGGTGCCGGCGAGCGCCCACGCGCCCGCCACCCCGTCCGCCTCCACCGGTACTTCCGCAGCGGCGCGGTACGACGGGTCGGGCGAGGAGGCCGCGAACAACGAGGCGTTCTTCAAGGCCGTCCTCACGTCGGTCGCCGCGAAGCGCGCCGCCCAGCCCAACGCGCAGGCGGTGACCGTCCACTACGACGCCTCCCACGCACCGAGCTTCCGTTCGCAGATATCGAGCGCCGCCTCGATATGGAACAGCTCCGAGTCCAACGTCAAGCTTCAAGAAGCCTCGGGCAACGCGGACTTCTCCTACTACGAGGGCAACGACCAGCGCGGGTCCTACGCCTCCACCGACGGCCACGGAAGCGGCTACGTCTTCCTCGACTACACCCAGAACCGGCAGGACGACTCGATCCGCGTCGTCACCCACGAGACCGGGCACGTGCTGGGCCTGCCGGACAACTACAGCGGGCCGTGCAGCGAGCTGATGTCGGGCGGCGGCCCCGGCCCGTCCTGCACCAACCGCTACCCGGACGCCACCGAGCGCTCGCGTGTCGACGAGCTGTGGGCCGGCGGACTCGCACAGGCCCCGGGCACGGGAACGCAGCTGCCCGGCGGCCAGGTGCCCCCGGCGCAGCTGCCCGGCGGCCAGGTCAACCCCGCACCCCCGGCGCAGCAGCCCGTGATGCCGGGCCACGGCCCGGGGCGTCCGATCCACGGTTCGCCCTGGAGGTGATCCCGTTCCCGCATGGGAAGCGGTGCGCTGTCGCGGATGGCTTCAGCCACACCCGGGCGGACCGCCCCATGCGGCACGGGTGGCTGCCCGGCTCGCTCGCCAAGCAGGGTGTGGCCGCGGGAGGATGCGCCTGTGGCTCGCCCGTACGACGCCCCCGAGCTGCGCGAACTCGCCCGCCGCTTGGGCTTGGGACCGGCAGCCCTAATAGCGCGGGTCGTCGCTGCAGCCGGGCTGCTGGTCGTCGACGGAGACCGCGTCATCCCACGGCGATCCCTCTTGTTCCGTCGGCTGGGGTGGACGAACGTTGGTGGGACGTATGAGGTCTTCGTAGGGCTCGCCCCAGGCCTTGAGACCGTCGATGGCGCTGTGGCGGTAGTACTGGGGGCGTTCGCAGGTCTCCAGGAGGTCCCGCGCACGGATGGCCAGGTGAGGTCGGTGGCCTGCCAGATCGGGGTGTTCGGAGAGGAAGACGGCCGTCATGAGGGCCGCGTGGCGCACGGCCGACTCGGCGTCGTCCAGGAAGGGGGCGACTGCCCGGAAGAACAGTGGCCGCAAAGCCCGTACCGTCTCGATCTCCGGCGAGACCTCGCCCCGCCTCAGTAGCCTGGCGTGCAGCTCGTCGTCGGTGTCGTGGGCCAGTGACGCCAGCCATTCGAGCAGTTCCACGCGGAGCAGGCTGCGCCGTTCCCCTCCGACTGGGGCGTCCCAGGAGTAGTAGGTCCCTTCGACCTCGGTGCACGGATCCGGAAGGATCGCGGCGATGAACAACGCCGCGGGCACCGTGGCCGGGGAGACACCGTTCGAGTGGCGCAGGCAATCGAGGTCCTTGTCCATGACGCGCGCGTGGACAACGGGATCCGTGCCGCGGAGGGCCGCCAGCGCAGCGGGCACGTCGCCCGCGGGACCCCACAGATGCTCCAGACCGGCCCAGTCGGTGTCGCGGAGGATGGTTTCCGCCTCGGGCAGGGACCGCGTCACCGCGGACGTGGGGTGCTCTTGTGCGCTCGTCACCAGGACAGGCTACGAGGGACAATAGACGGCGCTCCGGCGCTTACGATCACGGCTCCGGCTCCGCAGGTGGGGCGCCACCGTCATCGAGGGCGTCGAACAGCCGGCCTCCCCGGACCGCGGACATACGCTCTGCGACTTCTGCGGGCGTGAGCCGGTCGACGTCCGTGGACTCGTCGTAGATGCGTTCGGTGCCGCCCGGACGGGATTGCAGCGGAAGACGGGAGCCACGCCCCGCGCGTAACAGGATGCGACTCTCCGGAGGGCGGGCCTTTGCTTGTTCCGGCTCCGACGCGCATTCGACTGTCCCGAGGCCTGGCGCGTACATCATGGGATCCGCCAAGTGCGCGTTGCGGGTGCCGAGTCGGGTGCGGGTGCCTCCTGCGGTGCTCTGCCCGGCCGTTACGATCGCGGCTCACCCGCGGATGAGGAGGTGCCGTGTACGAGGAGCACTCTGCCGAGCCGGCCGAGATCCGGCTTGAGCCGTACGCGCGCGCAGCCCGTGGTTGCACGGCCGCCATCGTCTTCGCCTTTGCCGTACTCGTGGTGTTGTTCAGCTTCGGGGGGACCATCGAGATGGAGTCGTTCCCCGGGTTGCGGGAGAACATGGGGCCGGTGATCGTCTACATGCTGGTGTTCGCGGCCCTGGTGGGCGTCGGCGGACTGGCGCTCTCCGGCTGGCGGTCCTACGGGGGATGGACCGCTGTCGCCTGCATCGGTGTCCTCATGGCAGTGCGGATGTGGACGCTCGCGCCGGCGCTCCACTGCTGGTCGTACGACAGCGTGGGGCGCAATGACGACGGCTCGTACAGCTGCGTGAACGGGGGATAGTTGCTTCCCTGAGGCCTCAGGAGTGGCCTCGTCGTCCGAAGCACTGCACGCGACCCTGTGACTTCGGGTGGAACCGTCCGCCTCCCGCGCGAAGTGCTTGTGGACGTCCGTGGTCGTCCGCGTTCGTGCGGTGGTTGTCGCGGCGCAGTTCGGCACTCAGCCGGCCTCGTCCCGGTACTGGTGCGCATACAGCTCCAGGGTGGCGGAGACCGTTTCGGCGGTTGCGCCGAACCCGTGTCCTCGTCCGGCTTCGCGCAGCCGCTCCAGGACTCGCGGGGCGTAGACGGGCTTCGGGCGGAAGTTGCGCAGATCGCGGGTCGCCATGTCGATGGCGATCCAGCGGCTCGTGTGCCGTTCACGTCCGATCACCGTGAGCCGATGGCCTCCTTGGCCCCATTGCACATCGGCTACGTACACCTTCGCCCGCCCTTGAAGAACTTCGTCCCAGGGCGAAGTTCCTGCCCGCCCACGCCACACCGACGCCAGGCCACGACGTTGGCCGCTACCAGCCGGACGGGCTCCTCCGTCAAGTCGTCGCTCATGAGCGCATCATCGACTGTCAACCCAACCCCCGGCACCTGTTTTACGAGCGAGGTGAGGCGGTCACCGGCCTGACAGCCGGTGTCCGGCGCAAGCGGGGTGGCGATGTTCAACGGGATGTGTGTGACGCTCGCTTGCAACGCGACCTTCCCGGGTCGTATGAGATCCTCGCTGCGGTCGGCGAGCAGTGTACGCACGAGTCCGGCGGGGAGCCCGGTGGCCTGGAAGGGCGGGTCGTCGCTGCAGCCTTCCGTCGGCCGGGGTGGACGAACGTCGGTGGGCCGTATGAGGTCTTCGTAGGGCTCGCCCCAGGCCTTGAGGCCTTTGATGTCATCCGGTGATGTCAGCCGCCACAGGAACAACCACACTGAACTTGGTCTTCATAGCCGGGCCAGCGGCAACATGCGGCGGATCGGTGACCGCTCCGAGTAAATCCGATGGCACCAACAGCCCTCCGGCGACAAGACTGCCCCGGTGAACACCCTGCCGTCGATGCCCGGCCCGCTTTCCATGCCCATGCCGGATCCACGTGGCCGCGACACCGCTCTGGACTACGACGGCATGCACGCCTTGGTCTCGGACCTGGTTTTGCCTCACGGGGCGTCGATGTACGTCATGAGCGCGATGGAAACCTCCCGCGAGCTCATCCGGCACTCCTACTACCGCTACGAGTTCGCCACCGTCGCCGTCACGCACTCCCTGTTCGCCCTGGAGCACGTCCTCGCCGAGCGTCTGGGCTCGAACGACCCGCTTCACGCCCTGATCCAGCGGGCCACCGACACGGGACTCATCACGGCCGGACTCGCCGCCGAACTCGACCGCAGCCGGCTACTGCGCGACCGGCTCACGCAGGGCGCCGCGTCAAGTGCCGCCGTCAGAGCGGCCCAAGCGGTCGCAATGGTGCGTGCCGTATTCGATGCCGTCGCCCTGCTCCTTCGCCCACCGTCCGCAGCAGAGACGAGAGCCACCCCGGTGGGCGGAGTACAGCCCGTCGGCGGACTCGCCCAGCTGTGGAAGGATCACCGGCGTGCACCGTTCCCCGACGGCTTCCGCGGCGTGGACCTCGACGGCGTGGACCTGGTCCTCCTGGACGCTGACGTCGCCGGCCTCGTGCAACGAGAACTGAACGGCGGACTTGACGACAGGGGCATTGCCTCCCTCTTGGGCTGCATCGCCGACCTCGACAAGATCGTGCCCCTGATCAACGAGGAATACTGCGCTTCCTACTTCACGAAACTCCGGACGATGGCACAGGTCGCAGCATCGCCCTACATCCCCCACGCGACCTGACTGCCGGGGTCGGAACAGATTCGGGCCGGTGCTCCAGGGCGTCGAGGGTACGCGGTCAGAGCGGCCGCGGAGAGACCCGGGCTCAGCCAGGCATCGCGACCGCGACGCCACGTTGTTGACCGCTGGACCCGCAGCCGGAGAACTCGTGGACCTCGTCATCCGGTACGGCTTCCGCACTCACGCCGTACGCAAGTTTGTACCGGCTGCCGGCTGCCGGCTGCGTTGGCCCAGGGATGGTGCTCGACTCGTGGGCGACATCAGCTCCAGGAGCGAGGAGGTCGGCAACCACGCGCCGCGCCCGCGGGCTCCCTGCCTTGACCAGAGTCCGGAGGTCGTACCCTTGCGCACCCCTGATCCCCGGGACGCTCCTCCTGGCTCCCGCCCGATGCAGCACCGCTGTGGCACGCCCGGCGGCTGTTACCGTGCGCGTGTGGACGAGATGTCCGGGTCGCCGCCGTGGCTTTTCCAGCGCATTCAGACCGGGAGGCCGCCGATGAGGGACCACGGGGCGCGTATGTCGGCCGGGGTGCTGTCCGTTGCCGCGCTGCTCCTGACCGTTGCCTGCACCCCCAATGCGCCCGCGCGAGCGCAAGAGGCGTCGGAGAACGGGAAACCGGCCGCACGCTGCGAGTTGCGCGACACTACGCAGCAGATCACCGACCGGTTCTCGAAACTGGGCACGGTCGTCCGCACGCGGTGGTGCGCCGTCAACCTCTCCGGCGGTTCCGGTCGGGTCCCCGGGCCGACCGACTTCCGGCTCGTGGGCTACTTCGACACCACGGCGGCCGACATGGAGGCGCTCCTCGACCACCCCTACTGGACGTTCGAGCATTCACGTCCCAAGAGCATCCCCGGCCCCGTCGCCCAGGCCGCCGGGACGGCGTCGGTCTCGTCGTGGATGACGAGCACCGACCTGGAGGCGACGGTCACGCGCGACCTCTACACCGCCACCTTCTACCTGGACGAGGAGTCCCACCGCATCGTCTTCGACACGGTGAACCCCATCAACCCCAAGGACAAGGTGGTCATCGTCAAAGGCTGACCTCTCCGACACCCGCAGGGGTGGCGCTCGACGCCGCCCCCATCCTTCTTGGCGTGGCTGATGGCAGGGCTCGCGGCGCATGCGGTCGACCCTTTCCCTGGCCCTCGCGGCTGGCGCCCGCAGCTTGAGGAGCGGCCGAGTGCGGAGAGGCGCAGTGACCGCTCCATGATCGTCCGGGACCTGCCACGTGAGTCGCGACCTGGGGATGCCGGGTTGTCAGTGCTCGCACCTAGCATGCGGAGCATGAAGCGGTACGTTGACGAGGATCTGCACGGTGCCGAGTTCCGCGAGTGCGATCTGACCGGGGCACGCCTGATCGGCGTCGCCATGCAGGATGCCGTGATCGACGGGCTCGTCACCAACCTGGTGGTGAACGGTGTCGAGGTCACCGAGTACGTCGAGGCAGAGCTCGACCGGCGTCATCCGGTGCGGGTGCTGATGCGCTCCGAGGACCCGGCCGATCTGCGCGAGGCATCGCGTCAGCTCCATGCCGGCTGGGCCGGCACGATCGAGCGCATCCGCGGTACGCCCGGCATCGAGCGCCGCAGCGTGAACGACGAGTGGTCGGCGGTGCAGACGATGCGCCATCTGGTCTTCGTCCACGACTCGTGGTTCCGCCGCTGCTGCCTGGGCTCGACGGAGCTGTTCACGCCGATGGGCATCGGGCCGACCGCCGAGCCCTACCGTGGAGCGCACGGGCTTGACCTCTCGCTCGATCCGGCCCTCGACGAGATCGTGAGCGTGCGTGACGCACAGGCCGCCGAGCTCGAGGCCTGGCTCGACGAGGTCACCGCTGTGCAGCTCGCAGCGCGGGCGCCGGTGCCCGACGACGATGTCTGGCCGCCGTACGCCCGGGGCCGCTCGGTGCGGCAGTGCCTCGGCACGGTGCTCAACGAGACCTTCGAGCACCACGGCTTCTGCGTCCGCGACCTCGACCTGATCGAGGCACAGGACGCCGGGTAGGGCCGGCTGCGGACTCGAGCCAGCCGTGGGGTCTGCCACTGCCGGCAGTCGTCAACACCGTGGCCGTGCCGTCGTTGAAGATGCCGCCCCCGGTACCGGCGGAGGTGTTCGCGGTCAGCGTGGATCGTCCACCGTCAGCGTACCGCCGGAGTTGCGGATACCTCCGCCCTGACCTCCCTGGCCACCGGTGATGGTCAGGCGGGTCAACCGCACCTGCACGGCTCCGTTGCCCGTCACGGTGGTGCCCGCGTGATTGCCGTCGAGTACTGCCTTTTTCCGGCCGATGAGGGTCAGGGACTTCCCGATGGTGAAGGGACCGATGCACGTCCCTCGCACGGTGAGTGTCGCCCCCGGAGCAGCAGCCGCGATGGCGGCCTGGAGGGCTGAAGAGTTGCTGCGGCAGTCCACCGTGGTGCCTCCACCTGACGCATTGGCACTCACCCCCGCCAACGTGACTGCTCCGGCCGTCGCCGACAGCGTGGTCCACCGCAGCCATGCGGCCTGGTCCGCTCGCCTGAACACCCATCTCCTCCTGTCACAGCGCAGGGTGTGCTGAACGGCCCGGCACTACCGTCGTCGAGAGCCGCGTGAGCTCCCGTGACCGGCAGAAGGGCTAAGTCGTCTCGACTTCGGGGCTCGCTCAGCGAACAAGGAGTCGTGCTGGTGCTGCATCTGAGCCGCTCGTTCGCGCTCGAGGACATCGAGATCACCTGCGTGAGCTTCACATTTCACCGGCATTGATCTTGTGGTGGGGAGCTGCAGGCACCACCATGGGCGGAGACTGGGACAGAACTCGTGTTCGTCGGGGGACCATTGTGATCGCTGCGAGGGAAGCGGGCACCGTGCTGATGCTCGGCAGACTGGTAGGGGTTTTCCTCGGGGCGATCGGGCTCATCAGTCTGCTGTTGGCGCTCCTCCTCCTGGCCTCGGCGCGACGCGACAAGGCAGAAGGAGCCTTCGAAACCGCGAGGACCGTGAGACGAAACGGCCTCATCGCGTTGGTCCTGGGGGCCGTCCTCATCGCCGTCGACGCAGCCCTGTGGGTCGTGTAGGGCGCTGCCCACCCCACAGCCCATCGACCGCGTTGACCTGCGCCCGCGCTGAGACCCCAGCCTTGTAGGTTCGGGCCGGGCTCGCACGGCCTGCCGGGAGGCGTTTACACGGAGGTCTCTGGTCGGTCTCCGGGTGCCTCGTCCTGTGGTTGTCCATCGTCGTTGATGTCATCTGGCGATCTCATCCCCCACCCGAGCGGGCGCTGAGAAGGCACTACGAGCGGTGTCACGTCACGCCGGTCGGAGCTATCCGGACTGCGTCGATCAGAAGACCTTGACGACCCACTGTCGACAGTCGGGGACGCTCAGGAGCCCGGCACCGGGCAGCCGGCCCACACCCTTGATCTGGGAGTGCTCGGAGAGACGGATCACCTCGCCGCCCGCCGCTCGGTTGAATACCAGGGCATTGGCCGTGATCTCGGAATGGAAGTCGAAGGTCACACCAGCCGGTCCGCCTTCGTAGCGGAACACGGCGGCTCCACTGCCGGACACCGTCCCTGAGAGAAGCGGCAATTCCGCCCCGGAGAGCACGGACAGCCGCCAACGGGCGAACCCACCCACACTGCGCCCCGGGCACCGGCGAACCACCCGCAGGAAGTTGAAGCCGGCGGGCACGACGGCCCGGGTCGGCCGGACACCCCTGGTCCAGCCCAATTCGCGTCCGGTGACGATCTCGCAGGATGTCTTTCGCAGCGGAAATATCTGGAAGTTACTCGTCCACCCTCCCCGTATCTCCACGGGTACCGGGTTATCCAATACATTCTCCGCGATCTCGATCTCCCGGCTGAGCCATCCACTCCACCTGGTAGGCGCCTCATCACGGTCCACATCCCGTCCTTTCGGTCATACCGGAGCCGCGGCCACGACGTGATCTTCGCACTCTTCGTCAGCTCGGAGACCTGTGGACCATCGGTCATGGGCTCCCCACCTCGTGAGAGGGCCAGTATGGCGACACTTCATGCCGTTGGTCATCTCATCGGGATGGCTCGCGTGGACGGGGACGAGGGTGGCGGAGCGGGTATGGCCGACGGCGCGCCTGGGCTGGGGCCGGGCGTGATGAGGTGGCCGTACGCTTGCCGGTAACTCGGGTGGGTTTGTCCCGGCCCGGACGGCCCGGACGGCTCGGGGCGAATGAGACGAGGCCGGGCCAACAGCATCGCGGTACATCAGGAAAACCTCTGCTGACCTGTAGCCATCGGTTTGGAGCGGTGCTTGAACGCTGTGACCCCGGAGCGGTGGAGATCGTGTCGGCGCCCGCCCCAGCCACCACGGTTCTGACCTCATGCCCCTCTGCCTACCTTCGTGGCGCGTGGCGGCGGACGGCGCGCCGAGGGGGACGGAGGCAGAAGCGTGGGCGCGGCCGGACGCCGGGCGTCTTGATGAAGTAGAGAAAGTCCTACCGCACCGGGATGAGGTGCTTGTTGTCCCAGCGTTGCCCTGGTCTTGATCAGCGCCGTTCACCGCCCGAGAGGGCCGTGGCATCCTGTAGCAGTGCTCTTGAGTGATCATGTAAACCGTGTCGAGCTTCGCCCACTGCGCTATCAGTTCGCCAGGGCCCGAGGTAATCGGTACGACGACAACTGGCTGGTCATTGGTGGCAAGGTGACGACCGCTGAAGGCCACTGGGCCTTTGCCGATCCAGCTCTGCTGACCCACGAGGCTGGCCAGGTCACCGCGTGGCTACGTGCGGTGGCTGAGGGGGCAGTGGCTGTGAGGCACCCCGATGAGGAAGGCTTTTTGTCCCCCGACACCTGGTTCAACGAGCCGGTCCTGGCCTTCAGTCTCGCCGCGCAAAGCGAAGCTGAGGCAGTGATTCGCCTTCATCTATCCCTGGAGGCGGCGCCGCCGTGGCGACTGGGGGATGACAGGCCAGACATCTACCAGTACTTCGTAGAGGTCCGGACGGATGCCTCTTCACTGCTTCTTGCCGCGGACCAGTGGGATCTTGCCCTGGCTTCCTTCCCGGCCCGCTGATCAACAAGAGTCCACAGATCTCTGCGTCGTCGCTTGTGCCGCCGACCAGGAGACGGTGGATCAGCGTTGTCGCGGCTCGTCATCCGGCTGCGCCACACTCCTCACCGCGGCCGGCGTCGCGCCCGGCGTGGTGATGGAGATCCTGGGCCGTTCCCAGATCGCCGTCACGATGAACGTCTACACGCACGTGGTGCAGGACACCCAGCGGGAGGCCGTCAGCCACATGGACCGGCTGCTGCGGAGGCGTCCCGGCCGTGAGTGAGCGTGGGCGTTGATGTCGGATCCGGATGTCGAAGACCCCCAGCCATGACCGGCTGGGGGTCTTTTCACTGGTGGGCGTGGACGGTTTCGAACCGCCGACACCTGCCTTGTAAGCCTGGCGGTCAGGGTCGTCGAGGGTACGCAGGTCAGAGCGGCTTTGGGGCGTCCCCAGCTCAGCGCGGTATCTCGACTGCGGCATGCCGTCATTGACCGTGGTTGGCCGTCCGATGTGGCACGGATGTGGCACTGCACCTCGTGACCCGAAGCTCTACCGCTGCGCGATGGAATGCAGAGCCCCTCGTTCATCCGGGATGCCTGACTGCTAGCGTCCGGCACCATGTGGGCTCAAGAGATCGTGGCCGGCCGACCGGCTTGGCGGCACACGCCGTCCGGAGTGGTCTTCCGCGTGGTTCCCGGTGGGACGTTTCGGATGGGCTTGTCTGACGCGGAGCTGGACGCGGTCCGCGCCATCGAGCGTGCCGGCGGCGCAGAGGACGACCTCGAACCGTTCTTCGCTGGTGCCGCCGAGGCCCAACCGGTGCGAGAAGTGCGGGTCGAGCCGTTCCTGATCGCCCGGCATCCGCTCACGGTCGCGCAGGTACAACACTGGCTGCCCGAGTACGAGGACAGATTCACCGATTCGGCGTCGGGCACGGCCCGGGTCGAGGACGACCTGGACGACCTGCTCGGCGCGTGGCCGTTCCGGCTGCCGAGCGAGGCGGAGTGGGAGTACGCGGCCCGCGCAGGCACGACCACCCTGACCTTCCGCGGTGATGGGAAGCCGGACGAGGACCAGGTGCTCGACGACTTCGCCGACGAGGAGCGGACCGCCGCGGCCGAGAACGCCTTCGGGCTGGCGGCGATGGGGTCGGCGAACGAAATCTGCGCTGACGTGTGGGTACCGCATTTCACGGACGCGCCGGTGGACGCCCGCCCACGCACTGGTGACGGTCTGCGGGTGGCGCGCGGAGGCGCCGCCGACTGCTATCCGTGGCAAGGCTGCGACGAGTGGCTGTTGTTGCTCTCCAGCACCCGATACGAGATCAACGGCTTCACTGCGCTCCGTCCGGTCGCACCTGTGCCAACCGGTCCAGGGCATGTCTAGGCAGCGCGCGTGACAGCTGCCTTGTAAGTTCGGGCCAGGCTCCTTGTGTACTGGTAGAAGGCGCCTGCCGGGCCGGTCTCTCGCCGGTCTCCGGTCGCTCGGCTCTGCGGTGATGCGTTGGCGTTGATGTCACCCGGTGATGTCAGCCGCGACAGCGGAGTAGGCGCCTTAGGCCCTCCCCGTGCGGCAGGAAGTGGACCCGTGAGGAGGTCTGAGTGACGTCTCGGCGGGGTCCCTCCTCAGTATGTGCGCCCCGTTGTGCGCCGGATGCGTACTTGCAGCCCTCACTACCCTCGCCACACCGTTTGGGTGGACGGCGCTGGGGTCGGGGTCACAAGGGGATGGGTGGTGTGTCGTGGAGGCAGTGACAGGGTGGGCACAGCAAGCCTTCGGTGATGCTGCAGAGCTTCTATCCGAGGCCATCCCCGCCAGCCTGGAACGAGCGCACGCTAGGGCACGTAGCGGGCACGAGGGGGTTCACACTCAGACCCTAGAGGCTTACGGGCATGGGCTGTACGCCGTGCAGTACGAGGAGCTCGCCGCCGGCCTGGCCACAGTTGCGGGTGCGACCCCCGTACGGTTGCAGGGGCGAACGCTGATGGTCGTTAGTGATCGAGTGTTCTATCCGATCCGCTATGCGAAGAAGGACGTTCCTGTCACAGCCGCGCGTCTACGGCGAGCCACCGGCTTCCGGGCTGATCTGATCCGGCGTCATGGTCCGGAGCCCATGCAACAAGCTTTTGACCTGGGTCTGGATGAGCTCGACGAGTCTGAGGTGCACCCCGATCTCAACCTTTTGCCCGAGGACGTGCGCCTAGTCCTCATCGCCTACGCGTGTTCCATGGAGCGGGGCGTCATGAGGATCGAGTGGGGCTCGGCGGAGCTACGCCGGGAGGACCGCTACCTCATCTGGCATCACCACGACCCTCTCCCGTTGGGCGCCGGAGCCTAGGCGACAAGAAGCAGCCCATCTTGCCAGCCGTCCACCCTCGGCGGAAACGAGTACCTGAGCGATGTCCCCTACGCCTGTGACCTGGACACGGGCCGGGCTGCACCGGGTCCTGACCCGGGCAACCATCAGCGCCGACGACGGCCTATCACTCGGCTTCGACAGACATTCGACACGGCCCGGACTACTCGTAGATGGTCGCTGCGTGTCAGCTCGCACCGGCGCCGAGCTCCCAAGCGATGTGGTTGGCCGCTGTCACCTGGTCCACACCCGGATGTCGGTGGTGGCTGCCACAATCTAGGGCTATGGGTGATGAACTCCGGTCGATTGACGACATGTTGGCTGATCCTGCGGGACTGTCAGACGACGAGATACGGCGGTTGAAGAACGAGCGCGTCCACGGGGCGACTGCGGTCCTTCTGCTTCAGCGCGGACACGCGGACGCGTCAACGCTCCTTACCGAGGTGCCCGGGTTCGAGCTGGATTACGTCAGCACGGACTGGGGCAAGGACTACTACGAAGTAGTAGTCGACGTTGAACCTCACTTGTTGGATCTCTTCACGTCTGAGATCGTCGAACGCATCTACTTTGCCGCATGCACGGTGACGGAGAAGGATGGATTTGAGATCAACCAGGTCCGCATCCGTACATTGCTTCCCAAGGTTGCCGCAGACTGGCGAGATCAGCTTCGCGCATCCCAAGGCGTATATCAAACAAATCAGGCGAGGCGTGTCCGGACCGAACCTAAGCACCCGACAGAAGATGGCCTCCACTTCACTAATAAGTGGGAACACCGTGTCTATTCGATGCTGAAGGCGCACCAGGCAACGCTTCCTGATAACGACACAATTGGAATCATGCCGTTGGGTGCCATGCGAGTTCTTGGGCATACATTCGAGCCGGACTTGCTAGTAACCTATCGTGGTCGGGTAGGTGTGATCGAAGTCGACGGGCCTCATCACAAGGCTAGGGCCTCGGATGATAAGAGCAGGGAGCGGTTGCTGCGTAACGCAGGGGTCGGATACATCGACCGAATCGATGTGCGTGACACTACAACTAAGGAACAGGTGGGGAAGTTTGTGAACGACTTCCTCCGCCACCTTGCAGGTTAGCGAGTGAACGTCTCGGGATCGCCACACGGGGGGTCCCGATACCGCACTCCCGCCGCGACCGTCCGCAAATCCATCCTGGTGGTGAGTGACAGAGACTGTGAGCCGCCCACTCCGGATGCCCAGCTTACGCCGTCACTTACATCGGCCTTCAAGTATCTCAGCCATTCTCGTTCTACTTCTACGTCGAACTCTGCAACTCTAGTCCGATTAGCTGTTTGACTTCGCTGCTGGCGCGAGTTTTCGCTCAGGGTCCTTACTTGGATCGCTGCGACTTTGAACGGGTCCGCCATGTTCGCCGTTACGCGAAGTCCAAATATCGTTATGCCGTCCTTCAGCCTGCGCCGTTCCGGTTCGCGGGAGCCGGAGGGGAATTCTCGTAGCAGGTCACTGAATGCGCTGGCTTCGGCTCGAAACAGATAGATTGATACCCGCATCGCATCCCCCTGAGGCCCGGGTTCGAGCTTCTGATGGTCCCATGGCATGTGTCTATCTGGTAGAGTTCGTGACAGAGTGCGGTAAATCCACAAAATGCGAATGATTGTTTGATGGGGTGTCTGCTGTCGGCTCAGAGGTCGGCGTAGCGGCTTTGGGCGGGAGCTGCCATGGGGCGAGAGATCGGGGCCCGTAAGCTGTTGGCGACTCGGGCGGTCTGTGGACCTGCCCGCTAAGGCCCGATGTGGGCCCCGATCTTCGAGGCTCGCCCCATGGTGGCCGCGTAAAGCCGCGGAGCCGACTGCCCCAGCCACAGAGGGTGTCCCCCTCGTCAACCCTCCGCCGTCTGGCGGGCGGCCGGCGGCCGGGCCGGAGCGGGGCGAAGACTGGAGCGTCGGCCCGAGGCGCCGGGCCGCGCGCCGCCGCGCTCTGCGCGGCGGGAGCGCCTTGAAGAGGAAGAGAAAGACTTACCGCGCAGGGATCGTTTCAAG